>CAPGBJ010000029.1 GCA_948616425.1 uncultured Oscillospiraceae bacterium
AGGCGCACATCAGCACCAGCTTCTCCTCCCGGGAGAAGCTGCCTTCCCCGTGGAGAAAGGTGGCCCCCCGGTCCATCTGCCGGTCGATCTCGGCGGCAATCTCCTGGGGCCGGGTGGTGACGATATAGGCCACCTTGGACTGGTCCAGGCCGTAAAGCACCACGTCCATTACCATGGTGGAGATATACAGGGAGATCATGCCGTACATGGCGCTCTCCAGGCTGCGGAAGGCCACGGAGACTGCCAGCAGCATAGACAGGTCTACCGCCAGCAGCAGCTTGCCCATGGGCAGCCAGGCGAAGGGCAGCTTCAGCAGCCGGGCGATCAGGTCGGTGCCCCCGGTGGTGGCCCCCTTGGAAAAGATCATCCCCAGGGAGACACCTAGACTCACTCCGCCGAAGATGGAGGCCAGCATGGGGTCCATGGCGGGGAACGTGTATAGGGCGGAAATCAGGTCCACCAGCACCGAGGTGGCCGCCATGGCGAAGAGAGAGGAGAGCAGGGTGTGTCCACCCAAAAACTTCCAGCCCAGAATGAAGATGGGGATGTTCAGCACCAGCACCACGGTACCGATGGGGAGGGCGGGAGAGAGGTAGTTGAGGATCATGCCGAGGGCGGTAAGCCCTCCAAAGCCAATTTGGTTGGGCACATAGAACCAGTTGAAGCTGAGGGAGAAGAGCACCGACCCCAGGGCGATCCAGGTGTAGTCCCGCACCATGCGGGAGAGGGTGTGTCTGGTCATAGGTCCTCCTGATGTTTATGATGGCAGGGCCACGGGTTACCGCAGCCGCTTTGATACTGCGGGTTGCATAGATGGAAGGGCGGATGGGATTACAGCAATGTCATCTGCTCCTCGCCCCGGTCCTCCTCCTTGAGAAGGGCTCCGGCGACAGGCAGGGAGCGGGCCCGGTAGCGGGCGGCATTTTGAATGTGGGTGCGCTCCAGCGGCAGGACATGGTTTATTTTGTACTTGGGTTTGAGGGTCATCACGTTGACCCCCTGGGTGTTCCGCGTGGTCTTGGGGGTGAGGCTGGCGGTGTGGAAGACCAGGCAGCGGCCCTCAGTGGAGATCACCGCGACCTCAAAGTCCTCTTTCAGCAGGAAGGCGGACACCAGAGGGGACTTGTCGGAGTAGGCGCCGGTGAGCTTCTTCCGCCTGGTCTGGGTCTGATAGGCGGACAACTCCACCCGGGCGGCCTTGCCGTTCTCAAAGAAGAACAGAACTTGGCCTGTGTAGTCTCCGGGGATACAGGCCCACAGGGCCCTCTCCTCCGGGTCCATCCCCAGCTTGGAGGGCAGGTAGTCCCCCAGGGCGCTGGCTTTGGTGTCGTCAAAGTCGGAGAGCCGGGTCTTGTAGCACTGCTGTTTGTCGGTGAACACCAGCAGCTCGTCCTTATTTGTGGCCTCCCACTGCAGGCAGGGACCGTCCCCCTCCTTATACTTCTGGTCGCTGGCCATCCGCAGAGACTGGGGGGTAATTTTTTTCAGATAGCCCTCTTGGGAGAAGAACAGGTGGACCGGGTAGTCCGGTGTCTCATCCTCCACCGTCATGACGGGCTCATCCATGTGGTCGTAGACGATCTGGGTGCGCCGGGGGAGGTTGTACTTCTTCTTTACCTCGGTGAGTTCCCCCACAATGATTGATTGGATGCGCTTGGGAGAGTTGACGATATCCTCCAGGTCGGCAATCTCGTCCTCCAGCGTGTCCACCTCCTGGGTGCGCTTGAGGATATATTCCTTATTGATGTTCCGCAGCCGAATGTCGGCCACGTACTCCGCCTGGATCTGATCAATGCCGAAGCCGATCATCAGATTCGGGATGACCTCGGCGTCCTCTTCGGTGTCCCGGATGATCTGGATGGCCCGGTCAATGTCCAGGAGGATGCGCCGCAGACCCTTGAGCAGGTGGAGCTTCTCCTTCTTCTTGTTCATGGAGCAGTACACCCGCCGGCGCACCGACTCCATCCGCCAGGCGGTCCACTCCTCCAGAATTTCCCGTACCCCCAGCACCTTGGGGAAACCGGCAATGAGGATGTTAAAGTTGCAGGACTGGCTGTCCATCAGAGGGGTGAGCTTAAAGAGTTTGGCCATCAGCTTTTCCGGGTCGACGCCCCGTTTGAGGTCGATGGTCAGCTTCAGGCCGGACAGGTCGGTCTCGTCCCGCATGTCGGCGATCTCCTTTAGCTTGCCCGTCTTTAGCAGCTCAGTCACCTTGTCCAAAATGGCCTCAGAGGTGGTGGAGTAGGGGATCTCATAGACCTCGATGAGGTTTTGTTCCTTCACATAGCGCCACCGGGAGCGCACCTTAAAGGAGCCTCGGCCGGTGCGGTAGATGTCTGCCAGAGCGGAGGCGTCGTAGAGCAGTTCGCCGCCAGTGGGCAGGTCGGGGGCCTTGAGGGTGGTCATAATGTCGTGATTCGGGTCCTTGAGAAGGGCAATGGTGGTGTCACACACCTCGCCTAGGTTGAAGCCGCACAGGTCGCTGGCCATACCCACGGCAATCCCCTTGTTGGCTGAGACCAGTACGTTGGGGAAGGTGGTGGGCAGCAGGGTGGGCTCTTTCATCTTGCCGTCGTAGTTGTCTACGAAGTCCACCGTATCCTGGTCGATGTCACGGAAGAGTTCGGCGCAGATGGGATCTAAGCGGGCCTCGGTGTATCGGCTGGCTGCCCAGGCCATGTCCCGGGAGTAGACCTTGCCGAAGTTGCCCTTACTGTCTACCAGCGGATGGAGCAGAGCCCCGTAGCCCCGGGAGAGGCGGACCAGAGTGTCGTAGATGGCGGCGTCTCCATGGGGGTTGAGCTTCATGGTCTGGCCCACGATGTTGGCCGACTTGGTCCGGGCGCCTCCCAGCAGTTTCATCTGGTACATGGTGTACAGCAGCTTGCGGTGAGAGGGCTTGAAACCGTCGATCTCCGGGATGGCCCGGGAGATAATCACCGACATGGCGTAGGGCATGTAGTTGATCTCCAGAGTCTGGGTGATGGGCTGTTCCATCACCTCGGCCCGCAGGCCCATCACATTGGGGTCCACACTCCGAGTTTTGTTTTCATTTGGGGTTTTCTTCTTGGCCATAGGGGTTCATCCTCATTCCATAATAATCAGTGCTTTTATGCGGGCACGCTCCTCCGGGGCCGGGGACAGTCCGGCCGCCAGAGGACCGCCCCCGCGGGGCGGTCCTGCCGGGAAATCAGGAAAAATCAAGAATTTCTGAGCCCTTGGGCGGTTCGGCTTTGGGGTTGGCGCTGGTTCTTTGACGACTGGAATTGCTGGTGATCTCTAGCTTGAACTGATTTTTCCAGTGGAATAGAGCGGTGCTGGAGCTGCGGTCAGCGTTGCCGGAGGCGTGGGACTCCATGCGGAAGTCGAACAGGCCTACCGCCCAGCTGGTGAGAGCGGAGGAGGAGAAGCCGGGGTCATAGCTGTTCTCCAGAATCAGCTGGGCCAGAGCATCTGTGTCCAGACGGATGGCCGCGTCAGCGGTCATTTTCCCGTTCCGGTCCACCGACAGTTTTACCTCGTACTCCTTAAATATTGACATCGCCGCAGCCCCCAGCTCCTCTGGAAAGGCGGCCCGGAGACTCTCGGCGTTCAGCGCCCAGGTGATGGTTCCGCCCCGCTGGGTAAAGTACTGGGGCGCCAGGAGGCCACCCAGAATGTTCTGGGACTGGAGATAGCTGGCATAAGGGATCCACTGGCCCCATTGGCTGCTGGCGCTTTCGCGCAACAGAGTTTGGTAGAGGTAGTGGTTGGTGTCCCACTCCAGGCGGCCGATGTCAGTCAGCAGGCTGAGAGACTGCCCGGCGTTCCAACGCAGCCAGCTCTGCGAGGGGAAGGCGTCGTCCAGCAGGCCCAGAATGGGAGCGTTGAGGTAGATATCGCCGGTTTCTGCGTTGATGAGCAGGGTAATTTTGCAGCTGCGGAGCAGGCTGGATAGGTCTGTGTGATCCAGCTGGCTATTGAGCGCGTCTAAGGTGCGCTTGGGGAGCAGGCGCAGCAGATCTGCGGCGTTTATGGTCATGGTCAGCTCGTAGTGGGCGTCTTTCTGAATCAGTTCGGTGGTGATGCGGGCGGTGGCAGTCTTGTCCCCGTCCAGGGAGTTCAGTGCGGTAAATTTCAGCGTGGTGGTCTCAGTGGTCCGATAGGCCTGCCCCTTCTCCGCCTGGAAGGTGGAGAGCAGCCGGTTCATCAGTGTGTCAAACTGGGCAAAGTCCCCCTGGGGCAGGTCCTCCTGGCGGTAGAGGGCGATCATACGACAGGAGGGATTCCACACGGCGTCCCAGCCGGCAGTCTCGGCAGTCTGGCAGATGGGGAGGCAGTCGCCCGAGAGAGAGGTGCCCAGGATGGCATTCAGCGTATCGGCGTCGGTACAGGCGGCTGCGTCTACATAGGTGATGTCCGCTTCCACGGGCTGTCCGTTTACCAGCAGGGTGGTAGATTGGAGGTTGTCGTCCCACGGCAGGGTCCACTTCCAGGATTCGGACGCCACATAGTTGACGAACATGTTCTCTTGGAACTCTTCCTCTGTGAGGAGGATGAAATCGTTGATATATTCGGCCTTGTCCCACAGGGCATACTCTGCGGCAAACCAGGCGTCGGCGTCAAAGCCGGCCCACTGCTCTGGATAGAGCGCCTGGTAGGTGAGCGCCAGGGTGTGGTGCTCCTCGGCCCGCAGGCGATCGGAGGTATATTCGCTCAGCAGCATGGGGCGGACCTGCTCTTTGCTGGACAGGTTCCAGGCCTTCATAAACTGCTCGGTAGGGGTGAGCGTTTTGGTGTATCCATACCGGGCCAGCAGATCCTTGGTTTTGAGCTTGTCCAGTTCGCCGGGGTGACGGGCCTCGTAGACATCAATCAAATAGGAGCTGTAGGCGGCGTCAATTTCCTGGTATAGAGGGTCGTCGCCATAGGCCTCGGAATAGTTGGAAAGCTCGCTGAGATAGGAGGTCCACATGTACTTCTTGAATGTGGCCTCATCCGCTGTGTCCATGTACTGCTGTACAAACTCCTCTTTGTCCTCCCAGGGGTACTCCGCGGCGAACCAGGCGTCGGCGTCGAAGTTTTCATACAGTTCCGGGTGGTTTTCCACATACTGAAAGAGGAACTCATCCCAGGACAGATAAGTGGTGGTGTTTTGCTCCGCGAGGACAGCGGAAGACGGGGGCTTCAGGGGTGCCGGGACCTGGATGGCGCCGGCAGGGAGTACCAGAGAGAGCGCCATAGCCAGGGAAAGGGCGAGGGCAGTCAGCTTTGAAGACTGTTTACTCATGGGGAAAACTCCTTTCTTTATGTTTCATGGACAAGGGTAATGGTCCGTCTATTCTTGCTTGGGTGCATATTCCAGCCCGAAGGGAGTGGCGGCCAGGCCGCCCCTGCCTGTCTCCCGGAGGGTGTGGGGGAGGGAACGGCCCACCTCGGCCATGGCGTCCAGCACCTGGTCAGGGGGGACCTGGCTGACAATCCCCGCCAGGGCCATTTGAGCGGCGGAGAAGGCGTCCATGGCGCCGATGACGTTGCGCTTGACGCAGGGCACCTCCACCAGCCCGCCCACCGGGTCGCACACCAGGCCCAGAAGGTTTTTTACCGCCATGGCGCAGGCGTTGGCCATCTGCTCCGGTGCGCCCCCCTGGAGGTGGACCAGGGCCGGGGCGGCCATGGCGGCGGCCGAACCGATCTCCGCCTGACAGCCCCCCTCCGCCCCGGAGATGGAGGCCCGGGCGGCAATGACCATGCCGAAGCCAGAGGCCACGTAAAGAGCCTGGACCAGGGCGTCCTCCTCACAGCCAAAATGACGCCGGTAGGGCAGGAGGACCGCCGGCAGGACCCCGCAGGCCCCGGCAGTGGGGGCGGCCACAATGCGTTTCATGCAGGCGTTGCACTCCCCCATGCGCAGAGCCCCGGCCATGACGTCGGTGAGCAGAGGACCGCAGAGGGGGTCCCCCTGACCGTAGTCGGCCATCCTGCCCCCGTCGCCCCCTACCAGGCCGCTGTGGGAGCGGTCTTCGGCCCGGTAGCTCTCGTCGGCCTGGGTCATGGCCTCCAGCATGGCGGACATCCTGGTCCAGGACGCCTCTGGAGTGATATCCTGGCGCTGGCAGTCGGACAGCTGGATGTTTTCCCACAGGGGCAGGCCGGCTTGGCGGCTGTCGTCCAGCATCTGCTGGATGGAAGTGAAGTCGATCATACAGGCGCCTCCTCATTTGGAGTGTAGCGGTTGACCCGCAGAATACCGGGCAGACTGCGCAGCCACTGGGCGGTGGCGTCAGACACGGGCTGGTCACACTCGATGACCATGACTGCGCTGCCCCCCCGGCCCCCTCGGTTGAGCTGGAGGGTGGCCACGTTCAGCCCCTGGGCGGCCAGCGCCCCGGTGACCTGGCTGACGCAGCCGGGCTTGTCCGAATTGTGGACCACAAGGGTGGGCAATTCCCCGGAGAAGGAGGTGTCCAGCCCGTCCACCCGGAATACCCGGATGCGTCCGCCTCCGGGGGAGGAGGCCCCCACTTCCAGCTTGCCGCCCTTGTCCCCCTCCAGTGTGATAAGGACGCTGTTGGGGTGGACATCCCGTAGCTGACAGGTCCCAAAGGAAAAGGTTAGCCCACGCTCCTTGGCCAGGGAGAAGCTGTCCGGTACTCGGCTGTCGTCGGGAGCCAGCCCCAGCAGTCCGGCAACCAGGGCCTGGTGGGTGCCGTGGCCCTCGCCGGTGGAGGCGAAGGAACCATGGAGCAGCAGCTTTGCCTTGATAGGTTCTTGCCCCAGCAGAGCCCGGGCCATCCGGCCGATGCGCACCGCCCCCGCCGTGTGTGAGCTGGACGGCCCCACCATCACAGGGCCTAGAATGTCAAACAAATTCATCCCCGAAACCCCCTTTCTGCTTTCTTTTCCAAGAAAAAAATCTTTTGCACAAAACTTGATTGGGCCGCTTATCGAGTGAGAAGAGGCTCTGCGTGTGGAAGCGGGAAAAAGGCAGTTTTTTTCTGGATTGGTTTTCAATGATAAAAGAACGCTCATGAGATATCCGCCAGTTCTAAAAACTCGTGGCCGTGGTCGGCGATATGGGTTTTCCGGCCGGTGAGATCGTCCCCCAAAAGAAGGTCGAACATCTGGGCGGTGCGCTCTACGTCCTCGGGGATCACCCGGATAAGCCTTCTCGTGTCCGGGGACATGGTGGTCAGCCACATCATCTCGGGCTCGTTCTCGCCCAGACCCTTGGAACGCTGAACGTCGTACTTTTTCCCCTGCAAAGTGGCCACAATGTCGTCCTTCTCCTTATTGGAGTAGGCAAACCAGGTCTTCTCCTTGCAGGTGATCTCGAACAGGGGGGACTCGGCGATATAGACATATCCCTCCTGGATGAGGGTGGGGGTGAGGCGGTAGAGCATGGTGAGTACCAGCGTCCTGATCTGGAAGCCGTCTACATCGGCGTCGGTGCAGATCACAATCTTGTTCCAGCGCAGGGCGGACAGGTCGAAGGCGGCCATGTCGCGGGCCCGCTTGTCGTGAACCTCCACCCCGCAGCCCAGTACCTTCAGCAGGTCGGTGATGATCTCGCTCTTGAAGATTTTGCCGTAGTCGGCCTTGAGGCAGTTGAGAATTTTGCCCCGAATGGGCATGATGGCCTGGAATTCCCCGTCCCGGGCCTGCTTTACGCTGCCCAGAGCCGAGTCCCCCTCCACAATATACAGCTCGCTGCGTTCTACGTCCCGGGTGCGGCAGGGGACGAACTTGGCGACCCGGTTGGAGATGTCCATAGAGCCGGTGAGCTTCTTTTTGATGTTCAGCCTGGTCTTTTCCGCGTTCTCCCGGGCACGCTTGTTGATTAAAACCTGTTCAGCGATGCGCTGGGCGTCGGCGGGATTTTCAATAAAGTAGACCTCCATTTGAGAACGAAGGAAGTCGGTCATGGCCTCCTGGATGAACTTGTTGTTGATGGCCTTCTTCGTCTGGTTTTCATAGGAAGTCTGGGTGGAAAAATTGCTGCTTACCAACACCAGCGCGTCTTGAATGTCGGGGAAGGTGACCTTGCTCTCCCCCTTGGTATACTTGTTCTGTCCCTTCAGCCAGCCGTCCACCGCGGAGACGAAGGCGGAGCGCACCGCCTTCTCCGGGGAGCCGCCGTGCTCCAGCCAGGAGGAGTTGTGATAGTGCTCCACCACCTGTACCCTGTTGGAGAAGCAGAAGGAGACGGACAGCTTGACCTTGTACTCCGGCTTATCCGCCCGGTCCCGGCCCTTGCGCTCGGTCTGCCAGAAGACGGGGGAGGTGAGCGCCCCCTCTCCGGCCAGTTCGGCCACATAGTCCACAATGCCGCTGTCATACTGGAAGTCGGTGGTCTCAAATTTGCCGTCCACCTGATTTTTGAAGCGGAACGTTACCCCGGCGTTGACCACCGCTTGCCGCTTTATTACATCCAGGTAGTAGTCTACAGGAATGTCGATGTCGGTGAATACCTCCAGGTCAGGCTTCCAGCGGATGGTAGTGCCCGTCTTTTTGCCCCGGTCGGTGGGCTCCTTTTTTAGACCGCCGATGTTTTCCCCCTTCTCGAAGTGGAGGGAGTAGCGGAAGCCCTCCCGCCAGACAGTCACATCCATGAACTGGCTGGCGTACTGGGTGGCGCAGGAGCCCAGTCCGTTGAGACCTAAGGAGTACTCGTAGTTGTCCCCGCCCCCGTTGTCATACTTGCCGCCAGCGTACAGCTCGCAGAAGACCAGCTCCCAGTTAAACTTCTGCTCTTTCTCATTCCAGTCCACCGGACAGCCCCGGCCCTGGTCCTCCACCTGGATAGAGCCGTCCTCAAATCGGGTGACGGTGATCAGAGAGCCGTGTCCCTCTCGGGCCTCGTCGATGGCGTTGGACATGATTTCAAAGACGGCGTGTTCACAGCCCTCCAGTCCATCAGAGCCAAAGATGACCCCCGGGCGCTTGCGGACCCGGTCGGCCCCCTTCAGCGCGGAGATAGAGTCGTTGCCGTAGTTCTTCTTCTGTGCCATGGTGATACCTCAATTTCCTTGGGGCATAAAAACCCAATTTATCAACTTAATATTACCAGAAAACCGGGGGGAAAGTCAAGGGACAGGTATGTTCCCTTTCTCAGATTGTATTTCCAGAGCGCTATGGTATAATGGGAGCGGCAGATTTTGATTGACGGGGGTGAACCGGTGAAAGAAGTTTTACTGAGTCATGACACTAAGGTCTTGATGTACTGCGTCCCTGATCTGGTGGCGGAGGATTTGGAAAAATACTGTTTGGATTTTGCGTGTCACTGGATCTGGGAAAATCCCAATGGGGCGAAACTTCTGCAAAACGTGAGGGGTATGACGGTGGCTGTCTATGGTGCGCCCGATTTTATTGACTATCTGAACCAGTGGGTGTTTCCAGAACAGCAGTCCGGCCTGATCCGGCAGCTTGACTACTATATCTACGAATTGCCGGAGGAGTATCAAAAATATCCGCAGTTCAATTTTTAAAATCTGATTCCCCTGCCCGGCGGTGTGGCCGTCCTTGACAAAAGGATACCGCATAAAATCCGTAAAAAAGCGCAAACTGACGGGAAAGGGGAGAGAAATATGGAATGTTTTCAGGTGTTGGAGTCCGGTGAAGGCATTGAACAGGCCATTTTACGCAGGTTGTCCGCCCGAGGGGGCTTGCAGGGCCGGTGTGCCAGCGGAAAGCACCCGGCTTTGCTGGTGGTGTCCCCCAGGGCGGCGGCGAGGGGGATTCCTGTGCCCAGGCAGTGCCGCACCGTACTGCTGCCTGGAGGCATGGGGGGCGTGCTTCCAAGGGCGGCCAGCGCGGTGAGCTATGGGGTTTCCCCCCGGGACAGCCTGACTATCTCAAGTCGGGAGGGGAATACCCTGTGGGCGGCGCTCCAGAGAGAGGTGGTCACCGTGACTGGCCAGGTGGTGGAGCGGCAGGAGTTTCCCTTGGTTTTGGACCGGGAGGGGGAGGAACTGCCCGCCTTGGCCGCAGCCGGGGCGCTGCTGCTGCTGGGGGTGCCGCTGGAGGAGCTGGGCCCGCCGCCTGGCTGAGGGCGGCAGAGGGATATGCTTAGGCATATCCCTTTTTTGCTGACCGAACGAAGCGGTGTATGCACAGAGAGGGAGATGAGGTCTATACGGGCGCAGCGGATGGGGCGGCCTTTTACGATAGGATTTATGGGGAAAACGGCTCATTTGTGTGGAATTGTATAGACTGTGTCGGTGGTATAACGATAGAATAGTATGTATTTCTAGCAAACAGGTATTCATTCCTTCGATACTCTTTTGTATAATTTTGTCGAAGGAGGTCATCAGCATGGGAATCCAGCAAAATATGGCTGATATGATGCGCGCAATTAAACGACAAAGAGGAAAATCTATGGCAGAATTTTCAGAAGAATTGGAGATTTCAAGTTCCACGCTTCTTGCGGAATTGTTTCTGGAACTGATCCAGCTGTGGGGTGAGGACGGTTGAGAAAGAAACAGGAGTTTCTTTTGGAATTGTCCTTTCGTAAGCCGGCGCCCGTGACCCAGGTACGCATGTTTTGGCATGACGGACGCTACCCCGTCTGTCCACGGTGTGGAATTTCCTTGGATCGGGAGTACCAGAGCTTTTGTGACCGCTGCGGTCAGCGCCTGGATTGGAAACACTATAAAGAGGCGCAGATTATCTATCCTGACAGGATCTAAACAAATATCTCCAAGAAACACAGGCGGAGAAAAGGACTCCGTCTGTGTCCTTTTTGACCCTTTGCCGGCGAAGACGAGGAGAATATGGGGGGATGTCGGGCCATGAAGTACAGCGGATGGCGCCGTCAGGGACCGCGGAGGGGGCGGCCCGGTCACAGATTTGGAACTGCTAAATTTTGCCCTGACGGAAAAAGCCAAAAAAAAGCATAAAAAAATAGTTGCAAAGCGTCGAATGTTGTGCTATAATTCCTACAACGACATATAACGTTATGATGCGATAATGATTTTATATGACAATGTGACCGGCGTGGAACACAGAGCGGCAGGAAGGATGGGGTAATATGAAAAAATATGTGCTGAAACGGCTGATGATTGCAATTCCAACATTCCTTGGCATAACACTGCTGGTATTTGCGCTGTGCTATTACGCCTCGGGCAGTCCGCTGGAACTGCTGCTGAGCGACCCCAATATTTCTGAGGCGGAGGTGGCCAGACGGGCGGAGGAACTGGGACTGAACGACCCGCTCCACATTCAGTATGTCTCTTGGATGAAAAACTTCCTCAGCGGCAACCTGGGTTTTTCCTACCGAACCCACGGACCGGTGATGGAGATGCTGATGGACGCCCTGTGGCCCACGGTGCTGCTCACCCTGTCCTCTGTCCTGGTGGCCTGCGTAATTGCGTTCCCGCTGGGGATTCAGTCTGTACGGCATCAGAACGGGCTGTGGGATGCGGCGGCCTCGGTGTTCTCCTTTCTGTCCACCTCGATGCCCAGTTTTTTCCTGGCGCTGGTCTTCTTGAGTATTTTTTCGGTACACCTGAAAATTTTGCCCATTGGGGGCATGTATGACATCGGCAAGGAAGAGACTTTGATCTCTCTGCTGCGGCATCTGATTATGCCCGCCTGTGTGCTGGGCAGCACCCTGGTGGGCAGCCTGATCCAGTACATCCGAAGCAGTATGCTGGAGGTGATGCGGGAGGACTATGTCCGGACCGCCCGGGCCAAGGGGCTCAAAGAGCTGATTGTTATCGTCAAGCATGTGCTGCGCAACTCCTTAATTCCCGTGGTTACCTATCTGGGCATGGAGATTCCGCTGTTGATGGGGGGCGCTGTTATCACGGAACAGATCTTTTCCTGGCCCGGACTGGGAAATTTGATGCTGAAATCAATCAACGCCCGGGACTATCCGACGATTATGGGGATCACAATTATCACGGCGGTGGCGGTGCTGGTGTTCAATCTGCTGACAGACCTGCTATACGGTGTGATTGATCCGCGGATACGCCACAATTAACCAAAGCGAAGGGGGTATGTAACTTGGATCAGAAGAAGACGGAGCGCATCAATTTTGTCAAACGGTTCTGCAAGAACAAGCTGGCGGTGGCAGGGCTGATTGTCCTTACGGCAATTATGCTGGCGGTGTTGATCTTGCCCTTCTTCTCGCCCTATGGAGAGGCGGAGATTGATGTAACATCTTTCAGCAGTCCACCCAGCCAGGCGCACCTGCTGGGCACAGAGACCACGGGGCGGGATGTGCTGGCCCGGCTGCTCTACGGGGGACGAGTGTCGCTGTTTGTGGGGATGGTCAGTACCGCGATCAGTGTGGTGATTGGAATTCCCCTGGGGCTGCTGGCCGCCTTTTATCGGGGCTGGATTGAGACCGTCGTCATGCGGGCTACCGATATCTTTATGACCATTCCGTCTACCATCCTGATTTTGTTCCTGGTGTCCATGTTTGGACCGTCCATCATTACGGTCACGGTGGTAATCGGGGTGCTGGGCTGGACGAAATTTGCCCGGCAGATCTTCGGCAGCGTGCTGGCCGTGCGGGAGAAAGACTACATCGAGGGAGGCCGGGCCATCGGTCAGCGGGACAGTGTGATCATCCGGAAGTACATTTTGCCCAATGCCATTGCCCCCATTTTTATCTCGATTACATTCCGCATTGCCTCCGCCATTCTGTTGGAATCCTCCCTCAGCTTTTTGGGAATGGGGGTGCAGATGCCGAAAGCCTCTTGGGGCAATATGCTGTACAACGCACAGTCCATCACCATTCTGAAGGACTGCCAGTGGATGTGGCTTCCCCCAGGTCTGGCCCTGGTGGTGACTATTTTGAGTATCAACTTTGTGGGCAACGGGCTGCGGGATGCGCTGGACCCCAAAACGGCGCTTCAATGATTTTGTGATACCTTGCGGAAGCAATATAAATGATTTAGAAAAGGAGAAACAAAATGAAAAAGAAACTCAGTATGCTGCTGCTTCTCGGGCTGACGGTGTCTCTTGTACTGACAGGCTGTGGACAGCCGGGCAAGAAGCCGTCAGACTCCTCCGGCAAACAGCCCAACCAATCGTCTCAAAGCACCCAGGGCACCGGACCCAGGGACGAGGTGGTGACGATGGCCATTATCTCCACTTGGAATACCCTGAATATTTACAATACCTCGGGTAACTATGGGCACTGTGTGGCCGATCAGATGTTTGAGCGCATGGTCAGCTATACTCACGATGGCGAGTATCGCCCCCGTCTGGCGGACAGCTGGAGTATGGCGGATGACCACATGAGCATGACCTTCCAACTGAACAAAGACGCCAAATGGCATGACGGAGAGCCGCTCACGGCGGACGATGTGGTCTTTACGCTGAAGGCTGTCACCAGTGAGAAGGTGGACAATTACTACCGCTCTAACTTTGTGGTGCTGGCCGGCACGGATGAGAATGGAATCTGCGCCAATCCTGACAATCTCGGGGTGGAGGCCGTGGACGAACACACAGTGAAGATCGAGTTTAAGAGCGGCAAGGATGAAAATACGATTCTATCTGGTCTGTGCAGCTTTTTGTATGTGCTGCCCCAGCATATTTTAGACACCGGCGATTACGCCAGCATCAACAATTCCAGCTTCTGGTCCAGCCCCGTGGGCGCCGGCCCATTTCGCTATGTGCGGGACAGTGCTGGTGAACAGCTGGAGATGACTGCTAATGAGGACTACTATCTGGGCTGTCCCGATTTTAAGACCTTTGTCATTCGCGTAGTTCCCGCCGCCAGCCTCACTGCCGGCCTGCTTAATGGTGATATTGACGTGGTGGGCGCGGGGAGTATCCCCCTGTCTGACTGGGAGACCGTCAAGGCCAGCGACAGCCTGACCGCCAAAGCCGTTACCAGCTACTCCTATCAATACATGGAATTCAACCTGGCCCAGGGGAACGACACATTCCAGAGTGCGGCGGTGCGCACTGCTTTTGATAAGGCCATTAACAAGCAGCTGATGGTGGACCAGCTGATGTCTGGCGAGGGCCTGGTGGCTGTGGGCCCCATGCCCCCCTACCACCCTTATTACAACGAGAAGTTAGTTGCCAACAGCTATGACCCAACTTCCGCACAGCGCGAGCTGGAGGCGGCCGGGTTTGACTTCGGCCGTACATACCGGCTGATTGTGCCCCAGGGCAACCAGGTGCGGGAGCAGTCCGCCCTGATCATCCAGCAGAATTTGCAGGATATCGGTATTAAAGTGGAGATTGAGACCTACGACTTTGCCACCCTTTTGGAAATGATGCACAGAGGGGACTTTGATCTGGGCCTGCTGGGGGGCGGCTCCAATATCTCTCCCAGTGAAAGCGCCGTCATTTTTGCCCCTGGAGGGGCGCGGAACTACTCCCTGCTGACCGACGGCAAGTGGTACGACCTGGTCAATGCGGGTGACAGTCTGGTGGATTTTGATGAGCGTAAAGTGGCCTTTGACGCGTTCCAGGCCGCTCTGGTGGAGGATCAGCCCTATATCTGGCTGTATCACCAGAACGATCTGTGGGCCCACTCCAATCGGATTGCCGAGATCCCCATGGAAGACTTCATCTGGTACAATTATGAGGTGTGGACCTGGAAACTGGCCTGAGAAAACTGAATCAGCCGAGGTATATGCATCTCTCTGCATCCTGCAAGGGGTGCAGAGAGATTTTAGAAGATACGCATATGGAGGGGCCCTATGAACGACAAGGATATTTTGCTGGAGGTAAGCGGTCTGAAGACCTACTTTGAGGATCGCAGAGGCCAGGTGCCTGCGGTGGATGGGGTGGATTTTGTCCTGCACAAGGGTGAGACGCTGGGTATCGTGGGTGAGAGTGGCTGTGGAAAGAGTGTGACATCCATGTCCATTCTGCATCTGCTGCCCCCGGAGGGGCGGATTGTAGAGGGCTCAATTTGGCTTAAAGGCAGGGATATCACCCACTTGCCGGCCAACGAGATGGCCAAGATACGGGGAAATGAGATTTCTATGATCTTTCAGGAGCCCATGACCAGTTTGAACCCGGTATACACGGTGGGGTGGCAGATCAGCGAGATGATTTTGCAGCATGAGAAGTTGTCGAAAAAAGAAGCCAGGGCCAAGGCGACAGAGATGCTGCGTATGGTGAATATTCCAGCCCCAGAGAAACGAGTGGATGAGTACCCCCATGAGATGAGCGGCGGAATGCGTCAGCGGGTGATGATTGCCATGGCACTGGCCTGCGGGCCGGAACTTCTGATAGCCGACGAGCCCACCACCGCCCTGGACGTGACGATCCAGGCCCAAATTCTGGATTTGATGAGAAATCTGAAACAGACACTGAATACCTCTATCATGATGATTACCCACGACCTGGGGGTAGTGGCGGAGATGAGCGACTATGTGTTGGTGATGTACGCCGGCATGGTGATGGAGTACAGCGACGTTCACACGCTCTTTGCCAAGCCGCTCCACCCCTACACCCAGGGACTGATGAAGGCGCTGCCCAGAATTGATGAGCAGAAAGAAGAACTGTATGTCATTGAAGGCGCGGTGCCCAGCCTATATGAACTGCCCCAGGGGTGCCGATTCTGGCCCCGGTGTCCCCGGGCCACGGAGCGGTGCAAGTCCCAGATGCCGCAGCTGTATCAGGTGGGGGAGCGCAGGGTGCGCTGTTTCCTGTATGAAGATGGCGGGAAGGAGGCGGAGGTCCGATGAGCGAATATCTGTTGGAAGTTAAGGGACTGAAGAAGTATTTCGTCTCAAAAGGCGGCCTTCTCTCTGGACCGAAGCGGGTCGTCAAGGCGGTGGATGGGGTCTCACTGCGGCTGAAGGAGGGGGAGATTCTAGGCATCGTAGGCGAGTCCGGCTGCGGAAAGTCTACCCTGGGCCGTACCATCCTGCGCCTGATTGATGCCACAGAGGGACAGGTGCTTTTCGATGGGGTGGATGTTCAGGCGCTGTCTCGGGAGGAACTGCGAAAGATGCGGCAGAAGATGCAGATTATCTTTCAGGACCCCGGCGCGTCGCTCAACCCCCGGATGACGGTGGGAGAACTGATTCGAGAACCTCTGGAGTTGTTTGAACCGGAGTTGACCGGGGAAAAGCAGCTGGAGAAAATATATCACCTGATGGACATGGTGGGGATCAATCGCAGCTATCTCAGCCGCTTCCCCCACGAGTTTTCTGGCGGCCAGCGGCAGCGCATCGGAATTGCCCGGGCGCTGGCGGCCGGACCCAGGCTGGTGATCTGCGATGAGCCGGTAAGCGCGCTGGATGTGTCTGTCCGGGCACAGGTGCTCAATCTGATCAACCAGCTGAAAGACAAGTTTAATTTGACCTACCTCTTTATCTCCCATGATCTGTCGGTGGTTCACCACATCTGCACTCGAGTGGCAGTGATGTATTTGGGGCGTATTGTGGAGATTGCGGATAAGGAGGCCCTATACAACCGGCCCTCCCACCCCTACACCCAGGCGCTGCTTTCCGCCATCCCACAGCCCGATCCTGAGACGCGGAGAGACCGCATCATCCTCCAGGGGGATGTGCCCAATCCGGCCAATCCGCCCCAGGGGTGCCACTTTCACCTGCGCTGCCCCCACGCCACGGAGCGGTGCCGCAGCCAGGCGCCGGAATTGGTTGAATTGGAGCCGGGTCACTTTGCAGCCTGTCATTTGATTCGAAATGAGGTATGACGTATGAACATGAAGGAAGAGGAGCTTATCAGCTGGATTGAGAGGGACAGAGAGGACTATGTAGCCGCATCCAGCGCAATCTGGGACTACGCCGAGACCTGCTTTCAGGAGCGGAAATCGGCAGAACTGCTGGCCGCCCTATTGGAGAAAAACGGCTTCCAGGTACAGCGGGGCGCGGCAGGTTTGGAGACTGCCTTTGTGGCTCAGGCGGGATCGGGCGCGCCGGTAATCAGCTTTTTAGGGGAGTATGACGCCCTTCCGGCCCTGAGTCAGAAGGCGGGGCAGACCCGGCACGACCCCATTCAGGAGGGGGCGCCGGGCCACGGCTGTTGCCACCACATCCTGGGGACAGGCGCGTTAGCTGCGGCGGTGGCGCTGAAGCGGTACATGGAGAGACACGGCCTGGGCGGGACTGTGCGCTACTACGGCTGCCCTGCGGAAGAGGGGGGCGCTGGAAAGATATATATGGCGCAAGCGGGACTCTTTGACGACACCGCCTGTGCCATTACCTGGCATCCCTGCGATGACAACAATGTGTGGTCCATGAACTTTATGGCCATTCAAAATCTGCGGATCCGCTTCTATGGGGTAGCGGCTCACTCCGCATCCCAGGGGCACTTGGGGCGGAATGCTCTGGAGGCTACAGAGCTGACTGGGGTGGGCTCCAATTATCTGCGGGGACATGTGGAACGGGATGTGTGCATCAACTATGCGGTGACCAACGCAGGTGGGCCTGCGCCCAATGTGATTCAGGACTACGCTGAGATGGTTTACAATATCCGGGCTTACACCCATCAAAAGGCGGTGGACGCAGCCCGGTGGGTGGAGGAAATTGCTCGGGGCGCCGCCATGATGAGCCGCACCCGGGTGGAGGTGCGCTACGAGGGCGGTCTGTCAGAGCTGATCCCCAACCGCACCTTGGAACGTATCGCATACAACAAGTTCCTGGAGGTGGGGGCGACCCCCTATACCCAGGAGGACTTGGACTTCTGTGCCGAGATACACAAATCCTTCCCCGCTGGAGCCGAGGAGAGCACTTGCAGCAATTTGCAGTACCTCTATGGTAAGACGGCGCAGGTGCTGATTCCCCAGATTCAGGGGAAGGTAATCAATGATGTGATCTACCCCTACACTGAGATTCCTCACGCCAAGTATGGCTCCACCGACGTGTGCGATGTGAGCTGGTTTACCCCCACGGTGCAGGTGACGACGGCCTGCTACGCCAAGGATACGCCGGGTCATTCCTGGCAGCAGGTGGCTCAGGGGAAACGGCCGCTGTGTTACAGCGGGATGTTGACCGCGGCCAAGATTATGGCGCTTACTGGAGCCCAGCTGCTGGAGGACCCCCAGGCGGTGGCGGCTATGCGTCAGGAATTTGACCAAGCCATGGAGGGCAGGGTCTATGAGTGCCCCCTGACCCGAGAGATGTTGGACAATCCAGGAGGGGCCGCGCTGTAGTGAAAGGGAGGAAGCGGTATGATTAAGCTGTTGGGGCTGGGGGACAATGTCTGTGACGTATATCTGAACACCCAAACGATGTATCCGGGCGGGCAGGCGCTGAATGTTGCGGTATATGCCGGTCAACTGGGGGCACAGGCGGATTTTATGGGGGTGTTTGGCCGGGACCGAGTGGCGGAACACGTCCAGAATACCCTGCGGGACAAGGGAATTGGATTTGCCCACTGCCGGTCTTATGACGGAGAGAACGGCTTTGCTCTGGTCACGTTGGAGAAGGGGGACCGGGTCTTCAAAGGGAGCAACCGGGGTGGAGTGATTCAAGAGCACCCCATCTTCCTGGATAGAGAGGATCTGGAGTATGTGGCGGACTTTCAGCTTATTCACACCTCTAACAACGGCTTTACTGATGACCTGCTGCCTGCCCTGCATCGGACGCCTGCTCTGCTCAGCTATGACTTTTCCTACCGATGGAGGGAGGAGGAACGGCTGGAACGGGTGTGTCCTTATTTGGACTTCGCCTTTCTCTCCTGCGGCGAGTTGAGTGCCGAGGAGACCCAGTCGCTGTGTGGCCGCCTGCATGATAAGGGATGCGAGGTAGTCACTGCCACCAGAGGGGGAGAAGGGGCCATTGTTTTTGACGGCAGGCGCTTTTATTATCAAAAACCAGATCTGGTTCCGGCGTTGGATACCATGGGGGCAGGAGACAGTTTTGCTGCGGCTATGCTGGTGGGGATTCTGAAGAGGCTGGAGGGCATGGAAAGCAGCGCCTGGGACTGCCAGGAGGTCCGGGCGGAGATCTTGCCGCCGGCCCTGAGAGAGGCGGCAGCCTTTGCGGCCAGGACCTGTCTGGTCCATGGTGCCTTTGGATGCGGCGCGCCAGCGCCGAAGAATTTGACGGACCGCGCCCTGTGAAAGGGAGATGGACTGGGGGACTGTTCAGAAGAACTCCTCCCTGCCTGAAGCATGATGTTATATGATGATATATAAACGCGAGCAGCCGGAGAGGAGAGACATCCGGTACTGCGGAAAAACTGACGAGGTGAAATCGTATGTCGTATATGATTGGCGTTGACGTTGGAGGAACCTTTACCGATTTCTCCGTCTTCAACCAGGAGACCGGAGAGCTGTTTCATTACAAGGACAGCTCCACACCCGCAGACCCGTCCCAGGCCATTGTGAAGGGAATACAGGATGTGCTGAAGATCAAACAGGCCAGCCCGGAGGAGGTGACCTATCTGGCCCATGGGACCACGGTTGGAACCAATGCCCTGATTGAGAAAAAGGGGGTGCGTCTGGGCCTGATTACCACAAAAGGGTTTAAAGATCTGATGGAGATTGGAACGCAGCGCCGGCCCTCCCTGTATAATCTCCGGGCGCAGAAGCCCTATCCCCTCATTCCCTCCGGATTGAACCGTACGGTTACCGAACGCATCCGCTATGACGGCAGTATAGAAACGCCTCTGGACGAGGAGGAGACCCGCCAAGTGGTGCGGGAACTGAAGGAACAGGGAGTGGATGCCATCGCAGTGTGTACCCTGTTTTCCTTTATGAATCCAATCCATGAGCTGCGCATTGAGGAGATCATTCGGGAGGAGTTCCCCGGGGCGTATGTCACGCTCTCCAGCAAACTGGCGCCTGAGTTTCGTGAGTACAGCCGCATGAGCACCACGGTGATGAACAGCTATCTGGGACCGGTCATGGAACAGTATGTCAACCATTTCCGCACTTCGATTGAGGAAATCGGCATCCGGGTGGAACCCTATGTGACCCAGTCCAACGGCTCTATTATCTCCATCAAAGAGACCATCGACTGTCCTATTAAAACCGCTCTGTCCGGGCCCTCTGCCGGTGTGATTGCCGCCGCTTTTATTGGAAAGCAGTGTGACGCAGACAAGATCATCACCTTTGACATGGGCGGCACTAGCGCGGACATCTCCCTGATTGAGAACTACACCCCCCAGGTGTCCAATGAGCGGGAGGTAGAAGGATACCCGGCCCGCATCCCCATGATCAATATTATTACCATTGGGGCGGGAGGCGGCTCTATTGCCAGGATTGACGATGGAGGTGCGCTGAAGGTGGGGCCCAAGAGCGCCGGAGCCTCCCCGGGGCCGGCCTGCTATATGAGGGGCGGCGAGGAGCCCTGTGTTACCGACGCCAACATAGTTCTGGGTAAGCTCAATCAGAAAAAAATTCTGGGCGGACGGATGGATGTGGATATTGAACTGGCCAGAAGAGCCATCCAGGAGAGAATCTGTGACCACTCCGGTCTGGATCTAAAGCGGGCGGCCAACGGCATCATTACTGTGGTCAACTCCAACATGGTCCGGGCTATCCGCAGCGTGTCGGTGGAGAAGGGCTACGACGTGCGGGAGTTCAGCCTAATGGCCTTTGGAGGAGCCGGCCCCCTCCACGCCTGCGAGGTGGCCCAGGAGCTGGGGATGCGGGAGGTGCTGATCCCGCCCCACCCAGGTACGCTGTGCTCCCTGGGTCTGCTGCTGGCCGATACCAAGTTTGACCTGTCCCGGACCAAAGTGATGCGGGGCGCGCCGGAAAATCTGGAGGCCATCAATGAACAGTTTGCCCAGATGGTAGAACAGGGTACCGCTTTGCTGGACAAGGAGGGGGTCCCCGCGGAGCGCCGCAGCTTTACCTTCTTTGTGGATATGCGCTACCAGCGGCAGAACTTTGAAATCAGCATTCCGGTGGCCTCTGGAACGCTGACTCCGGAAACTCTGGACAGGGCTCTGGCTAGCTTCCACGCGGAACATAAGCGCAGTTATGGCTACTGTAAGGAGGAGGCTGAGGTACAGTTTGTCAGCTACCGGGTGTCCACCGTGGGCATCATTGACAAACCCAATCTGCTCCCTGTACCTCTCCAGCCGGAGGCCGCCCCTCCCCAGGCGATTGAGGTGCGTCAGGTTCTGTTCCAGGGCCAGGAGGACTATGTGGAAACCCCTGTCTATCAGCGGGAGAGCTTTGTACCTGGGCAGTCCATTCCAGGCCCTTGTATCTGCGAACAGATGGACACCACTCTGGTGGTGCCCGGAGGCTGGACCATCTATGTGGATGGCTACCACAATCTGAAGATCCATAACGATGAGGTGATATGAGATGGTCAGAAAGATTGACACCGTGACAGTGGAGGTTGTCCGCAACCTGCTTATGTCCATCGCGGAGGAGACCTATGGCATCATTGTCCGCAGTGCCTACTCCACCAATATGAAGGAGCGGCGGGACGTGTGTACCGCTGTCATCGACCCAGACGGCAACAGCGTGGCCCAGGTGGAGAGTCTGGCCGCCCTGCTGGGCTCTATGCTGAGCGTGGTCCCCAATATCTATGAGAAATTTGGCCGGGAGAACGTGAAGCCGGGGGATATGTTTATTGCCAACGACCCCTATCACGGTGGAGGAAACCATCTGCCCGACGTGGTGATTGCGGCCCCCGCCTTTGCCGGGGACAAGCTGGTGGGCTGGATTGCCAATATCGCGCATCACTCCGACATTGGGGGCAAGGTGCCTGGCTCCACATCTGGCGACGCAGACAGTATTTTCCAGGAGGGGCTGCGTATCCCGGTGATTCGTATTCGGGAGGGAGGACAGCTGCTGGACAGTGTGATGGACCTGCTGCTGGATAACACCCGGGTTCCCCAGGAGCGGGAGGGAGACCTAACTGCCCAGATGTCGGCCAATCTCATTGGGGTGCAGCGTATCCAAGAGGCATATGCCCGCTACGGCGATGTGTTGATTGGCTGTATGGATGAGCTGGTGACCTACTCGGAACGACGGGTCCGGGCGGTGGTGTCCACCTTGCCCGATGGGGAGTACTGCTACACCGACTATGTGGACGGCTGCGGCGACAAGTATCCCGACCCGCTGCCGATCCAGGTGAAGGTGACCATAGCGGGAGACGATTTGACGGTGGATTTCACCGGTACGGCCAGCCAGATTAAGGCCCCTATCAACGTCCCCTACCCCTGTACGAAGGCGGCGGTATTTTTCTCGGTGAAAGCACTGATGGGGGACGACATCCCCGCAAACGAGGGCATTAACCGGGCAATCCGGATCATCGCCCCCAAGGGCTGTATCGTGAATCCCACTGAACCCAGTCCCATTGGGGCCCAGATTGACTGCCAGCAGCGGATTCCTGATGCCATCTTTGGGGCTTTGGCCTCCGTGTTCCCAGACCGGGTGGTGACCGCTGGCAACGGGGCCTGTACGACTACCATACTGGCGGGGGATGGAGCCATTGGGACAGACAGCGTATTTATTTTCCACGAAGTCATTGCCGGGGGCAGTGGGGCCAGTCTGCGCTATGATGGTCTGTCCGGCGTCCAGGTCAATATGACAAATACCTCCAATATGCCGATTGAGGCCACCGAGATGGAGTTTACTAAAATTCTGGCCCGGAGATATGAGCTGATGGAGGACACTGGCGGACCGGGGGAGTTACGGGGAGGACTTGGTATCCAGCGGGAGCTGGAGGTGCTTCAGGATGATGTGCTGTATACCGGGCTGGGTGATCGGCACAGATTTCACCCCTGGGGCCTGGCCGGAGGCAAAGAGGGGGCGTCAGGGGCCTTCTACCGGGTGTCCGCGGCTGACGGCAGCATTGCCAAAATGGGGCACAAGACGACCAGCCTCCCCCTGCGCAAGGGGGATGTGATCCGTGTGATTACCCCAGGGGCGGGCGGCTACGGCAGTCCAAAGAGACGTCCGGCAGAAAAGGTATTGCAGGATGTGATGGAGAAGAAGGTGTCCATCCAGGCGGCCCGTGAGGAGTATGGCGTGGTGATTCGGAGCGACGGGGGACACCTGGAAATTGATTGGCCAGCCACGCAGGAGCTGCGGTAGGACCGGAGTGGCGGGGCGCACTGCGCTCTATATCAAGGAAAAGAAAGGAAGCAATTGGATATGATAACAGGAATGCAGGAAGTCATAGACGTCATGACGAAGGCAAAGGCCGATTTGGATAAGAACGGTGGACTGAAACAGGTGGTATTTGTGGCCTGTGGCGGTTCCCTGATCTCCTCTTATCCCGCGCGCTACCTTCTGGATCAAGAGGGGTCTATCCGTGTCCAAGCCTATAACAGCAGTGAATTTGTCAATGCCACACCTAAAAATATTGACAAGAATACTCTGGTAATCGGGACTTCTACCAAAGCTACCCCGGAAACGGTGGAGGCGCTGCAGAGGGCAAAGGAGAGGGGGGCGGTGACCATCGGACTGTCCGGCTTTGCCGACTCCCTCACCGCACAGACAGCCCACTACTATATCACCTATTACCACGCAGATGAGTGGTATCAAGAGCCCGGTTTGGTTCACTGCAACAGCCAGGGAACTGCTCTGAAGCTCGCCTTCTGGCTTCTGAAGGAGTATGACCATTACGCCGATTATGACAAGGCGATGGAGGCATTCGAGCAGATGCCCGAAATTTATGGGCGCGCTTATCAGAAGGTCAAGGCAGATGCGGCCAAGTTTGCCATGACCTATAAGGATGATGTGATCTGGAACGTAATGAGCAGCGGCGCAGCCTGGGAGGTGTCCTATGCCGACGCGTTCTGCTTCTTCCAGGAGATGCAGACTGTCCACTGTGTGCCGATTCATGCCGGTGAATATTTCCATGGGGCCTTTGAGACCTGTGACAAGGACCTGGCAATCCTCCTGTTCAAAAGCGTGGGCCGTACCCGCCCCCTGGATGAGCGGGCAGAACGTTTTCTAGAGAAATTTGGCGGGCACCACTGGATTATTGACGCAGAGGAATTGGGGATGGGCCAGCTGGACCCCAGCGTGGGCGAGTATTTTAACGCCATGATGATGCACCCTATTTCGAAACAGTTTATCTCTGCTATGGCTGATATTAGAATGCATCCGATGAGTTATCGCAGGTACATGTGGAAATTTGAGTATTAAATGAAGCAAGGCCGGCCGTCTGGCCGGCCGTTTTTATCAGCTGAGACAGGAAGAGCTTGTTCTTCTCTTCAATTTTTGGTATAATTAGTTAAATAGGATGTTATGATATCAGTTTGCCAAGAGATATTGTGACGTTTTATTATGAATGAAGATGGAAACGAGGGATCAGGGTGCAGAACGCTTTGAATCACAACTGCATTGTACCGCTTTACGCTCAAATTGTGGAGCAGTTGAAGCAGGACATTGAGAGCGGGGTATACAGCAAGGACGGGCGGCTGCCCACAGAGGCGGAACTGTCGGCGGAATATGGGGTTAGCCGAATTACCATTCGCCGCGCGGTGGAAGAGTTGGTCAATCAGAGTCTGGTGGAGAAACGGCAGGGAAAGGGGACCTTTATCTGTGCGCCCAAGTTGACGCGCCAGCTGGATGGCCCTATGAGTTTTACAGAGATGTGTGCGGCCAACGGTCTGAAAGCCAGGGCAAAGCTGCTGGATGCCGGAATCAGCAGCCCAAGCAGTCTGGATGTGCGGGAGGCGCTGGGGCTGAAAGAGGGAGAGCCGGCAGTTCGTATCCGCCGCCTGCGCTATGCAGGTGATCGCCCCCTGGTTCTAGAGGACAACTTCTATCCCTTGGAGTACTCCTACTTACTGTCAATAGATTTGGAAAATGATTCCATTTACCGATATTTACAGCAGGAGAAGGGAATTGAATTGAGGCGTACGACGATGCGCCTGAGTATTGTGCGGGCGGATGTGAAATTGGCTAAGTTGCTGCAGGTCTCCCGAAATACTCCACAGTTGGAGATGAAAGGCCGGGTAATCCGTCTGGATGGACAGACGGTCCACTCCAGTTATCAGGTGGGGTATGGAGAAAACTTCGAGTTTATTGTGCGCTGAACATATGGATTGAGAGGATCTGTTGGGCCGAATGGAGGAACATAGCGATTGGGAACTTGGGCGGGATTGAACGAAAAGGGAGGAACACAGGCGGCGCGATGAGCAATGGCCCCAGACCATAGGTCTGGGGCCATTGGCTTGTTTCAAAAACACAGAGATCAATTTAAAAACAGCTCGTTTTTCTTCAAAGTTGAGCATACCTGTTCCAGCTTTTGTGAGGCTCCGGCCAAGATCATCTTGTCCAAGCTCCTGGCCTGGGCGGGACAGAGCCCCAGGCATCTCATACAGCTGATACACAGTTCAGTGTTGGTCTGAGATGGGGCATCGGCTGGTATCGCTCCCACTGGACATTTCTCCGCGCACAGACCGCAGCCAATACAGGTTTCGTCAGCTCTGGGTTTGAGGGGGATGCCGTGGTACTCCCGATAGGGGGTGTTGCCGGGAACGTTTACCTGTTCCGGAGCGGAATTTTGTTCCATGGCCGCCTTAATCTGAAGGGCAAACTGTTCCAGTTCCTCCAGATCCGCCTGATTGGGACGCCCGCTGGCAAATTGGCGCATGACGGAGTGCTCCGCCACCGCGGCCACCGCAGCGGCGCAGTGAAAGCCGGCCTGAATCAAGGTGTCTCTCAGCTCTAGGAGGGTATCCTCATAGGCACGATTGCCGTAGACTGTCACCGGGATCGCCTTGGCCCCGTTTGCGCTCATGCAGGCCAGGCGGGAGATGGCCGGCGCGGGGACGCGACCGCCGTAAGAGGGAACTGCGACGACACAGATGTCGTCAGCGCGGAAGGAATAACGGTTGTAATCTGTGGCAGGAATGGTCAGATCAATCTCTTGGACCTCCTGTCCAAAGGCTGCTGCCAAACGGTCTGCGACCTTTTTTGTCCCGCCAGTGGGACTGAATACTATGGTATAAACAGACATTTTGCCTGTCCTCCTAACTGTGTAGTATGGGGTAAATTAATTTTTCTTTGTTTTGCATACCGGCAAACCGATTTTTTTGGAACGGGGGGAGACGAGCGGTGCCGCTGGGCTGGCAGGCTGAGCGCAAACACGGAGAATGTCATAGAATATCCAGCCAGAACTGCTGTGAAAATTCTGGCTGGATATGGTGCCGTTTCGATAGAGAACGGTGAGAAAGGCGGGAATGTTTACGCGTTGAAGACGTATTTGTCCAACCGGTCGAATGCCTCCTTCACGCGGCTGAGCGGCAGGGCCAGGTTGATCCGCAGGTGGCAGGGTCCATGGAACATCCGCCCGTCCTGGAGGGCGACGCCCACGTCCCAGGCGGCCCTTTCCACCTCGTCGAGGGTCTTGCCGTGCTTTTCACACCACTTGGAACAGTCTGCGAAAAGCATATAGGTGCCCTCCGGTCTGGAAACTTCCACGCCGTCGAAGTGCTGGGCGATATAATCGCAGGCATAGTCCACATTGCCGGTGATTACCTGTCTGAGCTCGTCCGCCCACACATAGCCCTCGGGCTGATAGGCGCCCATGAGGGCGTGCATGGAAATCATGTTCATGTCGTTGTAGTGACACAGGGAAGACTCTTTTTCCAGCCGCTCCTGGACGCGTTTGTTGTATACGATGTGGTAGGCGCCGATGAGGCCGGCCAGATTAAAGGTCTTGGAGGGAGCGTAGAAAGCCACCGTGTGGTTCCGGGCGTAGTCCGAGACAGACTGGACCGGAATATGCCTGTGGCCGGTGAGGATAATATCTGACCAGATTTCGTCAGAGATCACATTCACCTCATATTTTTGGAATAACTCCATGGCCCGCTCCACTTCCCACTGCTCCCAGACCCGGCCGCAGGGGTTGTGGGGGGAACAGAAAATGGCGGCGTGGATGTGCTTTTCAGCAATTTTCTGCTCCATGTCCTCGAAGTCCATGCGCCACACGCCGCCGGCATCCTTCACCAGGGGGGAGTGGACGATGCTGTAGCCGTTGTTCGTCAGACTCTTGGTGAAGCCGATGTAGGTGGGGGAATGGACCAGAACATTGTCCCCTCTGGAGCAGAACACGTTCAGCGCGGAGACGACCCCGCCTAGCACACCGTTTTCGTAGGCGATGTGCTCACGGGTGAGCCCTGTCACCCCGTTGCGCTGCTGGTGCCAGCGGATAATGGAGTCAAAATACTCCTCCCGGGGTTGAAAATAACCGAAGTGGGGCTCTTTGATTCGGGCGATCATGGCCTCCTGAATGGTGGGTAAGACAGGGAAGTTCATGTCGGCTACCCACATGGGGATAACGTCAAAGCCCTCTTTTGGCGGGTTGGGCGCCATATCCGGCATTTTGCCCAGTGCGTCAATGGCCAGTGCATCCATGTTCCGGCGGTCTATAATGGAAGTAAAATCATATTTCATCCTATTCATCCTTCCTGCTGTTGTTGTTAATCTTCCCATACTCCAATTTCCTTGCCCGGAAATTTTCGTGATTCCTGCCCCCGAAGGGGCAGGAACACGAGAGAGAATCAGGAGCGGTTCGCTTGTTCTGGTCCACCTCGCTGGCAGGACGTGTGCTTGAAACCCGTGACGGACGTGAGGACCTCTGAGATGGGCTCAGCGGTTCATGAATTCCAGCGCAGCCAGTGCCATGACTCTGGTGCAGAACTTGATGTATTTTTCATCTACCTGGAACTTCTGGTTGTGGGCCGGGGCATATTCGCCGGTGCCGATGAACATGAAGCAGGAGGGCACCTTCTGTCCATAGTAGCCGAAGTCCTCTGCTGCCAGCATCTGGGCTGGAGCATCTTCCAAATAGTCCTTCGGTGCCTCGTCCAGCCCCCGGAACAGGTCATCCTTGTGTTCCCGCAGGGTATCGTACAGGAAATCCGCCACCGCAGGGTCATTGTACACCGAGGGGTAGCTGCGGATAAAGTCTGTATCGCAGCTTCCACCCATGGCCGCAGCAGTGCCCTTGCAGATCTCCTCCACCCGTTTGAACATGGTCTCCCGGGAGTCCGGGTTTACATTGCGCATCATGCACAGCATAACCGCCTCGTCGGCCAGGATATTGGGGACGGAACCGCCTTTGATGGTGCCTACATTGAGATTGGCGGCGTCCCTGGGGTCCAGGTTTCGGCTGGTGATGGTGTTGAGAGCCATAATAATGTTGGCGGCAATTAAGATGGCGTCTACCCCCTCCTGAGGCTTAGAGGAGTGGGCCGCTCTGCCGTGTACTGTAATGGTACAGCCGTCAGAGTAGGCGGTACGGTATCCTCTCCCCAGGGTGATCTTTCCCCGTGCGTCGGGCCAGACGTGGACACCCAGGCAGCAGTCCGGCATCTCGTCGAACAGTCCCGCTTTGATCATCTCGCGACCGCCGCCGCCGTGCTCCTCGGCGGGCTGGAATACCAGACGGATGCGGCCGGTCCACTCCTCCTTCATCTCGTTGAGAATGGCTCCTACCGTAAGCAGATTGGAGGTGTGGACATCGTGTCCACAGGCGTGCATGACGCCGTCTTTTTTGCTCATGAAGGGCAAGTCGGTCTCCTCCTGGACGGGGAGCGCGTCCATATCGCCCCGGAGTACCAGCAACTTGCCGGGTTTTCCGCTGTCGATGGTGGCGACCAGGCCGGGCTTGACGGGGCTTTCCACATAGGGGATGCCCAGGCGCTCCAGCTCGCTGGCCACCAGGGCGCTGGTTTCAAACTCCTGATAAGACAGTTCTGGGTTTTCGTGGATTTTGCGGCGTATCTGGATGGTGTAGTCCGCCCACCGGTCTACGGCGTCCAGCAGCTTTTGAATACGATCCATTGCGAGGCTCCTCCTTCTATTTCGTCCACATTTTATGGCAATGCTTTACACAATCACGTTTCTTCCCGCTGTCGCCACCCCAGAGGGAGGGAACAGGAAAAAATTGGGACTAGGGCTTGTTTGAAACATGGTAACATGCCCCAACGCCGGCTTTTTTTCCGCCATGCTTTGCCAATTTTCCTTGAAATACATCCAGTATTCCTGCGTCAAATTGGCTTCCTCTGGCGAAAAAATTGTTCGCCGTTGGGCATAGTTCCATTTTTCTAACAGCGCCTAATCTATTAGCAGTAACCGATTGCTGTACCGACGAAGATGGAGGCAATTAATACAATCGCAAGGAGAGCATAGCACGGAACGCACAGTTTGTACCACTCTTTCAAGTCAATCTTTGCGGCTGCAAGACACGCCATCAGGTTTACGCTTGTCGGCGCGAGAAGGTTTGTAAAGCCGTCACCGTACTGAAGTGCGAGAACAGCCATTTGACGGGTGACACCGAGGACGTCTGCAAGTGGAGCCATGATGGGCATCATTACCGTTGTCTGACCGGAACCGGAGTTGATGAAGACATTGATCACCGCGTTTGCGATGAACATACCAATTGCTGCCAGACTGCCGCTTAAATAGCTCAACGGCATGGAGAGGTAGTATACAATTGTATCAAGGATACCGGAGTTGTTTAGAATGACGTTCATGTAGCAAGCGAATATCATGAAGAGCATAACGCCGACCATGCCCGCAGTACCTTTTACAAAATGGTTCATGGTTTCATCTAGATTATAACCGCCCAGGAAACCAATTACAAGTACAAGCGGCAAAACAATGGATGCTAAGGGCAACATGCTGAGGTTAAGAGCGACACCACCGACTGCGAAGAAAATGAATGTTCCGAAGAAGACCATTAAAATCACAATTTCTTTCACTGTCAGCGGATTGTACTCCTGTACGTTGTCCATTCCGTCGCCGACATCTTCACCACCGAAGTTTTTCTCGAAGATGGACGGATCTTTCTGGCAGCGTTTTACCCAGGCCATTAGGAATCCGGATACAACAAGCAGATTGATTACAGTAACGACGGTACGAAGACCCGCGCCGGAGTATGCCGGAATATCTGCGATTGTCTGGCCGAGAACACATGTTAACATGTTAATGGGGGAAGACATAAAGGCCGTAAAGGAACCACAGATAACAAGACCGACTGCAAATGCGCGGTCTGCCCTTAACTGTTTGGCAATGGAAAGCCCCAAGGGGACAAACAGTACGACTGTAGAAATCATAGAACCCATTGCACCTAAGACACCAGTCATAAATACATATACTGGGATGATAAGAAGGGCCTTATCTTTGAATTTACGAATCATGTTTGCAAGTGCCTTGTCCAGGACGCCTGTAGAGTTTGTAACGCCCATCAGACCGCCCATGATCAGCAGCGTAACAAACAGTTTGCCAAATGTGACGTAGGCCTGGTCGCCGACCTTCATAACTACATCAAGCGGGGAGAGGTAAACTTTTTCCATTACCTCGTAGGTGCCCGGGATTGCCATACCATCCTCTGTGCGCTGGTAAGAACCAGACGGCAAGAGCAGAGAAAGGATGTAAACGACAGCGATAACAATAACAATCGTGGTCCACATGCTTATGTCTTTCTTTTTCTTTGTCTCTTTTTCTGCTACCATAAAAAATACCTCCCTGTTTTGAGTTTGTCCCCTCTTTTACTGTTTTTCTCCCTTACATCTGTGGATCAGGTCCTCGAAAAGGCGGCGCATTCTGGGTTCCGCCTCCAGCAGGGCCTCCGGATGCCACTGGACCAGCATGATCTGTCCGTCCTCCGACTCCAGCGCCTCGGGGACGCCGTCGCCCGTCTGGGCGACCAGTTTTAGCCCCTTGCCCACTGCCTTGACACACTGATGGTGTATGGTATTCGTGTAGACTGGCTCTTCCCCCAGCAGGGCGCCCAGCCGGCTGCCGGGCTGGATTTGGACTTCGTGCATCAGGTAGTCCCGATTCTGCTTCTGGGAATGCAGATAAGAGGGGACGCCCCGCCGAGCAAGGTCCTGATACAAACTGCCGCCCAGGCCCACGTTAACCAGCTGCATTCCTCTACAGATCCCCAGTACCGGAAGCCGGCGGGCCTGTGCAAACTGCAGTGCGTAGAGCCAGAATCGGTCCATATTGCTGTCGATGGTTCCGATCATAGGGTCGGGCGCCTCCCCGTAGAATCTGGGGTCTACGTCCACTCCGCCGGGGAAGAGCATCCCGTCGCACAGAGAGAACATCTGTTCCGCCAAGTCCTGTTCAGACATCACCGGAAGTAGGATCGGTGTCCCGCCCGCCCGTACAACCGCCTGACAGTAGGCGATGTTGGCGTACTCAATAGAGATAATCTGCCCGCCAGGGATTGGGATATCAGATCTGCTGCTTAGAATGCCGATGATTGGCTTGCCCATAAGAAAACCTCCTTCTCCATTTAAGTTGCTACTTAATCATTAAGCATATTTATAGTAACATAATGTGACAAAAAATCAAGATATTTTTTGTATAATTAAGCTACTTTGGTTTTCTGCACAATTCAAAACGATCTGTTTTGTGACATTACGACAAAGGACCGGGCGATGTACATCGTCCGGTCCTTTGGATTGAAATTATACCTTTGCAAATTGTTCCCTGCTCCGTTTTACATCGTCTTGGTAGGCCTCGTTTAGCTTTTCCTGAACCCGCAGGTGGATCAGCAATTCCTCGTTGGTGAAGCCCTGCAAAAGATCAAAGGTTTTCTTTTGGCACTCCTGATTGAATTGGATATGGGCTTGAAAGACCTGCGTCCCCTCCTTTGTCAGCTCCAGGTTATAGAGCCGGTTGTTGTCAGGGTTTCGAATTTGCTCCACAAAGCCTTTGGCCCGCAGTTTTCGTACGATTTGGGAACAGGCGCTGGTTGTTTTGTTTAAAATCTCGGCCAGTTGAGTAACGGTGATACCTGGATGTTGCCCGACCAGATTCACGATATAGGCCTCGGCCTGGTAGAGTACCACACTGCCATAGTAATGGGGGAGGGAGTCGTATTCGTTCATAAGGTCATAGGCGGTGTCCTGGGCATCCCATATCTGCCGGAGGAGTTGAGTGTTCATTCTATCTTCATCCCTTTGCGTAAATTAGTTATTACCCATTATAATCTACCGCTGTTGCTTTCGCAAGGACTTCTTTTCCATGTAAATTAAGAAGTTGTTGCAAAATAAGGGTATTTTGGTCAAATTACACGCTTTCTGAGGGAGTGCCTCCGCCTGCAATGTTGGCTGCCGGCAGAGTTTGTAAGGGTATCATTCTGATTTGCGGTGGATTTAGGCGCTGTTTGAAAAATGGGAATGTGCCCTCTGGCGAGAAATTTTTTCACCAGAGGAAGCCAGTTTGACGCAGGAATACTGGATGTATTTCAAGGAAAATTGGCCAAGCATGGCGGAAAAAGAGCCGGCGTTGGGGCATGTTACCATGTTTCAAACAAGTCCTAGATGGACTGGAAAACAAAGCCATGCAAATTTCTGTATATCCTGGGAGGACCTGCGGATACTAACGCTGTCAAAGTTAAAAACCGCAGGAGGCATGAGATCAATGAAAGCAACTGGTATCGTGCGCCGTATTGACGATCTGGGCCGAGTGGTGATCCCCAAGGAAATTCGCCGGACTATGCGCATTCGGGAGGGCGACCCCCTGGAGATATACACTGACAAAGATGGCGGCGTGATTTTTAAGAAGTATTCCCTGATGGGCGGGCTGGTAGATTTTGCCGGCCAGCTGTGTGAGACGCTGAACCGTACCACCGGACAGGTGACAGTTATCACCGACCGGGACAGCTGTATTGCTGTGGCGGGGGTACCCCGCCGGGAGTTGGCGGAGAAAGCGGTCTCTCCCCAGATGGAGCGGCTGATGGAGGGCCGTCAGGTCTATCAGTACAAGCCAGGAGAGGAGACTATCCCGCTGTGTGCCGACAGCGACAAGTATTCCCTTTGTACCGCAGCCCCCATTCTTTCCGAGGGGGACGTGCTGGGCTGCGTCCTCTTCGCAGGTACCGCCGATAAGCTGACTGGCGGCGAGGTGGAGTACAAGTTGGCCCAGTCTATCGCTGGTTTTCTGGGACGGCACATGGAGAGTTAAGAAAATCTACTGACAAAGGGCCTGTCGTTGAGAGAGCAAAGAGGCACGACGGCCTGATGGAGGACAACGGGACAACCATGTGTAGGGCCCCTGTGCCTTGGGGGATCATTATATTTCCTTCTATGGCATGAGAGGAGGGACAGCCCCCACGGGGCTGTCAAAGAAAAGCCGCTTCTGGGATAGGGTAAGAGCAGGAAGTAATTTCAGACTTCCTGCTCTTAATTCTCTGTCGCTGGCGGAACTGTTCTGTTATTTCAAATGGAGGGCAGGGGGGAGCTATGTGGAAAGTCTGCGGAGAGGACAGTCTGACAGAGAGACCCGGTCCACAAGGGAGCACAGGCCATGATCCCGCAGGTAGTCCTGAAAGATTGCCATAGACTGGGTAGACTCCGGCCCAATCGTGATTTCAGCGATCAAATCCTCTAATTTGATGCCAGCTTTTTCACACATGGACATCAAATCCAGCGGATAATACTTTTTGATACGCTCTTTTGTCACGTGATAACATGGACGTACATCGAAGTCCCCCGTTTCAAAGGGGGACACCACCAATCGCATTTCGTATTCAGAGGAAAAAGAAGGGTGCTTGAAAGAGACCGAACAGGCCCAGGCGTCGCGCATTGCCGTTTTCACCGCAGGATTTTCACTGGAGAGGGGGACGCCGTCTCTGACCAGCTGACAGAACACATCTACCATGGGATGCCCGGCCATGTCGTCCCGGTAGAAGACCGTCTGGAGTGAGAGGGCGCCCTTTGCCATTCTTTGGAGGTATTCCCGCCGAAAAGCGATACAAATACCCCGGCCCCGATTGCCATAACGCTCCCACTGGGCTGCGTCATCCCGGTGGAAGGAGAAACAGGCGGCGAAGGCGGAGTATTCTTTTTTGACCTCGTCATGAAACAACGCCTGCAGCGTCTGTGCTTGGCTGAGATATCCATCCTGCTGTAGCCGGTCGGTCACTGCGCTGCAAAGGTGGTTCATAAAGTGGCGCATTTCCGCGGAGTCGTTCATGCGCAGGACGTTGTTAACGCGAAGCTGTGCGCAGCGCAGGATTCCGTCCACCGCTTGAAAATCGGTGTAGTGGTAGAGAATATTTCCGTTGTTTCGATACATGTTGCTCCCCCCAGTTTGATACTGCCCATCCCAAATGTAATAATAGATTTTCATATCCTATTATAGCACGACCCACGGACAAGAAGCAACACGGCACATTTGCTTTCATGACCGGCACATAAAACAGGCTGGCGCAGCTTCGTGCCGCGCCAGCCTGTTTGCAGATGATGGGGTGGGCACTGTTGTGCCCAAGTTGGAAGAATCAGACCTCTGCCTTCTGAGCCTGCGTTTCAGCAGCGGGCTCTAGTTCTAAAGTACCAAACTCGGCGTCGGCGAAGAGATCTTCCCCTTCGTCACTGTCCTCCTCGTCCCGACTGAAGTCCATATCCACCTCACGCTCAGGACGGCGGCGGGCCTGGGCAATCAGATTGCCCTCGTCGTCGATCACATCCTCTTTGCGGTACTGGGCCAAGCCAGAGCCAGCAGGGATCAGCTTGCCAATGATGACGTTTTCCTTCAGGCCCAACAGGTGATCCACCTTGCCCTTAATGGCGGCCTCTGTGAGAACCTTGGTAGTCTCTTGGAAGGATGCGGCAGACAGGAAGGACTCAGTGGCCAGAGATGCCTTGGTGATACCCATGAGCAGTCGAGTGCAGGTGGGAAGAACCAGGTCCTCGCCCATCTCATCTTTCTCCTGGGCGGCGATGCGGGCCTTGACGGCCTCCTCTGCATCCATAAATTCCACAATGTCAACGGTGGAGCCAGAGAGCAGATCAGAACTGCCGGCCTCCTCCACACGTACCTTGCGCATCATCTGGCTGACAATGACCTCAATGTGCTTGTCATTGGTGTCCACACCTTGCTGCCGATACACCTTCTGTACCTCACGGATCAGGTAGTTGTGGCAGTCAGACAGACCACGGATGCGCAGTACGTCGTGGGGGGACAGAGCGCCTTCGGTCAGCTGGTCGCCCTTTGACACCGTGTCGCCCTCTTTGACTCGGATACCAGAGGAGTAGGGCAGGGAGTAGGTGACTACCTCGCCATCGCTGCCAGTGATGGTGACATCGCACAACACGTTGCGTTTCTTTTCCTCAATAGAAACTTGGCCGCTGATTTCAGCCAGCTGGGCCATCTTCTTGGGCTTACGGGCCTCAAACAGTTCCTCTACGCGGGGCAGACCCTGGGTGATATCACCACCGGCCACGCCGCCAGTGTGGAAGGTACGCATGGTCAACTGGGTGCCCGGTTCACCGATGGATTGGGCGGCGATGATGCCGACCGCTTCGCCTGCCCCCACGGGCTCGCCGATGGCCAAATTGATGCCGTAGCACTTGGCGCACACGCCGCTCCTTGCACGACAGGTGAGAACAGAGCGCACCTTGATGGCGTGGATGCCGCGGCTTTCCAGGGCCTGCGCGTCGTCCTTGCGGAGCATGGTATCTCTGGTGAAGAGCACGGCACCGGTCTCCGGGTCCAGAATATCCTCGGTGGGATAGCGGCCGTGGACACGCTCTGCAAAGGTCTCGATTACCTGGCCGTGTTCCTCAATCTCGCTGACCTCAATCCCGTCTCGGGTACCGCAGTCGTCCTCGCGAATGATGACCTGCTGGGACACATCCACCAGACGGCGGGTCAGGTAGCCCGAGTCGGCGGTACGAAGAGCGGTATCCGCCATGCCCTTCCGGGCGCCCCTGGAGGAGATGAAGTATTCCAAGACGGACAGACCCTCGCGGAAGTTGGCCTTAATGGGAATCTCGATGGTACGGCCGGCGGTATCTGCCATCAGGCCGCGCATACCAGCCAGCTGGCGGATTTGGGCCATAGAGCCTCGAGCGCCCGAGTCGGCCATCATAAAGATGGGGTTGTACTGGTCCATGGACGCCTGAAGCGCGTCAGTGACGTCTTTTGTGGTCTTCTCCCAGGCTTTTACCACATTGCTGTAGCGCTCCTCATTGGTGAGGTTGCCGCGGCGATACTGCTTGTCGATTTTAACGATCTCCTGTTCGGTGGCGTTGATGAGTTCTTGCTTCTTGGAGGGGACCGTCATATCAGCGATGGCCACGGTGAGAGAGCCTTGGGTGGAGATGTGGTAGCCCAGGTCCTTGATGGCGTCCAATACACCGGCAGCCACAGTAAAGCCATGTCGGGTAATACACTTGTCGATGATTTGGCCCAGCTTCTTTTTGCCCACCACAAAGTTGATCTCCGGGTCAAACATGGCTTCGGGATCGGTGCGGTCCACAAAGCCCAGGTCCTGGGGGATAGCTTCGTTGTAAATCAAGCGGCCCATGGTGGTGGTGACCAGCCTGTGCTGTTGGGTGCCGTCTACCTCCCGGTACATGCGCACCTTGATGGGGGTGTGAAGGGTAATCAACCCAGCGTCGTAGGCCATCATGGCCTCATCCCGATCGGCAAAGGCGTGGTTCACATTGCCCTCGTCTCGGGTATAGGTCAGGTAGTAGGCGCCCAAGATCATGTCCTGAGAGGGGATCGTTACCGGGCCGCCGTCCTGGGGACGGAGCAGGTTGTTGGCGGAGAGCATCAGCACCCGGGCCTCGGTCTGGGCCTCAGCGGACAGGGGGACGTGGACGGCCATCTGGTCGCCGTCGAAGTCGGCGTTAAAGGCGGTACACACCAGGGGGTGGAGCTTGATGGCCCGGCCCTCTACCAGGACGGGTTCAAAGGCCTGGATGCCCAGGCGGTGCAGGGTGGGGGCCCGGTTGAGCATGACAGGATGGTCCTTAATGACGAATTCCAGGGCGTCCCACACGGCGGCCTCGCCCTTCTCCACCATCTTTTTGGCGGCCTTGATGTTGTTGGCCAGGCCGTCGTCCACCAGCTTCTTCATGACGAAGGGGCGGAAGAGCTCAATGGCCATCTCTTTGGGCAGGCCGCACTGGTAGATCTTCAGAGAGGGGCCCACCACGATGACGGAGCGGCCGGAGTAGTCCACACGCTTGCCCAGCAAGTTCTGGCGGAAACGGCCCTGTTTGCCCTTGAGCATGTCGCTCAGAGACTTCAGCGCCCGATTGTTGGCGCCGGTGACGGCGCGGCCACGGCGGCCGTTGTCAATGAGGGCGTCCACCGCCTCCTGGAGCATGCGCTTCTCGTTGCGGACAATGATGTCAGGGGCGTTGAGCTGGATGAGCCGCTTCAGGCGGTTGTTTCGGTTGATGACTCGGCGGTACAGGTCGTTTAAATCGGAGGAGGCGTACCGCCCGCCGTCCAGGGGGACCATGGGGCGGATCTCGGGGGGGATTACCGGCAGAACGTCGATAATCATCCATTCCGGTTTGTTGCCCGACAGGCGGAAGGCGTCCACCACCTCCAGCCGCTTGATGATTTTGACCTTCTTCTGTCCGGAGGCGTCCTTCAACTCCTTGCGCAGCTGCTCGGACAGCTGCTCCAGGTCGATCTGCTGGAGCAGCTTTTTCACCGCCTCGGCGCCCATGCCGGCGTCAAAGTCGTCCTCGTACTTCTCCCGCATGTCCCGATACTCTTTTTCAGAGAGAATCTGGTTCTTGGACAGAGGGGAGAAGCCGGGGTCGATGACGATATAGGCGGCGAAATACAGCACCTTCTCCAGAATGCGGGGGCTGATATCCAGCAACAGACCCATGCGGGAAGGGATACCCTTGAAATACCAGATGTGGGAGACGGGGGCGGCCAGCTCAATGTGGCCCATGCGCTCCCGGCGGACCTTGGCCTTTGTGATCTCCACGCCGCAACGGTCGCACACCTTGCCCTTGTAGCGGATCTTCTTGTACTTGCCGCAGTTGCACTCCCAGTCCTTCGTGGGACCAAAGATCTTTTCGCAGAACAGCCCATCCTTTTCAGGCTTCAGGGTGCGGTAGTTGATGGTCTCCGGGCGTTTCACTTCGCCGAAGGACCACTCGCGGATCTGCTCAGGAGAGGCGATCCCAATGCGGATCGCGTCAAATTCAGCGTAACTCATGTCTTGATCTCCTCCTGACTTCAGTTATAGTCATCCTCGGCGAACAGGGCCTCTTCGGGTTCCTCATCCGCCGATTCCACAGATAGGTCATCGTCGTCGCTGTCGCCCTTGAAGGTGAAGCCGCCAGCAGAGGCAAACTCGTTGTCCGCCTGGTAGCCGAAGTCGTCTTCCCGGTCGTAGTAGTCGTCCCGAACGGGCTGATAATTGTCTTCATCCTCGTCCTTCAGCTCAATCTCGTTGCCCTCCTTGTCCAGAACTTTCATGTCCAGACACAGAGACTGCAATTCCTTAATCAGCACCTTAAAGGACTCGGGAACGCCGGGCTTAGGCACATTCAGACCCTTCACAATGGCCTCGTAGGTCTTGACTCGGCCGGTCACATCGTCAGATTTCACCGTCAAAATTTCCTGAAGGGTGTAGGCTGCGCCATAAGCCTCCAGGGCCCAGACCTCCATCTCGCCAAAACGCTGACCGCCGAACTGGGCTTTGCCGCCCAGCGGCTGCTGGGTGACCAGAGAGTAGGGACCAGTGGCGCGGGCGTGGATTTTGTCGTCCACCAGGTGGTGGAGTTTTAAGAAGTAGACATAGCCCACCGTAACCGGGTTGTCAAAACGGCGGCCGGTGCGGCCGTCATACAGCCAGTTTTTACCGTCAAAGATACGCAACCGACCTTCACTCTGCCACTGGGCTACCTGCCTGTCGTCAGACATCTCCTGGGGTGTTAGCGGGCGGATGTCGTCCACAAACCAGGGTTTTCCATCAAAATAGCGCACTTGGCCCTGGCGCAGCATGTGGGAGACAGTCTCCTCTCCCTTCTGTGTGAAGAGGGCGGCTTCCTCCTCCGGGGACAGGGGGCGGCGCTCTGTCTCCTCCTGAGTGAGATAGAGGGGTTTGCCGATCAGGGGCTCGTCTACACCCACCTCCCGGGCCAATCCAGCCAATTTGAGGCAGTCCTGAATGGACTCCTCTGTGGCGCCGTTGAAGATAGGGGTGGCCACCTTCCAGCCCAGAGTGCGGGCGGCGTAGCCCAGATGGACTTCCAGAACCTGACCGATATTCATACGGGAGGGCACGCCCAAGGGGTTGAGCACGATATCCAGAGGGGTGCCGTCTGGCAGGAAGGGCATATCCTCCTGGGGCAGGATGCGGGACACCACGCCCTTGTTGCCGTGGCGGCCGGCCATCTTGTCGCCCACCGAGATCTTCCGCTTTTGGGCGATGTAGACCCGGACCACCTGGTTGACGCCGGGGCCCAGTTCGTCGCCCCCCTCCCGGGTAAAGACCTTCACATCGACCACAATACCGGCCTCGCCGTGGGGGACCTTCAGGGAGGTGTCTCGGACCTCGCGGGCCTTCTCGCCGAAGATGGCCCGGAGCAGCTTCTCCTCCGCGGTGGCCTCGGCTTCGCCCTTGGGGGTGACCTTGCCCACCAGATAGTCGCCGGCGCGGATCTCGGCGCCCACCCGGATGATGCCGTGTTCGTCCAGATCCTTCAGGGCGTCTTCGCCCACATTGGGGATATCCCGGGTGATCGTCTCGGGGCCCAACTTGGTGTCCCGGGCCTCGGTCTCATACTCCTCGATGTGGATGGAGGTAAACACGTCGTCTCGAACAATGCGTTCGTTAAGAAGAATGGCATCCTCGTAGTTATAGCCTTCCCAGGTCATAAAGCCCATGAGGATATTTCGGCCCAGAGCGATCTCCCCGTGGTCGGTGGAGGGGCCGTCAGCCAGCACATCGTGGGTGTCCACGCGTTGGTGAGCCTCCACAATGGGGCGCTGATTGATACAGGTGGTGTGGTTGGAGCGCAGATATTTGGTTAGCTTGTACTCCTTGGTCTGGCCGTTGTCGTAGGCCACAGTGATCCGCCGGGCGTCCATTTTGGTGACGGTGCCCGGCCCCTCGGCCAGAATAGCCACCTCAGAGTCCATACAGTTCTTGTGCTCCTGGCCGGTGGCCACCACGGGGGCCTCAGGGCGAAGCAGGGGCACGGCCTGGCGCTGCATGTTGGCGCCCATTAGGGCGCGGTTGGCGTCGTCGTTCTGGAGGAAGGGAATCATAGCGGTTGCCACGGATACCATCATCTTGGGGGACACATCCACGTAGTCTACCTGATGCTTATCCACAGAGACGATCTCGTTGCGTTTGCGGCAAGGGACGCGTTCATGGAGGAAATGGCCCTCCTTGTCCACCGGTTCGGTGGCCTGAGCGATGATATACTCGTCCTCTTCGTCGGCGGTCATGTGGCGGATTTGATCGGTGAGCATACCGGTCTGCTTGTCTACCTTGCGGTAGGGGGCCTCAATAAAGCCATATTTGTTGATGCGGGCGTAGGAGGCCAGGTAGGAGATCAGTCCGATGTTGGGACCTTCGGGCGTCTCGATGGGACACAGACGGCCGTAGTGGGAGTAGTGGACATCGCGCACATCGAAGGAGGCCCGGTCACGGCTCAGACCGCCAGGGCCCAGGGCAGACAGACGGCGCTTGTGGGTCAACTCGGCCAGGGGGTTGGTCTGATCCATGAATTGGGACAGAGGGGAGGAGCCAAAGAATTCTTTGATGGCTGCGGTGACGGGCCGGATGTTGATCAGGGACTGGGGGGTGACCACATCCAGGTCCTGGGTGGTCATCCGCTCCCGGATGACCCGTTCCATACGGCTGAAGCCGATGCGGAACTGGTTTTGAATCAGTTCGCCCACGCAGCGCAGACGGCGGTTGCCCAGGTGATCGATGTCGTCCTTGGTGCCCACATTGTGGGCCAGACAGTTGAGGTAATTAATGGAGGCCATGATGTCCTCCACTGTAATATGGTTGGGGATTAGCTCCTCTTTGGAGCGGCGGACGGCGTCTTTTAGTTCGTCCCCCTGATACTGGTCCAACAGGGTGCACAGCACGGGGAAGGAGACCATCTCGTCCACACCCACTTCATCGGGGGCAAAATCTACAAAGTCTTCCAGACGGACCATGTTGTTGGAAAAGACTTTGACCAGCCTGCCGTCCACGTCCAACACGGCCTCGTTCACGCCCTTGCGGTCCAACTCCTGAGCCTGCTCCCGGGTGAGGAACTGGCCCGCTTCGGCCAGAATCTCGCCGGTGCGGGGATCGGCCACGGGCTGAGCCAGCTTTTGACCGGACAGCCGGGTCCACAGAGCCATCTTCTTGTTGAACTTGTAGCGGCCTACGGTAGACAGGTCGTAGCGCCGGTGGTCGAAGAAGGTGGCGTTGATAAGAGTTTCGGCGGAGTCCAACGTAGGGGGCTCGCCGGGGCGCAGCTTGCGGTAGATTTCCAGCATGGCCTCCTCATAGGTCTTACAGGCGTCCTTCTCCAGGGTGGCCAAGATGCGCTCGTCCTCGCCGAACAGCTCGATAATTTCCGCGTCGGTCCGGGGCCCTAGAGCCCGGATCAGGCAGGTGACAGGCAGCTTGCGGTTTTTGTCAATTCGGACATAAAAAATGTCTGACAGGTCGGTCTCGTATTCCAGCCAGGCGCCCCGGCCGGGGATAACGGTGGTAGTGAAGGTGAGGTTGTCAGCCTTGTCCGCAGTCCGCGTATAATACATGCCGGGGGAGCGGACGATTTGGGACACAATGACCCGTTCGGCGCCGTTGATGACGAAGGTGCCCGAGTTGGTCATGATCGGGAAATCCCCCATGAAGATCTCCTGCGTGCTGATTTGATTGTTGTGGATGTTGCGCAGCTGGACTTTCACCTTGATGGGGGCGGCATAGGTGGCATCACGGGCCTTGCACTCCTCCACGTCGTACTTGGGCTGCTCATCCATGGAGAAGTCCACAAAGGACAGCTCCAGATTGCCGCCGTAGTCTACAATGGAGCCCACGTCCCGGAACACCTCTCTCAGTCCCACGTCCAAGAACCATTGGTAGGAGGTCTTTTGTACCTCCAACAAATTGGGCATTTCTAAGATTTCCTCGTACTGAGCAAAGCTCTTTCGATGGGTTTTGCCGTACATTACGTCCTTGACGACCATGCTAAAAAATCAACTCGCTTTCTTCAGAATTCACGGTTGGTATTCACTTTTCTTGCCGGATTTTTGGGGAAATGAGGGGTTTTGCCGTCAGTCTGCACAATTTGAATGGGGTGAGAGGTCGCTGTGCACACGGGTGCGTGGTTAAATATCCTGCGATTGCTCTTGTCATTCTGTCTGGGGTATGGTAAACTGACCATGTGATATTTGGGAAAGTGCCCTGATTTGTACAGGAGACACAAAATCATTTTATTTTACCATAAGCAGGATGGATTGTCAAGACCCATCCTGTTTTTTTATGTCTATTTTGCCCAAATATTACCAGGAAAATTCCAAAAGAAAATTTGCGGAAAAGATTTGACAAGAGGTAACAAATGTGTTACAATTCGGTTACAACTTCAGAGAACACAATCGCTTGAGGAGGCACACTATGGCAAATGAGAATCTGCCTCTTTCCTATAAGGGTCACCCCCTGCGTCGGAAAGAAAATCTGATTTATTACGGGACCATGGCGGAGAAGTACATTATTATGCTTCAGGTCCTATCCACCAAAGATCTAGGCGGTCTGCCGGTGGCAGACAAGGTTTCCGTTCAGCTTCAGCTGACCGATCCGGATTTGAAGAGCCGGGATCGGGTTGTGAAGAAGAGCGAAAAGGACAGCCTGTACGCCGCTATGGATGTGGCCGCTGTCTGGCTGGAGCGAGCCCTGAGCGGCAAGTGAGTGCCGCTGTTTGCTGGAACAGATTGTAAAAGAATCAAACTCTACCAAGAGATAAGCCGCCTGTTCATAGACAGAAATTAAGGAGGACGCTATTATGCACCTGAATCGTATTGCGACCCGTCTGACTGCCGCCGCTCTGCTGGTTAGCGCAATGTTGACCCCGACATTTGCCCTGACCGGAACCGTTGATACACAAAACAGTGTTCTTCGGATGCGCGCGGAGGCGAACACCGAGAGTTCCGTTTTGAAGAAGCTGGCCAGCGGCACCCAAGTTGAGGTTTTGGAGACCTTGGAGAGCGGCTGGTACCAGATATCTTACAGCGGTGTCACCGGATATGTGTCCGGCGATTACCTGAAGCTGAATCCGGAGGATGGTGCTCCGGCAGCGGAGCGGACGGTCGCCAACGAGCAGGAAGTGGTTCCTCTGGCTGAGGCTCCGGCTGAGCCTGCCGCCCAGGCTGGAACAGAGACGGAACCTGTCTATGTGCGGGTGGTCTCCGGTCCTTTGAATATTCGTACCGGTCCCGGCACCGACTACGACAAGGCGGGCAAGCTGTATACCGGCAGGATTGTGGAGACGCTGGACCTTCAAGATGGCTGGTATAAGATTGAGTCGGGCTATATCAATGCCGATTATGTCGCTCAGGCCGACCCTGCCGAGGTGACAGAGTCCAGCAAGGGTCAGGAGATTGTGGACTATGCGCTTCAGTATGTGGGTTACCCCTACGTATATGGCGGCAGTACCCCCAAAGGGTTTGACTGCTCCGGCTTTACCAGCTATGTGTACAAGCATTTTGGTTACAGTCTGAACCGCTCCGCCTCTGGGCAGCTGGACAATGGCGTTTCTGTTTCCATGAGTCAGTTGCAGCCCGGTGATCTGGTTATTTTCAAAAAGGCGGGTACCGGCAGCAAGCGGGCCTCCCATGTGGGACTGTACATTGGCAACAACCAGTTTGTCCACGCCTCTACCTCTAAAGTTGGTGTGATCATCAGCAGTTTAAGTTCTTCCTATTACACTACCGGCTTTGTGGGCGGCCGCCGTATTATCTGATGACATAAAATGTGTTGGGGCGTTCCAATGTGGAGCGCCCCAATTTTAATGTCAATTCCACAGATGTTTTCACTTTTTCCCTTTACATCTTCGTAAAGGTATGGTAAACTGGTTGCAGAAATCTAATTTAAAAGACCATGTCTGGAGATGGAATACATGAGTTTTAAAATTGTAGTAGACAGCTGTTGTGACCTGACCCCTTCCATGTTGAAAGATCCAGTCTTTGTGAAAGTGCCTTTGACCATCCAGTCCAATGGCAGTACCTTTGTAGACGACGAGACCTTTGACCAGGCGGATCTGCTGTGGGCCATGCGCCAGAGTGAAGAGGCGCCCTCCACCGCTTGCCCCTCGCCCCAGGCATATCTGGACGCCTATCAGGGGGCGGATGATGTGTATGTGGTTACGCTGACAGCTTTGCTCAGCGGTTCCCACAACAGTGCAGAACAGGCGCGAATTCTGATGGAGGAGGAGCACCCGGAGGTGAACGTCCATGTGTTCAACTCCTGTTCTGCCGCCTCGGGAGAACTTTTGGTGGCTATGGCAATCCAGCGTTTGGCCAGTGCTGGTATGCCCTTTAAGCGCGTGGTGACAGAGGTGGAACAGTTTATCTACCAGATGCAGACTCTGTTTGTGCTGGAATCGCTGGAGAACCTGCGGAAGAATGGCCGCCTGACGAAGCTCCAGGCTGTGATTACTGGTGCGCTGAAGATCAAGCTGCTTATGGCGGCGACGCCGGAAGGGGAGATCTGCAAGTTGGGGCAGGCCCTCACCATTAAGCAGGCGTTGGCAAAGATGGTGGATAAAATTGCCTCCGATGCGGCGCATGTGGGCCGTACGTTGGCAATTTGTCACTGTAATTGCCTGGAACGGGCTTTTCAGGTGAAGGCTATGGTGGAGGCAAAGTGTAAATTTGCCCATGTTCTGATTACTGAGGCCGGCGGCATTACCAGCGTCTACGCCTACGATGGCGGTATTGTGGTGGCTTATTGAGATCTTAAATTGCAGCTGATAGGCGATGTCTATGCTGTTGAGAAGGGGCGCTTATATTGCCGCTCCACATTTTTTCAGACAGAAAGGATGAGAAAGCGATGTCGATGACCCGAGAGCGGGCCTGGGACCTGCTGACTCAGTACAATAAAGAGCCCTTTCACCTGCGCCATGCTATCACGGTGGAGCATGTGATGGGCTGGTATGCCCGGGAGCTGGGCTTTGGGGATCAGGCGGATTTCTGGTCGCTGGTGGGCCTGCTCCACGACTTGGATTTTGAGATGTGGCCTGAAGAACACTGTGTCAAGAGTCAGGAACTGATGCGCCAGGCCGGCGTGGAGGAGGCGATGGTACGTGCCACTGCTTGCCATGGCTGGGGGCTGCGGGTGGATATTGTGCCAGAGCATGAGATGGAAAAGGTACTCTACGCCAGCGATGAACTCACCGGCCTGATTGGTGCAGCGGCGCTTATGCGGCCCTCCAGAAGTGTGGCGGATATGGAGCTAAAGTCCCTGAAGAAAAAATTTAAGGACAAGAAATTTGCCGCTGGCTGCTCCCGTGATGTCATTGCCAGAGGGGCCGAACTGCTGGGCTGGGAGCTGGATAAGCTCCTCGATATGACCCTTCGGGCTATGCAGGCGGAGGAGGAGGCCATTGAGGCGGCAGTAGCTGCGCTGGGGTAACTAGGTATCGTTTCGATATTTGGCACAAAATTGGGATATTGAAATATAGTTCTGGTGCTGTGAGGAGAGGACGTATGAAGACGGCAATCGTCTATGTGTCGGTCCACCATGGCAATACAAAAAAGGTGGTTCAGGCGATGGCAGCGGAGTTGTCTGCTGACTTGATTGACCTTGCGGTGGAGAAAGAGGCTGATTTGTCCGGCTATGAGTTGATTGGTTTTGCCTCTGGGGTGTTTTATAATGGGCTCCACGCGATTTTAAGGCAGTATTTGGAGAACCTCTGCTTGCCTGTCGGCCAAAGAGTCTTTCTGGTGGCGACCTGTGGTGTGGCCTATATGAATTACACTCGAGGGACAAAAAGGCTGCTGGAAAAGAAGGGAGCCCAATGTTTGGGCAGCTTCCAGTGCCGGGGCTTTGATACCTTTGGCCCGTTTGGAAAAATTGGCGGTATTGCCAAAGGGCGCCCCAACGAAAAGGACCTGGAGCAGGCCCGAAATTTCGCAAAGAAAATACAGACACAGGTGAACGCGGTGTAGAGTGAATATCCCGTACGAGATAGGGTGCAGCTGTCGAGGAGAACTACCGGCAGCTGCACAGCTGTTTGTACCGTGCTCTCCGGAGAAATGTGTACTCTCTTTTTCAATGGGGGTAGCCGGGTACTGTGTAAAAAACAGTTCGTCCCAACACATCAATTCGGGGGCTGCCTTTACAGGCGGCCCCCCTATAGATTGAACGTTGTTTTTGGGATCGGTTCCCAGTATTTGTAAAGATTACACCCCCAAATAGCTACAATAAACAATCGCGCAAGCCACAAAACGTCCAAATATATTGCCAATCAGAAGACAGTCTGCAAATGCAGATATGGGGTTATTTCAACAAATTAGTGGGGGTCGCCCCAGTCAAGATCAAAACCATCAAGCTGTTTCCATTGAAACATTGCTTTAAAATCCTTAAAACAAGTTTCACAAATACAGCATGATAGATCAACGGGGAGAAACCAATACTGATATGCGCAATTTTGTACTGGTTCGAGACAAAATACACAATGCTTTAAATATGGCGCATTTCTGTGTATCTCCTCTCCGTCAGTTGGATTGATGTAGGCCATCTTGAGGTGTGTGGCACGACTGTGAAGCAGCCGCCAGTCATTTTTTTCAATCATATAGTTTTCCTCAATCCTGATGATCAGATGGATACGGCATGGTACTGCCGTTGGATTGACCCGCCTTTGTGGAAATTGCCGAAGCTGTGGATGGGCAACACATTTCTTGAACGGGGACCTTTTGATCCAGGACTTGCAAACATCCTAAAAAGGTGATATAATTTTTCCGCTTATTACACAAGAAGGGAAAGATTTTCATGTCCGGACATTCCAAGTGGCACAATATACAAAAGACCAAAGGGGCGGCGGATGCCAAACGTTCCCAAATTTTCACCAAAATCGCCCGTGAAATGATTGTGGCGGTTAAGACCGGGGGCAGCGGTGACCCGGCAAATAATTCCCGCTTGGCCACGGTGATTGCCAAGGCCAAGGCGGCCAACATGCCCAACGACAATATCAAGCGCACAATCGACAAGGCGTTGGGTTCCGGCAATACCGACAGTTTTGAAAATGTGGTCTATGAGGGCTACGGCCCCAACGGTGTGGCGGTTATTGTCGAGGCCCTTACTGATAATCGTCAGCGCACCGCCCCTGAAGTGCGCCATCTTTTGGACAAGTACGGCAAGGGGCTGGGGGCCACAGGCTGCGTATCTTGGTCCTTCGATAAGAAGGGCGTGATCGTCATTGAGTCAGAAGACCTGGATGAGGATACCGTGATGATGGACGCTCTGGAGGCTGGTGCTGACGATATGCAGGCCGACGGCGAGGTGTTTGAAGTGTACACCGACCCCGATGCCTTTGCCGCTGTCACAGAGGCGCTTGAGGCTAAGGGGTATACCTTCTTGGAGGCCGGTGTGCAGATGGTACCTCAGAATTATGTTACCCTCACCGATGAAACCGACATCAAGAATATGGAAAAGCTCATTGACCTGCTGGAGGAGAACGACGACGTTCAAAACGTTTATCACAACTGGGATCAGGGTTAAGCAGGTTTTGGGGGAGCCGCAGTATAAAGGGACGAACTGACAACTATATGCTGCCCCTTGTCAATTGGCGGCGCTATCAATGGACAGTAAGAGATTGAGATGGAACAATGTACCCAGCTGGTTTGGGGATTGGACCAAGCTCAATCTCTTTTTATGTGATCCACTTGTTTTTTGACCCTCTCCCCAACAGGGGGCAGGAGTTTTCAGGCCAATTGATGCCAGGGGCACAGATGGAAACTGGGAGTTTATTTTGTGGGGAGAGATTTCAGACAGTGTCTCGTTGCGCCTATGTGGGTTATGGATGCTGACCCTCGGTAGCTAGGTAGGCGGGACCGCTGTTTTGCACTTTGGAGAAGGCGCGCCTTCGAACCACCAACATGAGGAAAAGGAAGTGAAATAGGCCGGTGATGGTCCAAGTGACAGGGTAAGATATGTATAGACAGGAGGGGGTGGGGTAGAGGGGAAATACGGCGGCGACCCAGAGCAGCCGCAGGCCGCAGGCGCCAACGATGGAAGTGATCATGGGTATCACCGAACTGCCCAGCCCGCGCAGTACCCCTACCAGCGTGTCCATAATACCGCAGATGAAGTAGGGACAACAGATAATAGACATTCGGATCAGTGCCTGCCGGACCACATCAGGATCATCGGGCGCATAGATGCTGGCCAGCGGAGTACCGAAGAGATAGGCCAGATTGCCCAGGACTAACCCGGTGAGGACGGAGAAAGCGACACACTGTCGGGCTACTGTGTCCACCCGGCTGCATTTAGCAGCTCCGTAGTTTTGGCCCACGAAGGTGATGGCCGCTTGATAGAAAGCGTTCATACCGGTGTAGACGAAGCTCTCGATATTGGCGGAGGCGGCGGAACCGGCCACCAGTACCGCGTCATCGAAGGAGTTGAGAGAGGATTGGATGACCACATTAGACAGGGAGAACACCATGCCCTGGAATCCAGCGGGCAATCCTACCTGAAGGATGCGTTTGACCACGTTCCACTTCAGCCCCAGCTTTTTGAGGTCCATTTGAAGGGGGCCCTGTTCCATGACGAGACAGCGCAGCACCAGGATAGCGGAGATGTACTGGGAAATGATTGTGGCCAGGGCCACGCCGGCGACGTCCATTTGCAGGCTGATGACAAAAAATAAATTCAGGAGAACATTGACCGCGCCGGCAAAGGTGAGATAGTAAAGCGGACGCTGGGTGTCTCCCTGGGCCCGAAGGATCGCTGCCCCAAAGTTGTAGACCAGGTTGGCAGGCATTCCTAGAAAGTAGATGCGCAGATAGACGGTAGCGAGGTCGATGACATCAGTGGGAGAGGACATCCACTCCAGCAGCTGACGGACCATCACTATGCCGAAGACCATCATAGCTACGCCGCTGGCCAAAGCCAAAGTGATGGCGGTGTGGATACTGTGGCTCACATTGTCGTGTCTGCCTGCCCCCAGATCTCGAGCTACCACTACATTGGTGCCCACTGACAGCCCTATGAAGAGATTGATCATCAGGTTGATCAGCGAGGTGTTGGAACCTACCGCGGCCAAAGCCTCTTTCCCCGCAAAGCGACCTACCACTACCACATCCGCCGCATTGAACAGCAGCTGCAGCAGGCTGGAGGCCATCAGAGGTAGGGCAAACAGAAGGATTTTATCGGCCAGGGACCCGTTGCACATATCAATACTATGGTTTCTTTTCACAATTGCTGATTCCCCTTTGGAAGAAGCTTCCACTTGCCGGAGAGGGCACTCACCGGTAGGTGAGCAGCGTCTCCAAATCCTTTCGTCTGGGGGCTGCGGGCTGATCGGCAGGGTGCCCCAGGGCAATCAGAGCCATCAACTCCTGATCTGGAGGAATATCCAGGTAGTCCTGCAGTCCAGCCCGATCAAATACACCCATAATGACGGTAGACAGCCCCAGGTCGTGGGCGGCCAGGCAGAGAGTCTGAGCGGCGATGCCACAGTCATAATACTGCCATCCGTCCTCCCGGTCGGTGGTAAAGGAGCCGTCCCGCTCATAGCCGCAGCGATTTTTGACAAAGGTCTGGGCGATGAGGACAGGACAAGAGTGGATAATAGCAGGGTTGTTGGAGCCGGGGAGACAGAATTTTTCTATAATATCTGCCTTGGTTTGGTCGTCTTCAATGGCGAGATAACGGCTGATCTGGGTGTTTTTCCAGCTGGGGGCGTAGGCAGCCAGAGATATGATGGTTTCAATCTCCTGATGGCTGACCGGCTCCGCGGTAAATCTGCGCACACTGCGCCGGGTGAGAATGCAGCTCTGGGTGTCCATAACAATTCCTCCGAAAATGTTGCGTTTTTTAGGGGCGGCCTCTTGGGCCGCCCCTTCGCAAATTGAATATCGCTATGTTATCCCAAACCCGTCAGGTTGTCAAGCCTGAGGATCAAAACATGTGGCACGGATACTGACATTCTCTTCGCAGGATGGGGGAACGGTGAGGACCTTCTGCTCCAGCAGGCCTTAGAAGGTGGGTTCTGGGATGGGCTCCGCCCAGGGTTCATCGGCAATCAGGTCATCATCCGGGACGGTGGCTCCGCCAGGTATGACGTCGTGGGAGACCGGGGTCTCTACGCTGTCTGTGCTGACCGGCGCTTCGCCCCCCAGATCAAAGCTGACCCGCTGACCCGCCTTGACCAGAATGGCGTCGTCCTCCGGGTCCAGATCTGCCAGGACGGAAAGGATGTGGTCGCTGATTTCGGTAAGGGTCAACTGGATCTGGTTGCGTTCTTCGTCGATGCCCCAGCCAGCCATGATCTCGCCGCACTTGGGATCGGTCTCGGGTAGTTCATTGAGCCGGTCCATCAGTCCCTTGAGGTGGGCCAGAGAGTACTTTGCACTGTCAAAAACCACCGGGCCGTTATCCACCCAATCCAGCACTTGCAGTTCCAGGGATTTGTCTCCTGGGTCCTTGCTGCTGACCAGCAGGACCGTCATATAGCCGGAATCGTTTAGATAAGCGCCGCCGTACCAATCAGGAAGTTCGCCGCTAAAATGGGCCATCAGTTTTTGGTAGGCGTGGACGGCTTCCCCCTGGGCGGTATCCCCCTCCGTATAAGTTTCGTTGGGCAGGTCTCCGGTGTTGGGGACAGTGGGATGGTAGCCGCCAACGCCGCTGCCCCTGTCGCTGGTGGCAGTGTTCTCCTTGACGTAGTCGGTGGCGCCATCCAGCATCACATAGCTGTGGAGGGGGGATTGTGTCATTTCTTGCATGGTCTGAAAGGCGGGGTAGGCGCACAGTATCAGGGCTGCACAGGCGGCGGCAGCCCCATACTTGATCCAGGGGGCGCCCCGCTTTTTGGGGAGCTGGGCCAGTTTTTCCCTCAGAGCTGCCCGAACTTGGGGAGAGGGGGTCATCTGCTGCTGCATAGAATCAAATAATTCCTTATTCATCAAAAATATTCTCCTTTCAGCCTTTCTCGGAGTTGTTCCCGACCCCTGGTCAGCCGCATTCGGACGGCGCCCGGGCGGATGGCCAGCGCCTTGGCGATCTCCTGGGTGGACAACTCCTGGAAATAGAACAGATAGATGGGCAGGCGGTAGCCCTCGGCCAACTCCTGCAGGGCATCCCACACTCGATTCTCCCCGGGTGTCTGGAAGAGAAACGGAGTGTCCTCCTGATCCGACAGGGGGACCGTCTTCCGCCTCCAGGTAGAGGCGGTCACCCGCCTGGACTGATTGACTGTGGTGCGCAGCAGCCAGGCTTTTCGGTGTTCTTCATCCCGGAAGATTTTCTCCGATTGAAAATAGGCTAGGAATACCTCTTGCAATATGTCGTCGGCGTCGGCCCGACTGCCCGTCCGGGCCAGGGCCAGCCCGTACACCATATTCTGATAACGGTCTATGATCGCGTCCATCTCACCGCCCGCGCGCAGCGGCAGAGCTTCCATATGCAAAACCTCCTTTCATCTATGACTCAAAGAAGTGGGGGGAATTGTCACAGAGTGTTGAAAATTTTTCTTTCCCATTCTACCATTCCTGTGCTATAATTATCATGTAATATTGTGGGTAGAGGAGAAACATATGGTTATTCTGGGTATCGACCCGGGGGTAGCCACCATCGGCTTTGGGGTTATCCAGGCGGACCGGCAGAAAAATGCCCTCCTGCGTTACGGTGTGATTACCACCCCGCCAGGCATCCCCCTTTCCCATCGTCTCCTCCAGATTGCCAACGATATGGAGGAGTTGATCCACACGTTCCACCCCGATGAAATGGCGGTGGAAGAGCTGTTCTTCACCAAGAATATCACCACCGGCATTTCGGTGGCCCACGGCCGAGGGGTGATTCTGCTGGCGGCCGAAAGGCTGGGGGTGCCGATCTTTGAGTATACCCCTATGCAGGTAAAGCAGGCTGTGGCGGGCTATGGCGGGGCGGACAAGCGGCAGGTGATGCTGATGACTCAGCGGCTGCTGAATATGCGGGAAATCCCCCGCCCCGACGATGCCGCCGACGCCCTGGCGATTGCTATCTGTCATGCCCGGTCGGCCACCAGTCTGCTGAATACGGAGCGGATCTTTGACCCGGGAAAATATGATACAAGATGACGGGCTTGTGTGGAGGGGCGGATATTGCGCGCCCGCGGACCGATGTGGAAGATGGATTGCATGGGGCGGGCGCCGACCCTGGCGGACCGTTCCACAACATAAACGGCGTGCTCATTGGTCACGCCCTGCAAGGAGGAACCTGAATTGTTTTACTATCTCGACGGTATTGTGGCTCACGTCGAACCCTTCCTGGCTGTGATAGACTGCAGCGGCGTGGGCTATGCCTGCCGCACCACCAGTTACACCCTGTCTGCCTTGAAGAAGGGGGAGAAGGGCAAGCTGTTTACCCACTTGAATGTCCGGGAGGACGCTGTGGAACTGTACGGCTTTGCCACAGCGGAGGAACTGAGGCTGTTTCAGCAGCTGATCTCTGTGTCTGGCGTGGGCCCCAAGGCGGCGCTGTCCATTCTGTCGGCCAGCACTCCGGCCAACCTGGCGTTGAGTATCATCACTGGGGACGAGAGGGCTCTCACCTGTGCCCAAGGGATCGGTAAGAAAATTGCCCAGCGGGTGATTCTGGAACTGAAGGACAAGCTGGCCAAGGGCCAGACCGTCAACGCGGCGGGAGAGACCTACGCCGGCACAGGGGTTACCGTCATCCCGGAGAATAAGCTGTCTGAGGCCACCGCAGCCCTGGCTGTGCTGGGCTACTCCCAAGGGGAGATCAACCAGGCCCTTCGAGGCGTCGATCTGGATGGGCTGAGTTTGGAACAGATCATCAAACAGGCGTTGAAGAAAATGGTAAAAGGGTGAGGAGGAATGCCGTATGAGCGAACTGGAAAAAATGACCGAAAAGAAAAATCAGGAGGAACTGCCAGAGCCGGTGGGCTGGGATGCCATTACTGCCGCCTTTGACAAGCTGTACCCAGGTCAGGACA
>CAPGBJ010000030.1 GCA_948616425.1 uncultured Oscillospiraceae bacterium
ATAATGGAACTGAGCCAACCCCCGAGACAGGGAACAAAGGTGACAATATCACAATCAGGAACCTCGAAGGCACACGAGACGGTTACGACTTCTTAGGCTGGAATGTGGACAAGGCAGCGACAGAGGCAGACTGGGCGCTGGGCGACGAGGTTCGGGTGATAGAGGATACCACGCTGTATGCGGTGTGGGAACCCAGGGCAAACGGGGTCAGCACCCTGCCGGAAGCGCCCAAGAAAGGCAACATAGCGTATCTGAATGACGGGACACAGGACCTGGAGTTTGTGTATATTCAGTGTCAGGATACAGGGGACAAAAATAGCCATAGCGCCCCCGCGCGACTGTTCTACGATGGTAAAACAACCATTGTTCCCGGCGAGATTGTTGAGAACACAGGCGATAATTTTTCGTTTTCAAGTCAAAATTACCCCTACCAATGCACAGTCAAACTAGATGGGAATGTTTATTTGGACCTTTGGAATGGGGCTTATAAGGGGCAGTTTGGTTCCCATAAGCTCTATAGCGAACCTGCAGAGATCACATTCTACTACTCTCTTGCTGCGCAAAAATGGGTATGCAACTGGAGTAATTTTACGCCAGTTACTATACCGGAGGCTGGCAATGTCTGTGCTTGGCGGGTGCCTATTTGTAAGGACGAGTCGGACAACGACGAGTCAAACAACGAGAATACCACCACGTACCAAGTGGAGTGGTATAGGAGCGAAGACAACAGCACGATGGATTGGCCCAAGACACGTACAGGCGAAGTGGGAGTGGTTGTCGTCCCCAAGGGCGACCCAACAACCCCCAGCGAGGACTATGACCCTAGGCCTGGCTACATATTCGACGCAGACAACTCGGGCAACATCCTGTCAACGACACTGGAAGCGGGCGGGCCCGATTCAGCCTCCGGTAGAAATATCCTGCGGCTGTATTTTGGAAGAGTTGCCCCCTACCAGGTGGAGTGGTACAGCACCGATGGCGACGAGCTCAAACCCGCTGAGCAACGTACAGGCATATTGGGAAGGACTGCCACCCCTGATGGTGACAAAACAACCCCCAGCGGAGACTATAAGATTGATGGCTACACGTTCCATGATGGAAACCAGGGCAACATCCTGGAAACGACACTGCAAACGGGTGCGCCCGATTCAGATTCCAGGAAAAATATTCTGCGGCTGTACTTTGTCCCCAAGGATGGCTCCGGCGGCGAAAACTTCTACACTGTTTGGTACACGGACGGCGTACCGAAGGTCACTGTCTTTCCCGACCAAGTTACGGAGGAGCAGACGGAAGGTAAGACGACTCCGCCGTTTCGGTCAAGCACAGGCTGCACCGAGACCCTGCCGGATGGCACGGTACAGCCCGTGCGCGAGGGCTACACCTTCCTGGGCTGGAAGCTGACCACCGGGACTCAGGACAAGGACGGGGTACAGGACACGGTCCTTGATCAATATGCTGACGATGGCAACAACATCATCTACGTAGCCCAGTGGGAGCAGAAGGGGGAGGCCCATTATCGGGTGACCTACACTTGGGAGGGCCTGCCCGACGGCCACGGCCAGATTCTGCCCACCGAACCGGACCACAAGGCCGGCGAGGCAGTCACTGTGGATACCAATTTCAATTCCGGAAAAGAGGTTACGGTCAATGGCGTCACCTATGTTTTCTCCGGCTGGGACAGGGGAGACTTCGCCATGCCCGACTCTGATGTGACGATCAGGGGTGTCTGGACGGAGAAACAGACGCCTCCCGACCCCGGCCCCGGTCCTGGCCCTGGCCCCAAGCCAGACCCTGATCCCGATCCGGACCCCGACCCCGATCCTGATCCAGACCCCGACCCAGATCCAGATCCAGATCCAGATCCAGATCCAGATCCGGAGCCGGAACCCGATCCAGATCCGGTGATCCCCGATCCCACGCCGGACCCGGACCCAGAACCGGAGTATCCCACCCAGCTGCCCGACCCCGGCGACCCGGACAGTCCGGAAGAGATTACCATTCTGGATGACGGCGTACCCAAGACCTATGTAAAGGTCTGGGACCCCGCGGAAGAGGAGTGGGTCTATATACTGGAAGAGGATGTGCCCCTGATGGACATGGTTCCCCGGACGGGCGACATCTCCCCCCTGTGGTATCTGACCACCCTGCTGTCCGCCTGCGGGCTGGCCTTCTTGGTCCTGCGCAAAAAGAAACGCGGCTAATTGCATCAGAACAGCCGGGACCTGAAGGTCCCGGCTGTTTTGTGAGAAGGGAGGCCCCTTTGTGGAGAAGAGATTATACCGGCTGGCGGTTTTGCTGCTGACCCTGGTGATGCTGGGCAGCGGCGGATATATTCTGTGGAAAAACTTGGACTATCAGAAGGGGGCGCGGCACTATGAGGCCGCCGCCCGCACAGCGGGTCTCCCCCGGCTGATCAAGCCGCCAAAGGAGGCGCTGGGCGCCTCCTGGGAAGGGGGGGACCCCTATATCTCCGCCCTGGCCGAGGTCGACCTGGACGCCCTCCAGGCGGTGAACGGGGATGTGGTGGGCTGGATCATGATTCCGGACACGGAGTTGTCCTACCCCGTCCTCCACGGGAGGGACAACAGCTACTATTTGAACCACACCTGGATGAGAGAGCGCAACGCCGTGGGGGCAATCTTTATGGAGCATAAGTGCGCTCCGGATTTCAGCGATTTCAACACCATTCTCTATGGCCATCGGATGAACAACGAGTCCATGTTCGGCATCCTGCACGGCTACCAGCGAGAGGACTTCTGGCGGGAACACCCCGCCGTCTATGTGGTGACGGACAGCGCAATCCAGGTGTACGATGTCTACGCCGCCTGTGAGGTTGGCGTCGAAGAAATCGTCTACCGGCAGGATATCCGGGAGACCGGCCGGGAACAGGCGTTTCTTGACTTCAGCCTGGAACGCTCCGTGATTGAAACCGGCGTCGTCCCCACTCCGGAGGACCAGGTGCTTGTCCTGTCCACCTGCACCGGGCGGGGCCACGCCACCCGGTGGGTGGTCCAGGCCGTCCTTCGGGAGGCGTGCGCGAGGTAGGCTGTCCGCCTCTGAACGCCCCGGTGAATCGCCTGAAAAAGTGATGAGATATGGAAAAACCCTCTGATTTCCGAGGAAATCAGAGGGTTTCTGTAAGTGAGGAGCTCAGTTGCCCCTCCTGGTTGTTCCCACTGCCCCTTTTCTGTTCTGGGGCAAGGCGGGGCGGATCAGGCCGGCAACACACTGCGTTTCAGACTGGTGTAAGCCAGGAGGATATAGACGGCGTAGATCAAGAAGAAAATGGCCAAGGCGGAACTGACAATGGCCCCGGGACTGGAGTCCCCCACCATCACCCCGGGCTCGGGGAGGCTGGCCAGATGGAGGGTAAAGGGCACGCCGATCAGTGCCGGCGGCACCGCAGGCAGGGCGTAATAGATGGCAAACTGGGTGCGCAGCGCCCTCCCCATCTCCCGGCGGCCCATGCCCAGCTTTTGCAGGAGGGCAAACTGCCGCCTGTACCGCTCTGTCTCGCTGAGCTGCTGGACGGTCAGGATGGTAGCGGCGGTCATAGTGAGGGCCAGGGCTAAATAGTACAGGGGGAAGACGCTCAAGGCGGTCTGGGAGGCCACCTCCGCCTTCGCCTGGGCCTGGGTGGTGATGTAGTCCCCCAGGCCGGTGCGTTCCCAGACGTTGTCCATGACCACGGTCAGGTTATAGTAGTCCGCAAAGGGGACGGGCTGGGCCGTCTTGGCGGCGTAGGCCGAGTGGCGGACAGGCAGGCCCTCCGCCGCCTGGTCGGGAACCACCAGGATATACCCCCGGCCGTTGGTTTCGCCGCCGCTCTGGGACAGGTGCTCGGTGTATATCTCGCCCCGGGTCAGGGTGAAATCCCCCAGGGTGAGAGGCTGGTCATAGGTTTGCAGCGTCTCCTCCAGATAGGTCATGCAGTGGATCAGATACCGCCCCTCTTCCAGCTCCACCGGCCGGTAGCCGGCGATGGCCCGCAGGGCGGCGTAGTCGCTGTACCGAAGAATGGGGTCCTGATCCAGATCAAAGTAGTAATAAGGGGTCCGGGCGCTGATATAGTCCCGCACGGCGGGGCTGTCGCTGTGGTAGACCTGATAGGCAAGGGACTGCTCCACCGGGATGTGCGCCCGGACGTAGTCCTGATAGGGGGAGAGGTCCCGCCCCGCGCCCTCCAAGCCGATGTACAGGTCAAAGCAGGCGCTTTCCGCCGCCCGGCCCAGGAAGAGCCCCCGGAAGACCAGCCCGGCGCCCTCAGCGATGAGGGTGGCGGTGAAGATCATGGAGATGGTGGCCATCAGCACGCCCATGGTGGACAGCTTGGCGGTGAGGGTGCGAAAGATCAGCAGGTTCTGACCCCTATATTTCCGGGCGGGCCGCCTGTCAAAAAAGGCGGGCACCCCGGAAGCAAAACTGAGAAAGAAACCGAAAAGAAAGACAATCAGACACCCCGTCCCCAGGGTGGCGACGGCAAGATTCCGTACCATGACCAAAAGCGTCCCAACGACGCCCAGCGCGATGGAGGCGGAAAAAATCCAACGGCGATTTTTCACCGTCTGGATGACCGCGCCCTCGTTGATGCGGTCGGAGTAGATCAGGTCGTGAATCTTTGCGTTTCGGATATACTTCCGGCTGCGGCGGAGGGCAAAGAGATAGATCAGGCCGAAGCAAACTGCCGTCAGTCCCAGAGCGGGGAGGGAGAAGCCGAAGGAGAAGTGGTAGGGCAGCTGGAACATGGCCATCACAATGGCCCGGAAGGCCTGATAGAGCAGCCCGCCCAGGGCGGTCCCCAGCGCCAGGGCGCATCCGCCCACGGCCAGGTTTTCCAGGAAAAACAGCCGGGCCACCTGTCTGTTTTCCAGGCCGATGAGGAGGTAGGTGCCCAGCTCCCGGCCCCGGCGCAGGAGCATGAATTTTGTGACGTAGGCCACCAGCCAGCCAAAGACAGACACCACCACCACGCTGGCCAGGCCGATCATCAGGGGCAGCGTGTCCATACCCCTGGCCAGGGTGGCGATCTCCTGGGAGAAAATCAGGGCGTTGAAGGAGTAGAGCAGGGCGGCGGCCATCACCACCGTGACGAAGTAGACCAGGTAGTCCCTGGCCTGACGGCGCGCGTTGCGGGCGGACAGCTTAGATAACGTCACTGACGTCACCCCCCAGCGCGGCCAGCACGTCTAAAATTTCGTGGTAAAATACCGGCCTGCCCCGGTCCCCCCGAAGCAGCTCGTTGAACACCCGGCCGTCCTTTAGAAACAGCACCCGCTTGGCGTAGCTGGCGCTGTAGGCATCGTGGGTGACCATGAGGATGGTGGCCCCCATGTCCCGGTTCATGGCGGACATCATCTCCAGCAGGTTCTTAGAGGCCCTGGAGTCCAGCGCCCCGGTGGGCTCGTCGGCCAGCAGCAGGGACTGCTCCGCCACCATGGCCCGGGCGCAGGCCGCCCGCTGTTTCTGTCCCCCGGACACCTGATAGGGAAATTTCTCCAGAATGTCGGAGATGCCCAGCTTTCCGGCCACCTCCCGCACCCGGCTGCGCACCGTTTCCGGGGCTTGATGGTTCAGGGAGAGGGCCAGGCCGATGTTCTCCTCGACGGTGAGGGTGTCCAGCAGGTTGAAGTCCTGAAAGACAAAGCCCAGCCGTTCCCGGCGGAATTTCGCCAGCTCCGATTCGGACAGGTCGGCGATACTCACCCCGTCCAGCAGAATCCTGCCGGCGCTGATTGTGTCGATGGTAGAGATGCAGTTGAGCAGGGTGGTCTTGCCCGAGCCGGATGCCCCCATGATAGCCAGGAAGTCCCTGGCCTCCACGTCGAAGCTCACCCGGTCCAGGGCCTTGGTGACATTGTTTTTACTCCCGTAATATTTTTCAATGTTCTGTACTTGCAGCATAGCGGACGCCTCCTTTGCCCCTATGGTACTCCAAAAGCAAAGGCTGTTGTATCGAATTGATATTGATCTGCCTTACAGTTTTGTAAGATTCTCCCTTGCGGGAAAGGTGAGGGTGACGGTGGTCCCTGCCCCGTCATGAGAGGCGATGTCCAGTCCCAGCTCCAAAAAACCGGCCAATTTTCGGCACAGGTACAGTCCCATGCCGGTGGAGCCGCCCCGGGCCCGGCCGTTGCTGCCGGTAAAGCCCCGGTCGAAGACACGGGGCAGCTCATGGGCGGGAATCCCAATTCCGTTGTCCTGAACGGTGAGCTGGACTTGCTTTCCGAAAGACCGGGCGGAGATGGTGATAACCGGGTCCTCGCTCCGGTAGCGGGCGGCGTTCTGGAGAAGTTGGCCCAGGAGAAAGGCGGCCCATTTCCCATCGGTATAGACAAAGCGGCCCAGCCCCTCCATTTCTACCCGAATGCCGCTCTGGATGAGGAGGGTTCGGTGGTTTCCTACGGCCTGGGCAACAATCTCCTCCAGGTCGGTCTGACGGATTACACAGTCCCGTTCCGGGCTCTCCGCACGGGCATAGAATAGGGCCCGCTCCACATGATCTTCGATCCGGGCCAGCTCCCCGGTGAGCTTCCGACAGGCGGTCCCGTCCAGTTCCCGGCAGATCAGCCGGGCGGCGGTGATGGGGGTCTTAATTTCATGGACCCATTGTTCCACATACTCCCGATACTCCCGCTGAGACGCCTGGGCGTCGGACACCGCGCCCGTCATGGCCCGGCTCGCCTGCCTGGTCAGCGCAAAGAGCCGCCGTTCATATGGCTCCCTGGGGGCCGGGATGCACTCGGCAAACAGGTATTTCTGGTCCAGACCGTCCAGAATGGACTCCAGCTCTTGGAGCCGGGCCCGCTGGCGGAAAAAGTCGGACAGCTGTACCGCGCAAAAGATCAGCAGCAGGGCCAGCGCCAGAATTGCCAACACCCCGGTCTGGGTGCCGGTGGCCCGGAGAAACAGGGCTGCCGCAGTCACACAGAGCAGCTGAGTCACAATCCGAACCAGCCGTTGGGACAAAAATTCTCCTATGGTCATAGCTGGTACCCCATTCCTCTCCGGGTCTTGATGAGGTTGGGCAGGCCAATCTCCTTCAGCTTGGTCCGCAGACGGGTCATGTTTACGCTGAGGGTGTTGTCGTCAATGTAAATCTGGCTGTCCCACAGAGTGTCGATCAGGTCGGCCCGGGAGACAATCTGCCCCGCATGCCCCATGAGGTAAGACAATATTTTTAGCTCGTTCCGGGTCAGCTCCACAAAGCGGCCCTCCGCCGAGGCCGTCCCCCGGGCGAGGTGAAGGGTCAGGCCCTTGGCCTCCAGTGTGTCTGGCTCCGCCAGCCCACCGGTGCGGCGCAGGACGGCCCGAATTCGAGCCAGCAACACTGGAATGTTGTAGGGCTTGGTGATGTAGTCGTCCCCGCCTAGGCTCAGGGCACGCAACTCGTCCGAGGCCGAATCTCGGCTGGTGACGAAGATGATGGGAGTGCGGCTGGTCTTCCGGATTTCCGCGCACAGAGATGTCCCGTCCCGACCGGGCAGCCCTAAGTCCAGCAGAATCAGGTCGGGGGCCGCTTCCCGGATCTGTTGGGAAATGTCGGAAAAGCTGGATACAGCGGCGGCCTGATAGCCCTCGTTTCCCAACAGGAGAGCCAGTTCTTCCCGGATTACGGGATCATCCTCAACAATGACGATTTTAGACAAGATACCACCTCCTGCGGTCCGCTTAATCATAACATAGTTGAGGAGAGGTGTCCACCGCTTCCAACCGTCCAGTTTTCCTGATACAATGAAATGATGAAAATAAAAGAACATCCTCTGATTTTGAATTAAATCAGAGGATGTTTGGTTGCGGGGACAGGACTTGAACCTGCAACCTCCGGGTTATGAGCCCGACGAGCTACCAATTGCTCTACCCCGCGATATGGTGCCGGAGACCGGGGTCGAACCGGCACGGGATCGCTCCCACGGGATTTTAAGTCCCGGGCGTCTACCAATTCCGCCACTCCGGCATGGGTGAGTTCCAGTCTCAGGTACTTAAGCAGGATACCACAATTCTTTTCCGTTGTCAAGCACAATTTACTAGAACAGCCGGAAAGGCGCAGAAAAATTTTCGACCGTTTATGTCTAGTATAGACCCTGGCAGATTCCCTTTAAAGAAAGGGGGCAGCGGGAACAGTCCGATTTGATGCGGGCTGATTCATTCCCGCCAGGGCTTTTAAACGGGTATGAGACGGCCCGGCTGGAGTGACCTGGCTTATCTGAGAATATATATCTTTTCAGCTGTCGCATCTAGACGCAGTCTATCGCCATTTTTTACTTCCTGATAAAAAGCCGGGTCCACGTCGTCTACCATGGGCACTTCCATGATAATCGCGCTTGAGACCAATACCGTGTCAAGGGAGGACACAATAAACCCTTTGGGTGCGAGTCCTGCGGCGTCCAGCTTATACATACCATCTGCCTGTACGACAGAACTGCCTTTGCCGCCAGGAAATATCAATATTTTTCCAGCGATACATTTTCCCTCCAAAGCATGGCCGGGCTCGCGAAAGATTCCGGTGGTGAAATCTGTCTGGTAGAACAAGATAGGGTCTTGAGACAGCAGGGCCTCCCCCTCCGTCTGCCCTGGAGAAATCGTGTGACAGGAAAATTCCAGCATTAAAATTCACCCCTCCCTTTTGCGGCCCAAGTCAGGCACGTCTCACTGTCGCATACCGCCAAATTTACTCCAAAGGCCCGCATGTAATAGGCGCACTTGGGGGAGTCTGTGACCCCCTGCTTCCCCGCCAGGTGCCCCCAACAGGCGGCCTCGTCCACGCAGGTATCCGGGACAATCCTGGCCCCATGTGCTTCCAGAGAATCGCTGATCCCATTTACTTGGGCCAGCGCGGCTGTGGCTGCAGAAGTGAGGATCCAGACTGGCACTGCCGCAGAATTTTGTTCCAGATATTTGTCCGCACGACAAATCTGCTCATAGGTGTAGTGGGGACAGCCCAACATTACAAAGTCGACGTGGTCCAGCCGGTGGGGCATCAGAGCGGCTCTGTGTTCGTCCAGATGGGCTTGTGTAATGGTAATGACTCGCTCCGGCTGTTTTCCCCCAAATGCCCGGTCCAGATCTGGCGCGTCTGGTGTAACGCCCAGGATATGAAAGAGGTCTACCATCCCCGCCACATTCATCTGTGCGCCCAGAGCAATCAGGCCCTCTGTTGTGACAGCGGAGGGGTGGATTCCCGTAAATACCGGGACACCTCGGCCAATCCGTTTTATGTTCAGGCCCAGAAGGGCGAAATCAAATTCACTTTTAAGCTGCGCATCCACCTGTACCAAAACCGTACCAAAGCGGTTCTCCTCCAGAAGCATCCCATACTCCGGGACAAAGCCGGTAATGGCGGCGCACAGGGCGCTGGCGGAACTTTCGCGGTTTGTCCGGGCGCCTAAGACTGAATTCACGTAAACTGTGGCGCTGCTCTCTGAAAAGGATACGATCTCGCCGTACCGGGGGATATTCCCAAACAGATAGGGGGTACAACTGTATGTCAGATTGGCGCCTAGTGCCTGATAGACCTGATGTGTCTCCCTCATGAGGGCGGAGCTTTCGTCGTCGACATAGCCCAGCTGCTGAAACAGCTTGAGACAGTAGCCGGGATTGACGGTGGGAGAGACGGCGCAGGTTGCGCCGGCGTCCCTCATTTTTCTGGCAAACCACGTGTCCGCCTCCTGGGCGCTCAGGGCCACATGTGCCCGGGTGATTGGCACCATCCTCTGGGCGCGAAAACCCTCGCCGATTGCCTTTTGTATGCGTATGGCCAGGGCTTTCCCTTTGCCGTACCGCCCATCCAGCATGTCCTGCTGGTATTGTGTGAGGATCAAGGACATGACCTCCGTTTCTATGTGAGTCCAGTGGTGTTTCTTTCAGGTGTGGGGCCGGACAGCGGCAGAGCACTGCCCGGCCTGAGAGAGAAAATTAAAAAATCATGTGGGTTACAAGGGCGACCAGAGGCATGGCGATCAGGGTGCGAAGGAAAAAAATAATGATCAATTTGCCGGCGTTAAGCGGGATATCTGATTCCATGATGGACACGGCGCTGTTGGAGAACATAATAATCTGAAGCGCGGTGACGGTAACCACAAAGAAAGCTGCGGCCGGCGCCACGCCCAGCCCGGAGATAAAGGCGGAGGGAAGCGCCACCTCTGCCAGTCCCAGGATAAAGGAGGGGGCAATTTCTGCCGCGTTGGGGATACCCAGCAAGTTGAGAATCGGAATAAAGGGGACGCCCAGATAGGAGGCGAGGGAGGTGTTTTTGACAACCACCATAGCCAGGACATAGATGCACATAATATAGGCGCTGATTTTTTGGGCAAAGATGAAGACGTCTAAAATGGTTTTCTGAAAGGTTTTGACCATGTCGACGCTGTTGCCGGTCTCCACTGCCTTGATGAATGCGTTGCGAAACAGTGCTGTATTGTACTTGACGCGCTCCTCCTTGGGGCGGGGAGTCCCGTCGTACATCAGATCAGGCAGGCCTCTCAGGGGTGGGATGCGGACCATAATAGCGGCCATCACAAAGGAGAGGAGAAAGCTCCAGAGGATCACATCCCCGTAGTGGTCCAGAATCCCCGCGGACTCCACCAGTACCGCAAAGAAACCCAGGCTGATAAAACTGAAGTTTGTGGAGATGGAGGCGGCCTCCCTGGTGGTGTACATCTTATCCTTGTAGAGTCGGTTGGTCAGGAAGATACCCAGTGTGGGGTTTGCCACAAAAGAGGTGACCGCGTCGATGGAGGCATAGCCTGGCACCTTGAATATTGGACGCATCAGCGGTTCAATCAGGGCGCCAATCAGCTCCAGAAGTCCAAAGTCTGTGACAAAGATGACAAACAGGCCGGCAATGATGATGGTGACAATGACGGTTTTACTCACGGCCAGACCGTCGCCTCCTACCGCGGAATCTAAAATAGCGGCAGGACCAGCTTGAAATACCACCATGGAGGCAAATACTAGGCCGAGAATATACAGAACGATAGAGTATGTCTTGACCGAGCCGTACATCCGATTGAGCAACGCAAAGCGATTGGTCACCTTTGCCGTGATACAGCCGATGACCAACAGCGCCACGAAGAGCAGAACCAGGTAGGACAGGTAGGGCTTCAGCCACGCCTTAATGAGGTTGACCGACTGAACCAGCCAGGTTACCCGCCCATTTTCAGTGGGGGCAAGGGGGACAAAGAAGTATAGAATGCCCAGGGTCGAAAAGATCAAAAACCTGGCCGGGTTGTGCGATACATGTTTCTGTGTCATAACAGCGCCTCCTTCTGTAGTATGTAGGTGGAATTAATTCTCTTTTTTCAGCTTTCCAACGGTAAGATTTCCCCCCTCCTGGTCATATCCGTCATAGAAACCGCTCCCGGATTTCATGCCCAATCTGCCGGACTGGACAAGCGACTCTAAGGCCTGCGGGGGGCGGTCGTCCTCGTCGCCGCTGGCGTTGAAGTAGGAATACTCAATATTGAGGACGGTATCCAGCCCGATGAGATCCATCAGTTTAAAGGGCCCGATGTCTGTGTGCCACTCCGTCATCCAGCCCCTGTCGAACTCCGAGGGGGTGATGTATCCCTTTGACCAGAGCTTCAGGCACTCCTTTTTGACGGCTCTCCACACCCGGTTGATAGAGTATCCCTTGATCTCCTGTTCTGTAATCACCGGTTGAAAGCCCAAGTCCCTGTAGTGGGCGATGGCGGCCGCTTTGGTCTGTTCAGAGGTGGCGCTGTTCCACATCATCTCCACGTGACTGTTGCGGACGGGGTCGTCGTGGTCCACCTGAAAGGTAAACGCCCGCCGTGTGGAGGGCAGATCGGCGCAGATCTCGCTCATGAGCAGGGAAGATGTGTTAGAGCTGAACAGAACGTCTGGCTGGCAGATTTGGTGGAGCTGGCGAAATAGCTCCTGCTTTTTTTCCAAAATCTCTGGAATGTTCTCGATGATCATCCCGGCGTCTTTGCAGGCGGATTCCAGGTCAGCGGCGTAGGAAATCCGGCTTTTGGCCCGGGCGGCCTCGTCCTCGGTCAGACGGTGTTCTTCCACGTAGAATTCCAGGAATCGTTGAATACGGGCGCGGCATTTTTCTCGAGATGCCTCGCTGCGGCTGAAGGCAACAACCTGTTTGCCATAGACCGCATTCCGGAATGCAATCATACTGCCCTGGGTTCCGACGCCAATGACGGTAATGTTTTTTCCCATGGTATTGTCTCCTCTCTTCTGGTCTTGTGATAGTCCGCGCATGTGAAAGCCTGCTGGAAGGGGCGGGCACCGCGCCGGCAGATCTGACACGGAGCAGTCAGCGGCGTGTCCAGGTCTAGCGCAAGGACGTATCTGAATAAAGTATTAGCAAACTGTATGCCAACTGTGCTGACCGACCTGTGACAGCCCCTGTGGAATGCCGGCAGAGATATGGAAGAAAAAAGGGGGCAATTCCCCTGTTTCCCCCGGACACCGCCGTTTCATCGCGGCGCCCCGCCCATATATTTCCATAAAAATTTTACGGGCTCTGCCCGTGAATCGTAGGGTTGTCTGACGAAATTTCTTCCGCCGCGACGTCAGAGGCCGACTTCGGTGCCCAAAGAGGCAAAAAGATGCGCAAGGTTTTCTTTCTCATGAAAAAAACCTTGCGCATCATTTACGTTCATCTCGCTGCGCTGCAATGTGCAGCCGCTTCATTCGCTGGGCCAGATTTTGCCGCTGAATTCCCAGTTCCTCGGCCGCCTTTGTCAGGTTTCCGCCGTGATTTTTCAGCGCCGCTGTGATCATATCCCGCTGCAGCTGCCTGAGCGCGTCCGGAAGCTTGGAGGGGGAGGCTGGGTTCGGTGCGACCCTGTCCGCTCCTCTGGGCTCCCCCTCTGGGAGGTAGGCCGGATAGTCCTCGGCGGTCAGCTGTGTCTTTAGTTCGGACACACGCAGCATAATGTTGCGGATGACGTGTTCCAGTTCCCTCGTATTGCCGGGCCAGCTGTTTTGGATGAGCCGCTGCTTTAAATCGGGCGCTATCGCGGCAATGTGTTTGTGGAACTCCTGATTATAGCGACGGATAAACATTTCTGCCAGTTCTAGAATGTCCTCCGGCCGTTCGCGAAGGGGCGGAATGGTGAGAATAAAGTCTGAAATCCGGTAAAACAGGTCCTGCCGCAGGCGCTTTTCTCCCAACAAAGTATGCACGCTCTCATTGCTGGCGCAGATCAGGCGGCAGTGGAAGGGCTCCTCTTTCAGGCTGCCCACAGGGCGGACGCACTTCTCCTGTAGCGCGCGCAGCAGCTTTGCCTGCATGGAAATACTCATGGAATTGATTTCGTCCAGGAAGAGCGTCCCATCCCCCGCAGCCGCTAGAAGCCCCTGGCGGTCCACCGCGCCGGTGAAGGCCCCCCGAACGCTACCAAATAGTGTGCTCTCCAACAGCGTTTCTGGAATCGCGGCGCAGTTGATTGCAATAAACTGTTTGTGCTCCCGGCCAAAGTTGTGGATGCTCTGGGCCAATACCTCCTTGCCTGTGCCTGTCTCACCGCAGATCAGGATGGACGCTTTTGTGGCCGAGATCATTTGCGCCTCTCGCATGAGTGCTTTTGTCTGGGCTGATTTGCCCACAAAGTTGGCAAAGGTAAAGCTTGTGCCGGTGGCCATGTGGGTTTTGGATGCGGGGGGCCTCTGCAGACAGGAAGTATCCCGCTTCTGCTCGATCGTCTCGTAGAGGAGCTCCCGCAAAATCTCCTCGTTTCGGCTGATGGTATATACGCCCAGCAATTCCCCGTTTCGGACGACGGGGTAGGTGCTGTAGTAGATATAGACCGGAACATCATTCACATAGGCGTGGGGGCGATAGGCATTTAGGATTGGTTCCCCAGTGTCGGATACCCGCTGGTGCTCTGATATCTCCCGGTTTGAGTGGGTATAGGCCTCCCAGGAGATCATTCCGATGACCTCCTGGGCTTTCATCTGTTCCATGCGTTCTTTTGCTGGGTTGAACACTACGATGCGGCAGTCTTGGTCGGTAAGAATGACGCCCTCGCTGACGTGCTCTACAATCGAGCTCAGGCAGTAGAGTTTGTCCTCCAGCCGCTTGACATAGTTTTTCTCCGATTCTGTCACCGCGGTCCCTCCCTTCTGTCAGAATGGGGCTGATGACGGCATGATTATACCATGGGCGGCCCCACAAAGCAACGGTACGGAAAAAGTTAACAGACCGGGGGGTGGGACCGCGCAGTTTTTTGCGCAAAAGGCGCCTTTAGTCGGGGGGCATGTCAAGCGGTTTGAAGTTTGTCTCTTGAAGCCGTCTGTCCTGGTTGTAGGCATTCTCGATCTCAATCCAGAATTCGGCGGCTTCTTCTTGGCTAAAATGGAACGCCCTGATTAGCTTGAACATGGTGGACGGCAGGGGTAAATGTTCGTGGCACTCCATTTGCTGGATACAATTGCGTGTCAGACCCGCTCTCTCGGCTAGAACGGTTTGGGAAATCTTCAGCTCCTTCCGTTTGCGGAATATTTTTTCTTCCAGTAATTTGCTCACGTTTGGAAACTCTCTGTAGGCACTTCTTGGTTTTGACAATTTGAACACCTCCTCTAATAATGGAGGATATCGAAAATATCGGGTTCTGTCTGCCAATTTCAATTGGTATTGTCAAAAAATGTCGAATCCTGTGCCTGTCGGTCCGCTATGGCGGGAGGAGACGGGGGCGCGGAAGGAATGTTTTTTGCTGTCTTGCTGGCCTGGGCACAGTCAGGTGGTGGAACATAAAAAGAAAACCCGCCGAAAGTCCTTGCAACACAAAGATTTCGGCGGGTTTTCGACTGGAGCAGGTGAAGGGAATCGAACCCTCGTGTTCAGCTTGGGAAGCTGACATTCTGCCATTGAACTACACCTGCACTTTGAAAGCTTTTGTATTATACCACAGAGCTGCTCGTTTTGCAAGTAAAAATTTGGGGCAGCTATTTCTGACAAAACTGAGCGGGAGCAAAGCGGACTTTGCCTCGACGAGGTGGAAAAAACGGTCAAAATCAGACCTTTTTCAGGTCTAGGCGAAAAACCAAATCGAAGCCCAGCGCAGCGGGTTCGATTTGGAGAGGAGGAGCAAGGGAGCGGAGCGGATGACGATTTTGATAAAAAATCGTCGGAGCAAAGCGGACTTTGCCTCGACATAGTAGAGAGAACAGTAAAAACCGGACTTCTTTCAGGTTTAGGCCCAAAACCAAATCGAAGCCCAGCGCAGCGGGTTCGATTTGGAGAGGAGGAGCAAGGGAGCGGAGCGGATGACGATTTTGATAAAAAATCGTCGGAGCAAAGCGGACTTTGCTCCGACGTGGTGCCGGTGGGGGGACTCGGACCCCCACGCCATCGCTGGCGGCGGATTTTGAGTCCGCTACGTCTACCAATTCCATCACACCGGCGACTCCAGAGGTATTATACATGAAACTGGTGCGTTTGGCAAGAGAAAGTTTCATATAGCCGAAAGGTGGGCGGATCAAAGTGGTTGACAGATTTTCCGGAGAGGAGTATACTTACCTCAATTGAATAGGATCTTCGGGGCGGGGTGTGATTCCCCACCGGTGGTATAGCCCATAAGCCGCAAGGCACGACTCGGTGAAATTCCGGGGCCGACAGTATAGTCTGATAGGAGAAGATCGTGTGAACGCAGTGTCAGTATGTCTGCGCTTATTTGGATTTTGCCCTGGAATGAATCTATCATTCCGGGGTTTTGTATTCCAGAGGGCGCGGGAGCTGTGTCCGTCCCACGGTGCCTTGAGCGGTCATGTTCAAGGCACCTTTTCTTTTGGAGGCGAGACTGTGAACGATGCGGATTATATGGCTTTGGCCGTCTCATTGGCGGAGCGGGGCCGGGGCTGGACCAACCCCAACCCGGTGGTAGGGGCTGTCCTGGTGAAAGCGGGCCGAATCATTGGCCAGGGTTGGCACAAAAGGAGAGGAGGCCTCCATGCAGAGCGGGAGGCGCTGGCAGATTGTCAGGAATCTCCTGCTGGTGCCACGCTGTATGTGACCCTGGAGCCCTGCTGTCACCATGGACGCCAGCCCCCCTGTACCGATGCCATTTTAAAGGCCGGAGTTGTTCGAGTTGTGGTGGGTTCATCGGACCCCAACCCCCTGGCTGCTGGAAAGGGACTGGATATCCTCCGGACGTATGGCGTGGCGGTGGAGACCGGCGTCTTGAAAGAGGAGTGCGACGCCCTGAACCCGGCCTTTTTCCATTACATCACCGTGGGCCGGCCCTATGTGACCATGAAATACGCCATGACCTTGGATGGAAAGACCGCCACCCGCGCCGGGGCATCCCGGTGGATCACCGGTACGGAGGCCCGTCAGCGGGTCCACCGGGACCGACATGCCAACGCCGCCATCATGGTGGGGGTGGGCACTGTGCTGGCCGACAACCCTTTGTTGACCTGCCGCTTGGAGGGGGGCAGAGATCCCCTCCGGGTGATCTGCGACACCCGCTTGCGCACGCCGCTGGACAGCCAGATTGTCCGCACCGCCGGACAGGTCCCCACCCTTCTGGCTGTGGGGCCGGCAGAACGGTCCCGCAGCGCGCCCTATGAGGCGGCCGGCTGTCAGGTCTGGACCCTCCCGCTACGGCAGGGCCGTATAGACCTCTGGGCCCTGATGGACAAGCTGGGGCGGGCAGAGGTGGACAGTCTGCTGCTGGAGGGGGGTGGAAGCCTGAATTGGGCCATGCTGGAGAGCGGGCTTGTCCAGCGGATTCAGGCCTATATTGCCCCCAAGATCTTTGGCGGTGTGGATGCCAAGTCGCCCGTTGAAGGTCTGGGCATGGCGTCTCCGGACCAGGCAGTGCGGATGAGACATATGGACGTCGTCCGGATTGGGGACGACCTTTTATTAGAGGGGGAGGTGGACGCCGATGTTTACCGGGATTGTTGAGGAGGTGGGCGCCGTGCGGTCCATCCGCCGGGGATCTCATTCGGCACAGTTGTCCATCGGCGCGTCGGTGGTGCTGTCTGACCTGAAAATTGGGGACAGCGTGGCGGTAAATGGGGTCTGCCTCACCGCCACGGAGGTGGACGCCGGCGGATTTACCGCCGATGTGATGCACGAGACCCTGGACCGCTCCGCCCTGGGAGGGCTGTGCCCCGGCAGTCCGGTGAACCTGGAGCGGGCCATGTCGGCGGGTGGACGCTTCGGCGGTCACATCGTTTCCGGCCATATTGACGGGGTGGGGACCATTCTGGCCACCCGCCGGGACGACAGCGCCCTATGGTATACCATCAAGTCGACGCCTAACCTGCTGCGCTATGTGGTGGAGAAGGGATCTGTTGCCATTGACGGCGTCAGCCTGACGGTGGCACGGGTGGGATTGGACCACTTTTCTGTCTCGCTGATTCCCCATACCGCCGCTGTCACCGTCCTGGGAAAGAAGGGGATGGGGGATATGGTGAACCTGGAGGCGGATCTCATCGGCAAATATGTGGAAAAGCTGTTGGCCCCCCGGGAGGAGACCGGGCCGGAGAGTCATATAACCCTGGAATTTTTGCAAGAAAACGGATTTTAAGGGGCGCAGGCTGAGGGCCGTCCCAACTAGAGATATGGCAGAGATCAAGGAGGAATCAATATGGAATACCCGTACTGCACTGTGGAGGAGGCGCTGGAGGAGCTGCGCGCCGGGCGTATCATTATCTCGATTGACGATCCGGACCGGGAGAATGAGGGGGATATGATCTGCGCCGCCCAGTTCGCCACCACAGAGAATGTCAATTTTATGGCGGTCCGCGCCAAGGGCCTCATCTGCACCCCCATGAGTGAAGCGGTGGCGGACCGGCTGGGGCTGGAGCAGATGGTAAAGGTGAACACCGACAACCACGGCACCGCCTTCACCGTGTCAATTGACCACATGGACACCACCACCGGCATCTCTGCCGAGGAGCGGGGCTATACCTGCCGCAGGTGCGCCAATCCGTCCACCAGGCCGGAGGATTTGCGCCGGCCGGGCCATGTGTTCCCTCTGGTGGCCCGGCGGGGCGGCGTTCTGGCCCGAAACGGGCACACCGAGGCCACTGTGGATCTGTGCCGGCTGGCGGGGCTGGTTCAGTGCGGACTGTGCTGTGAGATCATGCGGGAGGACGGAACCATGATGCGCACCGCCGAACTGCTGGAGAAGGCGGCGGAATGGGGGCTGCGGGTGCTCACCATCAAGGCGCTTCAGGACTACTGCCGCCGCCATGACAAGCACGTGGTGAGGGAGGCCAGTGCCCAGCTGCCCACCAGGTTTGGAAGCTTTCAGGTCTACGGCTATGTGAATGATCTCACAGGGGAGCACCATGTAGCCCTGGTGAAAGGGGAACTTGGGGACGGACAAGATGTGCTGTGTAGGGTCCACTCCGAGTGCCTGACCGGAGATGTGTTTGGTTCCCTCCGGTGTGACTGCGGACAGCAGCTGGCCGCCGCCCTGGGACAGATTGAGGCGGAGGGCCGGGGGGTGCTGTTGTATATGCGTCAGGAGGGCCGGGGCATCGGTTTGATCAACAAGTTGAAGGCTTACGCCCTCCAGGAACGGGGGATGGACACCGTAGACGCCAATGTGGAGTTGGGGTTTGCCCCCGACCTGCGGGAGTACTGGACCGGGGCCCAGATTCTGCGGGACCTGGGGGTGCGCACCATGCGGCTGCTGACCAACAACCCGGACAAGGTCTATCAGCTGTCCGGCTTTGGCCTGGAAATTACACGGCGGGTTCCCATCCAGGTGGCCGCCACCGCCGAGGATCTGTTTTATCTGCGGACCAAACAAAGGCGCATGGGACACCTGATCGACTATTAGATATTGTTTGAAAGACAGACCTACATTTGGGCGTGGTGATATGTTTGAAGCGGGCCCTAGGGCTTGTTTGAAAAATGTCAATCAGTATTCCTGGGAAAAATTGTGCTTGTCTGGCAGAAAAATCCCTGGCCGCTGTGCATAGTTCCATGTTTCAAACAGCGCCTAATCAAGGAAAAGGAGAAATTTTTGATGAAGATTTATGAAGGTAATCTGGTGTCCAGAGACATCAAGATTGGAATTGTAGCCGCCCGGTTTAACGAGTTTATTGTCTCCAAGCTGATCGGAGGATGTGAGGACACCCTGCTGCGACACGGTGTGAAGGAAGAGGACATCTCCCTGGCGTGGGTCCCCGGAGCTTTTGAGATCCCTCTCATTGCGGGAAAGATGGCCCGAAGCGGAGGGTATGACGCGGTGATTGCCCTGGGAGCGGTCATCCGGGGGAGCACCAGCCACTACGACTATGTGTGCGCTGAGGTGTCCAAGGGAATCGCCGCCGTATCGCTGGACAGCGGCGTGCCGGTGCTGTTCGGCGTACTCACGACCGACACCATCGAACAGGCCATCGAGCGGGCGGGCACCAAGGCGGGCAACAAGGGGGCCGACTGCGCACAGGGGGCCATTGAGATGGTAAATCTGATTCGGGAGTTGGAGCGGCAGAGGGAGAGCTGACTGACAGGGGGACCTCCGGTCTGGAAGGGGGCGGGGGCTCTATATGGCAGAGAAGTGGGTGACAGAGGGACGCGGCGCAGGGAGTCTTAGTGGCGCCGTAGAGTTCTCTGTGATGGTCTCAAGAGAGACAGCGAGGTTGAGGTTCCCGTTTTGGGCCTGACCTCGCTGTCTGTGTTTTTCCAGATTGCTGATATGCCCCCCTGTCGCTGCCAATGGATAGTATGGCCTGCTTTCACGGTCGGGTCACCCCCGGTCTACCAAATGTCTACCAAAAAAGCGGGTGAAGGCCTTGGGGGACAAGGGGTGTGGAGATGCGGAAATTTGGGCCGGTCTACCAGATGTCTACCAATCTCACTTTTTTACATCGAAAACGCCGATTTTCTTTTCATTTCCTCCGTTTCCTTGATTTTTTAGTCCCCTGCAAGGAGTGTGACACCGCCTTAACGGGGCAGAAATGTCGAATTGCCTCAAA
>CAPGBJ010000031.1 GCA_948616425.1 uncultured Oscillospiraceae bacterium
GCCTCCACCTGCCGCCCACCATCACGTCGAAGCACTGTCCACAGTGCAAGCCGCCGTAGTAGTCGGCCAGGTCAAAGCGGATGTCGTAGCGATCTGTCCGCTCGTCGAAGATCAATGCGCCCTGTTTCATGTTCGGGGCCTCCTTGTCAGATTAGATTTTTCCATCCGCCATATCGTGGGCGACGAGGGCGGTATAGTAGCTTCCCATGGTGCTGGGGGCGTTGAACAGCACCGCCAGCAGGTATTTCTTGATGTTGCGGATTTTTGTGGTGTTCTCCCGCATACAGTCCATGACAAATTCGATATGGCCGCTGTTGAGTTTCAGCAGCTTGGCCTTTACCAGCTCGGCGGGGTAGTCGTCACCGGCAACACGGATTGTCTTGCGGGCCGTACAGACGGTTTCCACCAGCAATTCCACGATGCCGTCCAATTCCTCCCGGTCGATCTTGGAGTGGTGCAGGAGGTGGTCGTACTCGATATTCTCCTTGATGATCTCCCGATAAATCTCAACGGTGCTCTGTGTGGCCGCTTCCGTTCCGTTCCTTTCCGGCGGCGAAGCCGCAACAGCCCCAGCGGGAGGGGGCGAAAGGGAGGGAAAGGAATGGGTAATTGATAGGTCTGTAATTCTTGGGTCTTTACTTTGTATATCTTTATTTAATTGCGTTGGATTTTCCAACATAGGTTTTTCCTGCGTAGGATTATCCAATGTTGGATTTTCCAACGTAGGTAAATCCAATGCAGGCGGCGTCTGCGGCTGTTCATAGATCACATAGTCCGCACCCCGCAGCCGTCCCCGTTCGTCACGTTCCCGCGAACGGACGATGTACCCCGCCTGCTCCAACTCCCGGATAGCCTGCCGGATGGCGTCGATCTTTTCCCGGTTGATAAGGGCCAGGCCCTTTAACGTATAGTCCCAATCTTCCGGGAGTGACAACATTTGCGAAAGCAGGCCCTTGGCTTTTAGGGTCAGGTCTTTGTTCCGCAGGTGATGGTTCGACATCACCGTGTACCCCTTGTTCCTCTCCACGCGGAATACTGGCATGGTTCGACCCTCCTTTCGGTGTCTGGACATGAAAAAACGCCGCAGACTTTTTCAAAATCTGCGGCGTTCGCCGGGGCGCAGAAACGGGCGGTGTCTTGCCGACATCGCCCGTTTTCTGTGCTGTTGTTCACTTGTTTGCGCCGCCCCGTTTTCCGCTGCCCTTAAAAACATTGATTTTACTGGGTTTTCTCATGTTTTCTTATGGCAACGCCCTTAAAAGAGCCGGTGGTTTTTTCGCTCAGCCCAGCGCCACGCCTGCGATCAAAAATACCAGAGTCAGCAAAAAGAAATACAAAATCAGCTTCCACACATACTTGACCCACTTGTCATAGGGCACATGCCCCAGGGCCAGGGCCCCCATGACCACCGCCGCCGTGGGGGTGATGATGTTTACAAGGCCGGAGGCGGACTGGAAGGCCGTCACCACCAAATCGCCCCCCACCCCCGCGAAGCGGCCCAAGGGGGCCATGACGGGCACCGACAGCGTGGCCAGGCCGGAAGAAGAGGGAATCAGCACCGTCAAGGGCAGGTACAGCAGGTACACCAGCAGCACGAAGCTGACGGGCCCCGCCCCGGAGAGGGCCTGCTCTCCCCAGTGGAGGATGGTGCCGGTGATCTGCCCGTCGTTCATCAGCACGGTGATGCCCCGGCTGATGCCGATGATCAGGGCCACCCCCAGCAAATCCGCGCAGCCCGCCACATAGGTCTCGGCAATGGCCTCCTCGCCCATGCGGTCGATGAGGCCGATGATCACGCCGCTGACCAGGAACAGGGCGCTGAGCTCCGGGAACCACCAGCCTAAGGTCGGCAGGGGCAGGCCCATCTCGTCAAAGGGAATGACGCCGTAAATCATAATCAGGAAGGTCAGGGTGAAGATGGCCATGATGACCTTCCGCTTGGGCGTAAACTCCACCGTTTCTTCCATGTTGGCCTGGATCTTCCCCGCGCCCACGCCCACCACGGACCGGGCCGGGTCCCGCTTCACCCGGGCGGCGTAGGCCATGACGAACCAAATCGCCGCCCCCTCAAAGACCACCCACTGGATAGCCCGGAGGAGGATGCCGTCCCCCAGGGACACCCCGGCGAAGCCCGCCGCGATGCCCGTGGCAAAGGGGTTCACCGTGGAGCTGATGATGCCCGCCCCGGCTCCCAGGAGGATGACGGAGATGCCCACCACCGCGTCATAGCCCGCCGCCAGAAAGACGGGAATCAGAAGGGGGTAGAAGGCCATGGTCTCCTCCCACATGCCGTAGGTGGTGCCCCCCAGGCCAAAGGCGATCATCAAAATGGGGATCAGCCATTTCTCTCTTCCCCCCAGGCGCTGAATGATCCGGCCTACCCCGGCGTCCACCGCCCCGGTTCTCATGACCACGCCCAGGAAGCCGCCCACCATCAAAATGAAGACGCACACGTCCACCGCATCGTAGAACCCGGCGAAAGCGGCCTTCAGCACCGCTCCGGCCCCCTGGGGGCTCTGGGCCACGGCGTGATAGGTCCCGGCTACCGGGGCCTCGTTCACGTACTGGTAGGCCCCCGCCGGCACCAGCCAGGTGCACAGGGCCACCAGAATGATAAGCAGAAACAAAATGGTGTATGCCGTCGGCATACGGAATCTCGCTCGTTCCAAAGGGATCTCCCCCTTTATTTTCCGATGGTGGCCACCAGGACGGCCTTAATGGAGTGCATCCGGTTTTCGGCCTCGTCGAAGACCACGCTGTGGCGGCCCCGGAAGACCTCGTCGGTGACCTCCCGGATGTCCACGCCCTTGTCCTTCCACTCCTTGGCAAGCTTCGTCTCAAAGTCGTGGAAGGAGGGCAGGCAGTGCATATAGAGCACGTCCGGGTTCCCCGTGGCCTTCATGGTCTCCTCCGTCACCCGGAAGGGGGAGAGCAGCTCCGCCCGCTTGGGGATCAGCTCCTCCTCGCCCATAGAGGCCCAGATGTCGCCGTAGATCATGTCCGCGCCCTTCAAAGAGCCCATGTCATCGGTGATCTCAATGAGGCCGCCGTTCTGCCTAGCCTCGGCGAAGACCCGCTTCACCAGCTCCTGGTCCATCTGCTGGGCCAGCTCCTGGGGCCCCAGGCCCACGAAGTGCATGCCCATTTTGGCCGCGCCCATCATCCAGGCGTAGCACATGTTGTTCCGCACGTCGCCGGGGAAGACCACCTTCATCTTGTTCAGGGGCTTGGCGCAGTGCTCTTCCAGGGTCATCATGTCGGCGAGGATCTGGGTGGGGTGGTCCCAGTCGGTGAGGCCGTTCCACACGGGAACGCCGGACCATTTCGCCAGGTCCTCCACCACCTGCTGGGCATAGCCCCGGTACTCGATGCCGTCGAAAAAGCGGCCCAGCACTTTGGCGGAATCCTCCAGGGACTCCTTCTTGCCCATCTGGGAGCTGCCCGCGTCCAGGTAGGTGACATGGGCGCCCTCCTGGGTGGCGGCAACCTCAAAAGAGCACCGGGTCCGGGTGGAGGTCTTCTCAAAAAGCAGCACGATGTGCTTGCCCTTCAGGGCGGGCTCGCAGACGCCGGAGCGGCGCTTGGCCTTCAGGTCATGTCCCAGGTCCAGAAGGTAGCGGATTTCACCGGGGGTAAAGTCCTCCAGGGTTAAAAAACTGCGGCCTTTTA
>CAPGBJ010000032.1 GCA_948616425.1 uncultured Oscillospiraceae bacterium
CCCCTGCCCAAGAAGGTCTTCGGCCACGGCTGGCTGCTGCTGGACGGGGGCAAGATGTCCAAGTCCAAGGGCAACGTGGTGGACCCCTATATCCTGGCCGAGATATTCGGGGTGGACGCCCTGCGCTTCTTCCTGCTGCGCACCTTCCCCTTCGGCTCCGACGGCAACTTCTCCAACGAGGCCCTCATCCAGACCATCAACGTGGACCTGGCCAACGACCTGGGCAACCTGCTCTCCCGCACCGTGTCCATGGTGGGCAAGTACTTTGACGGGCAGCTGCCCGCCAGCTGCGGCGCGTCCGAGGAGGACCTGCGTATTGCGGAGCTCTGTGCCAGGCCTGGCTGTGTCGGCGTCATTGCCGAACCGGGGGACATCGCCTGCGATGTGGAGCTGATCGCTCTGGCGGCGGGGCTCCGGAACCGCTATGAGGACGCTATGGAGCAATTCGCCTTCCAGAACGGTCTGGCGGAGATCTTCAAGGTGATCGACCGGGCCAACAAGTATATCGACGAGAACGCCCCCTGGGTGCTGGCCAAGGACATGGAGGCCAACGGCCTCCGGCTGGCCCACGTGATGTACAACCTGCTGGAGACCCTGCGGGTGTGCGCCATCCTGCTCACCCCCTTTATCCCCGCCTCCGCCGCCGAGGTCCTGCGGCAGATCGGCGCCTGTGAGCAGTGCTCCACCTGGGACAGCGCCGGACAGTGGGGCTCCCTGCCTGGGACAGTGGCTGTCCAGCGGGGCGAGAATCTCTTCCCCCGCATCGACACGGAAAAGGCCCTGGCCCAGCTGGAGGCGGCCGCCGAGGCCGCCAAAAAGGCCGCCCTGCCCGACCTGGAGACTGAGCCCCAGCTGGAGGAGAAGGTGGACTTCGATACCTTCTGCAAGTCCGACTTCCGGGCGGTGAAGGTGAAGGACTGCCAGCCGGTGAAAAAGAGCGAAAAGCTGCTCCGCTTCACCCTGGACGACGGCACCGGCGTGGACCGGCAGATCCTGTCGGGCATTGCCAAGTGGTACAAGCCGGAAGAGCTGATCGGCAAGACCCTGATGGCCATTGTCAACCTGCCCCCCCGGAAGATGATGGGCCAGGAGTCCAACGGGATGCTCATCTCTGCCGTCCACACCGAGAAGGGGGAGGAGTGCCTCAACCTCCTGATTCTGGACGACAAAATCCCCGCAGGGGCCAAAATGTGTTAAAAAAGTGTAAAATGTGCCGTCCCTCTTGGAGGGACAGCACACTTTTTTTGCGGAAGTATCTCCATTTTTATGAAAATCGACTCTATCCATCCGAGATTTTTTCCTGTAACATAGGCTACGCAAGGACAGAAATGACGTATGATACCCGAAGGAGGTAATCACTGATGAGAAGAACAAAAATTATCTGCACCCTGGGCCCCGCGGTGGACAGTGAGGACATGATCCGCACCCTGATCCGCACCGGCATGGACGCGGCCCGGTTCAACTTTTCCCACGGCAGTCACCCGGAGCATTTGGCCCGGCTCAACATGCTCAAGGCCGTCCGGGACGCCATGGGCCGGCCGGTGGCCACCATTTTGGACACCAAGGGCCCCGAGATCCGCATCAAGAGCTTTGAGACCAAGTCCATCACCCTGGAGCCCGGCGACCCCTTCACCCTCACCACCGAAGACCTCGTGGGCAACCAGGAGCGAGTGTCCGTCACCTACCTCCAGCTCCACCAGGAGCTCTCCCCCGGCCAAGAGATTCTGATTGACGACGGTCTGGTGGCCATCCGGGTAGAGCGTATAGAGGGGACGAATATCATCTGTGTTGTGGAGAACGGCGGCACCCTTTCCGCCAACAAGTCCATCAACATCCCTGGGGTCCATATCCAGCTGCCCGCCCTCACCGAGAAGGACGTAGAGGACATCCGTTTTGGCGTGGAGAATGACTTCGACTTTATCGCCGCCTCCTTTGTCCGCCGGGCGGCGGATGTGGAGGCCGTCCGGGCGGTCCTCCACGAGTGCGGGGGAGATGACGTGAAAATCATCGCCAAGATCGAGAACCAGGAGGGGGTGGACAACCTGGATGAGATTTTGGAGGTCGCTGACGGCATCATGGTGGCCCGGGGCGACCTGGGGGTGGAGATCCCCGCCGCCCGGGTGCCCATCCTGCAAAAGCAGATGATCCGCAAGGGGCTGCAGCAGGGCAAACCGGTCATCACCGCCACCCAGATGCTGGACTCTATGATGCGCAACCCCCGCCCCACCCGGGCGGAGGTGTCCGACGTGGCCAACGCCGTCTACGACGGCACCGGCAGTGTGATGCTCTCCGGCGAGACCGCCGGGGGCAAGTATCCGGTGGAGGCCCTCACCGCCATGGTGGGCATCGTCACCGAGACGGAGAGCGCCATCGACTACTGGAAGCAGTTCCAGAAACAGCGGGTCCTCCCCGCCTCTAACATCAACGACGCCATCACCCACACCTGCTGCCTCACCGCCAAGGACCTGGATGCCAAGGCCATCCTCACCGCCACCAACTCGGGCCGCAGCGCCCGTATGATCTGCCGGTTCCGCCCCGCCTGCCCCATTGCCGCCCTCACCATGCACGAGAAGGTGCGCCGGCAGCTGAACATCTCCTGGGGCGTCACCCCCTACCTCACCGGCGAGGTCAACTCCACCGACCGCATCTTTTCCCTGTCCGCTCAGGTGGCCCTGAAAGAGGGGCTGGTCCAGAACGGTGACACTGTGGTTATCACAGCCGGCGTTCCTCTGGGCAAGAGCGGTTCCACCAATCTGATCAAGGCCCAGGTCATTGATGAGGAGTCTATGTAAAGCTGATACATCGCAAAAGGTCCGCTCCCACTGGGGGCGGACCTTGTTTTTGTCGGCAGCGCATCTGCTGCCGGTAAGCGGATGTTCACTTAAAAAATGTCCTCCGGGTCGATGTGGGAACCGTCTTTGGAGATTTCAAAGTGGAGGACGCTTCCGGTGACGCGGCCAGTGGCGCCCACGCAGCCAATCATCTCCCCCTGCTCCACCGACTGTCCTGCCTCTACGGCCCGTTCGCTCATGTGTGCATAGAGGGTGCTGGAGCCGTCGCTGTGGGAGATCTCCACAAGGTTGCCATAGGTCAACCCGCTGTCCATCTCTGACCGAGTCACCACGCCGCTCTTGGCGGCATAGACAGCCGTGCCCTTGGGCGCGGCGATGTCGATACCCAGATGGTCTGTGATCTCCCCAGTAGCGGGATGGACCCTCTGCCCTGCGGGATTGGAAATTTTCTGGTACTCCTGGGGCAGCGGCCAGGCGAACTCCTCTTCGCCGGAGGTCTCCCCAATTCCATCGGCACACGCGTCCCCTTCCGCCGCCGTGGAGGCGGATGGGGACGTGTCATGGCTCTGGACAGGCTGGTCCAAATTCTCGGGGACAGGGGCCCTCGAGGTGGCAAAGACGGCGGTGATACCGGTCACCAGCAGAATGGCGGTGAGAATGGTTCCAAAAGATGTTCTTTTGATCTTCATGATAGCTTGAATCCTTTCTTCCATATGGTCTTGGGTGGTGTAAGGGGCGCACAGCGGGAAAAATCCGCGCTCCGCCGCGGAAAGAAGGGCATAGGCGTAGTCTTTTCGCCGATCCAGCCCCAAGGTACGCACCACTGCTTCGTCACAAGCCAGTTCTAAGTCGCGATTGGCGCAGAAATACATGGCCCATACCAGGGGATTGAACCAGTGGACACACAGGGCCGCGGCCAGCAGCAGCTTCCAGACCATGTCCCCCCGGCGGATGTGGATATATTCGTGGGTCAGGATGCAGGTCAGATGTTCCTCGTCGGAGCAGCATGTGTTTGCAGGCAGCAGAATCACCGGCTGGAGAAGGCCGTAGGCCAGGGGGGCGCGCACCGCCCGACTCACTTTGATCTGTACCGGCAGCAGGGTGGGATGGGTCTCCTGCCAATGGCGGATCAGCTCTCCCTCTGCCGGGACAGCGTCCCAGAACCGGCGTAGATTCCACAGATAGGCGGCCCCGAAAAACAGGGCGGATAGGGCCTCGCCCGTCAGATAGAGGGCGGCAACAGGGGGGAAGGACTCCGCTGCCTCCGGCTCGGGGGCGGTCCAGTCAAGCCCCGCCAGGGGGCCCGGAATTGTGGTCGGGGACTGTACCGGGACAGGGGGCGGCGCTTCAGGAGAGGAGACACGCGCCGTCTCCATCGTCTGGGCCACCCAGGCCGCCCCCGTGTAGACGCTGATGGGGGAGGGCAGCGCAAAGGGGACCAGCAGGCGGCACAGGGCCGCCGCCCACAGCAGCAGGAAGGTCCACTTGGGCACTTGGTACAGCAACACTCGACGCAACACCAGAATCACGGCGATGAGGAGCCCGCCGCCAAGGCTCATTTCAAAGATGGTCATGGCGGTCATGTCACTCCAATTCGTCGATCAGCTCCCGGAGACGGTGAATCTCCTCTGGGGGCAGTTGTTTTTTGCTGAGAAGAGAGGCAAACAGCAGGCTGGCAGAGCCGTCGAAAACCTTTTCTACCAGTTCAGCCGCCGCCGCCGCCTGGGCCTCCTCCCGGCGGACCAGAGGGACGCACTGAAAGCCAGGTTCCCGGCGCTCAATCGCCCCCTTGTCGATGCACTTTTTGATGACAGTGTAGGTGGTGTTTTTGTTCCAGCCCACCAGTTCGCCCAGTTTGGTGGCAATCGCCTTGGCGGTGAGGGGCGCGTCCGCCTCCCAGAGCACCTCCATCACTTTGCGCTCGGAATCAAACAACTTCAGCTCCATAGATCGGCCTCCTGTTTAGACTATCGCGATAGTTTGATTTATACTATCACAGTAGTCTCTTCTTGTCAAGACTATTCTAATAGTCCATCGGATGTTTTTTATTCCCCAATATATGCGCTCCTGTTCCGGACTCCAGGATGGACTTGTCCGCTGACCTGTTTTTATGTCGAGATTCACGGGGAAGCAAGGGGATAAAACCATCAATTTAAACAAAATTCAAGTTCTTTTTTATTTCCCCTTGACTTTACCGCTTCTTTGCGTTACACTTCAACGGTACAAAGCGTCAAAGAAATGGCGCAGGAGAGGACTGTTTCATATGACAATCAAATTGATTATGCTGCTGGTATTCTTCGGAGTCATGGTGGGCATTGGCCTATACTGCCGGAAGAACGCCACCGACGTCAGCGGTTTTGTACTGGGCGGGCGCTCCGTAGGCCCCTGGCTCACCGCCTTCGCCTATGGCACCTCCTACTTCTCCGCCGTGGTTTTTGTGGGCTACGCCGGCCAGTTTGGCTGGAAGTACGGCATTGCCGCCACTTGGGCGGGTATCGGCAACGCCATTTTGGGTTCGTTGCTGGCCTGGGTGGTGCTGGGCCGCCGCACCCGCATCATGACCCAACACCTGGACAGCGCCACCATGCCCGAGTTTTTTGGCAAGCGGTTTGGCTCTCAATCGCTGAAGATCGCCGCCTCTGTGATTATTTTCATCTTCCTGATCCCCTACACCGCCAGCCTGTATAACGGCCTGTCCCGCCTGTTTGGTATGGCCTTTGACATTGACTACTCAGTCTGCGTCGTCGTGATGGCCATCCTCACCGGCGTCTATGTCATCGCCGGGGGCTACATGGCCACCGCCATCAACGACTTTATCCAAGGCATCATCATGCTGTTTGGCATCTGCGCCGTGATCGTGGCGGTGCTGAACAGCCAAGGGGGCTTTATGGCCGCCCTGACCAAGCTGGCCCAGGTGCCCAACGAGACGGCTGCCGGCCCTGTGGCCTCCGCCCCCGGTGTCTTTGCCTCCTTCTTCGGCCCCGACCCGGTGAACCTGCTGGGGGTGGTACTCCTCACCTCCCTGGGGACCTGGGGCCTGCCCCAGATGGTGCAAAAGTTCTACGCCATCAAGAGCGAAAAATCCATTAACACCGGTACGGTGATCTCCACCCTTTTTGCCATGGTAGTGGCCGGGGGCTGCTACTTCCTGGGGGGCTTCGGCCGGCTGTTTACCGACAAGATTCAGTTCAACTCGGACGGCAGTATTGTGGGCGGCTTCGACTCCATTATTCCCACCATGCTGTCCGGCCTGCCTGACCTGCTGATTGCCGTGGTGGTGATTCTTGTGCTGTCCGCCTCCATGTCCACCCTCAGTTCCCTGGTGCTCACCTCCAGTTCCACCCTCACCTTGGACCTGCTGAAGGACCATGTGGTGAAGGATATGGACCAGAAGAAGCAGGTCTTTGTGATGCGCTGCCTGATCGTGGTGTTTATCGCCATCTCGGTGGTGCTGGCCATCATCCAGTACCGCTCCACCGTCACCTTCATCGCCCAGCTTATGGGCGTGTCCTGGGGCGCCCTGGCCGGGGCCTTTCTGGCCCCCTTCCTCTATGGTCTGTACTGGAGGGGGACCACCAAAATCGCCTGCTGGACCAGCTTTATCTTCTCCACCGTGGTTATGCTGGCCGATATCTCCCCCCTGAAGGCCCATTTCCCCGCCCTGCTGGTCTCTCCCATCAACTGCGGCGCCTTCTGCATGATCGCCGGGCTGGTACTTGTACCGGTGGTGTCCCTACTCACTGCCAAGCCCAGGCGGGAGCTGGTGGACGACGCCTTCTCCTGCTACGAGGAGAGAGTCACCGTCCGCAAAAGCCAGGCGCTGGGAGACCCCCAGTAAAAATCCCCTCTTCCCTCTTTCAAAATGGCAGGGCCTGTGGTATGCTTAGGTGTACCGCAGGCTTTGCCTATAGTTACATCCATTTCGGATGCAGGGCAGGGGGCCTGCCTCACCTGATATGATGTTCCCAGAAAGGAATTGTTCCCATGATTTTCGACATCCACACCCACACCTTCCCTGACAAAATTGCCGCTGCCACCATTCAAAAACTCCAGTCCATGTGCCATACCGTGGCCTTCTCCGACGGCACCGAGGCAGGACTGCGGGCCTCTATGTCTGTAGCCGGGATTGACGGCTGTCTGGTCCTCCCGGTGGCTACCAGCGTCCGGCAGGTGGTCCACGTCAACGACGCCTCTGCCCGGATGAACGAGGCGGGACCCGAGACTGGCCTGTGGTCCTTCGGCTGTATGCACCCCGATTTCCCGGACTGGAAGTCCGAGCTGGCCCGGGTGGCCCAGCTGGGTATGAAGGGGATCAAGCTCCACCCGATCTATCAGGGGATCGACTTCGACGATGTTCGTTACCTGCGCATTCTGGACCGCTGTGGCGAACTGGGGCTGGCCGTCCTCACCCACGCCGGCCGGGACATCGGATTCCCCCTCCGGGACCACTGCACCCCGGAGATGACCCAGAACGCCCTGCGGCAGGTGGGACCGGTGACCCTCATTCTGGCCCATATGGGTGGCTGGCGGGAGTGGGACCGGGTGGAGGCCCTGCTGCCCGACACCGGGGTCTATCTGGACACCGCCTTCGCCCTGGGCCGCATCTCCCCCCTGGGGGATGGCTACTACGGCCCCTCTGACCTGCCTCTGATGGAGGTGGAGCAGTTTGTCCGCATGGTGCGGGCCTTCCCCGGCCGGGTCCTTTTCGGTACGGATACCCCCTGGCGGGACCAGAGGGAGGGGGTTGCGTTGATTGAGGCCCTCCCCCTCACCCGGGAGGAGAAGGACGGCATTTTGGGGGGATATGCCCAGAAGCTGCTGGGGTTTCAACGGAGCTGACCCCCAACGTCCCCGCCGCGAGGGCCAAAGCCTCCTTTTCCCCGCAAGGGGGACGCGATAGCCGTTAGCGGCAAAGCCGCTGACGGCTATCCAGTGAGAGGAGGCGCCCCAGTGCGCAAACTGGGGCGGGACAAAGGATTTCATTCAAAAAGGAGCGATACCATGTACATCGACCCGACCCGATACGCCACCCGGCCCACAGACGACCGCATCCCCCAGGAACTGGCCATCTACGACCGGCTGGAGGCGCTGTCCATCCCCTATGTCCGGGTGGACCATGACCGCGCCGACACCATTGAGATCTGTCACGAGGTGGAGCGGATCTTGGGCTCTGAGATCTGCAAAAATCTGTTCCTATGCAACCGGCAGCAGACCGATTTCTACCTGCTGATGATGCCGGGGGACAAGCCCTTCAAAACGAAATATCTCTCCGCCCAGCTGGGCTGTTCCCGGCTGTCCTTCGCCGATGACAGCCACATGAGGGACTATTTGCAGACTGTCCCCGGCTCTGTCTCCGCCCTGGAGCTGCTCTTTGACACCGAGAACCGGGTCAAGCTGGTCATCGACCGGGACCTGCTGGCCGACGAGTATATAAGCGGCCACCCGGGCATCTCCACCTCCACCCTCCAGCTCAAGCGGGAAGATTTGCTGAGATTTATAGAGTCCGCCGGCCACTCCCCCACCTATATCGAACTGCCCGACCCCAGGGAGGAAGTATGAGCGGACACCGCTCTGAACTCCTGGTTGAAAAAATTGCTCTGGCGGAGAGGATCCTGCAAAAATACGGCGCTGAGCTGGTGGGAACAAGCCGGGAGCTGGAGACATTCGGATATGCTGACGGCTCCTTCTTTCAGGAGGAAGTGGAAAAACGGCTCTGGAAGCGGGGGGCAGACTACATCCGGGTGGACAAGATGTTTTTTTCAAGGGGACCTTTTATTGTCCTGGAGTTCTCAGACAGACCGGAAGGACCTTATGAGGACGCGGACCCCTTCCCCTGTGATCTGCCGGACGACGAATTAGAGGCTGAAATTCGCTTTGACCTGGGGCTGGACCCCGCCTGAATCCCGTGAAAAAGCACCGGCTTTCGATGAAAGCCGGCGCTTTTTTGTCACGCCTTGCGCAGAATGCCCATGGGGGTACACTCTTCCCCCTGACCCAGGGGGTTGTCCCCCAGCGCCCGGGCCAGCCAGTCCATGGTGGGCGCCTTCTCAGAGAAGCCCAGAATATTGGCGCCCAGGTCATTGATATCCACAATGGCGACGGGGTATCCAAGCGCCTGTGCCAGGCGCTTGGCCGTCCCCATGGGGTCGGCAGGGGTGAGGACCACGTAGTGGTCGTAGGGCGGGATGGTGCCCTCGGTGGGGCCGTCGATCCCCCGGGCCTTGGGGCCGGCCACGATATAGAACCAGCCGTGTTTCCCCAGCAGCTTGCCCACCGCCGAACAGAAGGCAGCGAAGAGGATGCGCAGAGTGCCGCACTCCTGGAGGGCCATCTCCATGGTCTCCGGAATACCCAGGCCGATGCCGGCAGGGGTCTTGGTGACAAAGCGGCTGAGGGTGACGGCCAGTTTCCGCGGCCTGATATCCTCCATGGGGATGGCCCGGCTCTGGGTGCAGGCCACCGCTTTTTCTGAAATAAACAGGATATCCCCGGGCTGCATTTTGTCCTTGGGGTATCGGTTGACCACGTCCACCATGTCGTCGTCCTTGGTAATCAGGTGGGTCTTAACGGGGATACGCAGATAATCCACGCCGTCCACGGTGCGGACCAGTTTTTTGCCGGGATTGGCGCTGTAGTTCATTTCCTCGCTCATGGGGCAGGGCTCCTCTCATTGGTGCGTTATTCACGGGCGTATGGGCCGCCGACTTCTGCGGCCCGCCAGTTGCCTTTGTGAAATTGTTTGGGGCGGCGCGCCGAAGCTGCGCGCGCTACACACAATTAAATTATTATACCACTGTTAACCGGCAGATTCTACCGGTTTTCCAAATTTAATAATTCCCCCTCCAGATATCCGTCCCCAACACCGGTGACAGACACCTGCCTCAGCTGGTTGTGGAGACGTTCCCCGCTTTTCACCCCCACCTTGCAGTACCGGGTGGTGTGGCCCCACCACAGGCCGTCCCGCTCCTCCTCAAACAGGACCTCCACCTTGTCCCACTGCTCCAGATAGCGCCGCTCCATCCGGGCCGCTGTCTCGGCGGCCAGCCGGGCCCGCTCCTCCTTGACGGCTCTGGGTACCTGGTCCGGCATGGAGGCCGCTGGTGTGCCGGGGCGTTTGGAGTAGGGGAAGATGTGCATGGCGGCAAAGGCGCACCGCTGGATGAAGTCCAGGGACTGGACAAACTCCTCCTCCGTCTCCCCCGGAAAGCCCACAATCATGTCGGTGGTGATGGCGGGGACGGGGGTTTGGAAGTACTTCCACAGCAGGCCGACACTCTCAAAAAACCGGGCGGTGTCATACTTCCGGTTCATCCGCTTCAAGGTGGCGTCACAGCCGGACTGCATGGACAGGTGGAAGTGGGGACACAGGTTGTCCAGCTTCGCCGCCCGCTGGCAGAAGGCCTCGGTAATCGTCCGGGGCTCCAGCGAGCCCAGCCGGACCCGGCAGCCGGGGGCGGCGGCGCACACCGCCTCCACCAGGTCGATGAGGGAGCTCCCGTCCCGGAACTCATGGCCCCAGGAGGAGATCTCAATGCCGGTGAGCACCAGCTCCCTATAGCCCTCCTGCGCCAGCTTGGCCGCCTGGGCGGCGGCGTCACGGAGGGGCAGGGAACGGACCGGCCCCCGGGCGTAGGGGATGATGCAGTAGGTGCAGAAGTTGACGCACCCGTCCTCCACTTTGAGCATGGCCCGGGTGCGGCCCTCCAGCCCCCCGGCGGGGAGGGGCTCGAAGGTGCGGCGCTTCATGGCGTCGTCCAGGGCGGTGATGGTTTCCCGGCGCTCCGCCCAGGCCCGCTCCACCAACTCCACAAATTTAAGGCGGTCCCCGGTGCCCGCCACCAGGTCCACGGGCAGCTGTCTGATATCCTCCGGATGGGTCTGGGGGTAGCAGCCGCACAGGGCCACCACCGCGTCCGGCGCCCGCTTCCGGGCCTGACGCACCACCTGCCGGGACTTCTTGTCGCTTACCGCCGTGACGGTGCAGGAGTTGACAATGTACACATCCGCCTCCCCCTCAAAGGGGACCAGGGTGTGTCCCCGGCCGGCAAACAGCTGCTCCAGTGCCTGGGTCTCGTACTGGTTGACCTTGCAGCCCAGGGTACAGAAGGCGATTCTCATGCGCCGTGGGTGGGGATCATGGCCAGGATCACCAGGTCCTCGGTCCCGTCGTTGATGAGGCTATGCCCGTGGCCCTTGGGACAGTAGTGGACCGACCCGGCGGACAGAGGCTCGTATTCCCCGTCGCACAGCACCTTGCCCGCGCCGGAGAGAATGAAAATCATCTCACTGTCGGTCTCGTGGGTGTGCAGCCCGATGGTACTGCCGGGGGTGAGACGGCCCCGCATGATCTTGGTGTCCTCGTTGACAAACATCCGGGTGATCATCTCCCCCTCGCCCCCCCGCATCTTGGGGATGACCTTCTCCTCCATCTGGTGGAAATTCAGTAACATGGTGGTTTCCTCCTAAATGTTATTGTTTGGTCTCTGGTTCGTCATGTAGGGCAAGGGCTCTGCCCTTGCCTTCTTAACAGAGGCGGCAACCTGACCAGGCAAGGGCAGAGCCCTTGCCCTATACGACGTAATGCCGCAAGCGGACGGATGATATCCGCCCCTACACGTCCTCAAATTTGCAGTCCGCCCAGGCCATCTGATAGTGCTCGTTGTTGTAGTCCGGGTCGTCCATCTCTCCGGTCAGCTCCGGGTGGAGCATACAGGCCGTGTGCGCGCTGATATGCAGCCTTGTATTCTGGGTAAATACCGCCCCCTGGGCGCCGTAGAAGACCATCTGCTTAAAAATATCCATCGCCCGGCCCTGCCCCGACTGGGGCACTCCCTCCAGCCCCATGTCCGGCCGGCCGAATTTCAGCATCCCCCGGGTGTGGAGCCAGAAACTGCCGTCCTCCATGGGGCTCCACAGGAAGGCCACATGCGCCCAGGGGGAGAAGGGCGCATCAAAGAAGGTTTTCCACCCCTGGCGCGAAATAAGCCGCAGGGCGTGGAGATCCAGCACCGCGTCCGCCCCCATGTCCAGCGCCGCCTGGACGATGCCCACGGCGTTGCGCAGATAGTCCAGGGTGTCGTCCTTCTGGACCTCGCCCTGGAGAATTAGCCAGCTTTCCCCGGCCTTTGCTTTCTCATACAGGGCCCTGTCCTGGTTCTCCAGCACCCGGCCCAGAGTGCCGCCCAGCAGCTGGTCCATCTCGGCGGCGTGCTCCGAGCGGCGGAAGGCGTTGACCACCAGCCCGGCGGGTATCTCGTCCACGTGGTGCCGGGAGCGGGAAATTTCCAGCTCTGCCCCATCGTCTATGCCCATCACCGCGTAGTACAGATAGGGCCGCCTGCCTGTGTCCTGATAGTAGGGGCGCGCATAACTTCGATCCATGCCTGTTCACTCCTTTTTTGACGTGTCCTTCACCGGGAAGCCCAGCTCCTCCAGCTTTGGGGACAGTGCCCCGATCAGCGGCGCGCCGAACAGCCAGATCTCCCGCCGCCAGGGGTGGCCCAGATAGCCCCATTTCAGGTCCCGCTGGACAAAAAAGTAGTAGTCCCCGTCGGGATAAAATTCGGGGAAATAGGCGTTGTAGCCCCCGCCCAGTACGCCGCCGTACCGCTCATCTTCCACCCAGTGGTCGTGCTCGGTGACAGGCCGGCGGGGGTCGTAGCGAAAGCCGCTGTGCTGCCAATCCAGGGCGTAAATCCAGTCGTCCTCCCCCAGGCAGTCCGCCAGGGCCCGGACCACGGCGGCGTTGAAGTCCTCATACCGCTGGTCCACGGGGAAATAGGTCAAATCGTGGACCACCCAGGGCGCGGGGAGCTGGAAGGGCACCTGACTGACCCGGACGCTGGGCTGGAATTGGAGCTCTGTGTCGATCCGGTCCCAGATCTGGTTGTACTCCTCGTCCCCCAGGATAGAAAAGAAGGTGTCCATCCGTCACCCCTCCTTTCCGGTCAATTCTTCCACAATTCGCTCTGAAAAATAGGAGATATCCTCGTTTTCTGAGGAGACAAAC
>CAPGBJ010000033.1 GCA_948616425.1 uncultured Oscillospiraceae bacterium
CGCCACTGTGCATAGTTCCATTTTTCAAACGGCGCCTAGTTGACGCGATGAAATAAATTTTGGTAGAGCAGGAGGCCGCATGGGACTGTTTAACATCTATGGCCTGCTTGGCCTGTTTGGAAAGAGTGCAAAAGAACGCCGTGCAGAAGAATCCCGCCGCCGTGCGCAGGAGGAAGATTTGGAGATTTACTCCGGGATGCGGGTAGAGGTCACCTCTGACGATGGCCGGATGTTTCTCACGGCTAAGCTTCTTGACTTGCGGGGGGACAGAGCACAACTTCAACCCCAGACCGAAGGCAACCTGCTGGCAGGAACTGAGGAACCAATCCCTGTGACCCTTCGGGGATACAGCAGCAAGGATGGGAAGGCCGTAGTCATAGAGGGCACAATACGTCCTGGACCCAGTGGTGTCTGGCAGGCAGAGCGACTGGTCCTAATTAAACGGAGCAATGACCGCGCCTTCTTCCGGGTGGACACCAGTATTGATGCAGGGATCACCCCTATGGGGAGCTTCAGTGTGGAGGAGGAGACCTGCAAGCTCTTGAATATCAGTGTAGGCGGGGCCTGCGTCGGGACGAAGCAGCGTTATAATGTAGGGGATAAATTTATTCTTCGTGTGAAGCTGCTTCCAGATTTGGAGCCCTCTCTAATGTTTTGTCAGATATTGCGCATTATTGAGCGCAAACATGACTATTTTGAGTATGGCTGCCGTTTCCTCCGACTGAGTACCTCGGATGAGGAGCGCATTTTGCAGATTATTTTTGATTTGCAGCGCAAAAGGCGCCAGGTTTGACGGTTGAACAGATAGAATATCCAGCGTGGTAACAGGCGTAAAAATGAATAGCAAGAGAGTCGGGCTGACCAATTTAAGGTGGACAGCCCGGCTCTTTTTTTGGATAAGGAAACTTGTTCGTTCACGTTTTACCAGAAAATTTTTGCTTCGCTATTCTGACCCACACAAATGTGTAACAGAGGGAGAGGTACGCATTTCAGCATAATTCCTCCAAAAATCCTATCAAAAATTTGACTGCTTTTTCCCTGTCAGGCTCCTATAATAGGACGTGTTGTAAGGACAGCCCTGTAATATCTTAAACGGAGTTGAAAAGTGCAAACGCACTTTTCAATGTGCGGCCCGCTGGCCCGCAAATCGTGTCTCAAAACATGTAAGGCTAAGGCCGTATTTGCGGTTTGCTGCGGCCAATAGTCGCCGCAGGGTTCCGAAAGATCAACTTGATTTTTTTGAGTACACTTGCCTGTAGCTGTGGTGTTTTATGAAGGGAGGGGACAGCTGTGACGGTCATCTATGTCGATACACTGTTTCTTCTCAATGCGCTGGTGGATTACCTGCTCCTTTTGGCTGCTGCCCGGCTGGCGGGGGAACCCCTGCGGCGCTGGCGATTTGGGCTGGGTGCAGCATTGGGTGGTCTATACGCGGTCGCCATTTTTTTGCCGGGGCTGTCCTTTTTGGCCCATCCATTGTGCCGCTTAGCCTCTGCGGCCCTGATGCTGCTGCTCTCCTATGGAGGTAGCCGGCGTCTGCTCCGCCAGGGAATTCTTTTTGTGCTGTTGACCTGTGCTTTTGGAGGTGGTGTAATTGCCATTGGTCTGCTGGGGGGAACAGGACTGACCTTAGGGAATGGGGTGTTCTATTCTGTCCTAGATTTAAAAGTTGTGCTGCTGTCAGCAGCGGTGTGTTACGGAGTGCTGACACTGGTATTTCAACGGTTAGGAAAGCACAGCTTTGCAGCTGGAGAACTGGTGTCGGCTAAGGTGCGTATAGGGGATAGGTCGGCCAGCTTCACAGCTTTGGTAGACACAGGGAATACCCTCTCCGATCCGGCCACTGGCCGGCCTGTCATGGTGGCGGAGGGGGAGCGGGCTGCCCTTCTCTTTCCCAAAGAGCGTCGCCCGCTTCTGTCCGATCTGCAAGATCCTACCTTGGGGCTGACCCGGCTGGGGACAGGGGAGTGGCGTGCCCGCTTCCGCCTGCTGCCCTTTCGGAGCGTGGGGGTGGACCGGGGACTGCTGCTGGCGGTACGCGTGGATGATCTGGAATTGGACGGACGGAGAAGAGGTCCAGTGCTGGTGGCGCTGTCCCCCACACCGGTGTCTGACGGGGGTGGGTATCAGGCCCTGGTGGGACCGATGGACAGGGGGTAGGGCTGCAATTTTATGGGCAGCTGCAGTGTCATGGTATCATATTTAGAGGTGGTTATCTTGAAGAAGGTTTACACAAATTTAAAGGAGCGGATTGCCACACTCCTGACCCGGCTGGGGTTGGTGCTGCCGGGAAAGATTATGTACATCGGCGGCAGCGACACCCTGCCTGCCCCACTGAGGAGGGAGGAAGAGAGTGAGCTTATTACGCGGCTGACGCAGGGGGACGTCCAGGCCCGCAATTTGCTGATTGAGCACAACCTGCGCCTGGTGGCCTACATCGCCCGGCGGTTTGAGAACACCGGTATCCATATTGAGGACCTGATCTCCATCGGCACCATCGGCCTAATCAAGGCGGTAGGTACTTATCAGCCGGCCAAAGCGATCAAACTGGCCACCTATGCCAGTCGGTGCATTGAAAACGAAATCCTGATGTATCTGCGCAAAACTGCCAATCAGAAGACAGAACTCTCTTTCGATGAGCCGCTGAACACTGATTGGGATGGCAATGAGTTGTTGCTGTCTGACATTTTGGGCACAGACGAGGATCTGGTGGTACAGCCTTTGGAGGCGGACGTGGACCGTCAGCTTCTCCGGCAGGCCATGGATCGGTTGGACCAAAGGGAACGGCATATCATCACACTGCGCTTTGGCTTGGACGGCCGGAGGGAGTGTACGCAAAAAGAGGTGGCCGACCAACTGGGGATATCTCAGTCCTATATCTCTAGACTGGAGAAGCGAATTATTGCAAGGCTGAAAAAAGAAATAGTAAAAATGATGTAGGGGCGATTTGTAAGTGGGAATATGTTTCACAGTGAGGCCTTTTGCCGCCAGGCAAAAGGCCTCACTGTTTAAACTCCAGACATCTATAAGAGGTGTCCCCTGTTTTTATTGGGATCTGAAAGAAAACAAATTGACAGCTGGAGCGGGATAGGGTAAACTAGACGAGTACAGATCAGAAACGGAGCGATCCCAGTGAAACGAAATGCAAAAGTCTCTACAGCGGTCATCCGCCGACTGCCCCGGTATTACCGTCATCTGTCTGAGCTCCAGGAGTCTGGAGTGGTGCGTATCTCTTCCAGTGCTCTGGGAAAGTCCATGGGGCTGACAGCTTCACAGATTCGTCAGGATCTGTTCTGCTTCGGCGGATTTGGCCAGCAGGGCTATGGCTATAAAGTGGAGATGTTAAAGGAGGAGATCGGCGAAATTTTGGGGATCAGCCGGGGGCATACTCTGGTGGTCTTAGGCACCGGCAACCTGGGCCGGGCCATCATCCAAAACTTTCGCTTTTCCAGCAACGGGTTTCAGCTGCTGGCTGCCTTTGATATTAATCCCGCGGTGGTGGGCACCAAAATCGCGGGAGTGTCTGTCTACCATGCTGATGAATTGGAGGGGTTTATTGCTGTCCACAGTGTGGATGTGGGGCTGTTGACGGTCCCGATTGCCGCTGCGCAGTGGATGGGGGACCGGCTGGCCAATGCCGGCGTAAAGGGCATTTGGAATTTTACGAATTGTGAGATTACCTGCCCAAGGGAGGACGTGGTGGTGGAGTCCGTCCACTTTTCTGACAGTTTACTCACCCTGAGCTACCTGATCTCCCAGCGGGAGGAACCCAAGGAGGATAATAGATGAAAAAGTATCTGCGCCCCTTGGGGGCGGCACTGGCGCTGGCGCTGTTAGCGGTGGGGGCACGCGCGGCCACGGCAGGGGACAGTTTGATTTCTTTGAGTTATCTGCAGAGCACTTTTTTTCCCAAGGCGGCACAGGCTGGGGAGGAAGCGGCCAACAAGGCTTTGCAAAAGACTTATGACAGTGCGAAGGCCCAGTTGGACGCAGTCCATGGCGGTTCTGCAGGCAGTACGAGCCTGGGAAATTACAGCGGCACTTTAGGGCAGCGCCAGTGGTCAGACGGCCAGACCATCACGCTGCCCACTGGAGACAGCTTTCTGATGATAGAGGGCTTTGTAGACCTCAGCCACACCGGGGTGGTGGTGGATACTACGGATGGGACAGAGGTCCCCACGGGGGGGCAGCTCACGGCCAATCATCGCTATCTGGTGGGGGAGGATACCACCGCTGTGCTTACAGTCCGCTCTGGGCTGGCTGCCCTCGGCCTTCAGGGGAGTTATTCCCTGTCTGACGGTAAGGACGTACATACCCCTTTCTATGATGTCAGTCAGCAGCATTGGTTTTATGAACCGGTAAACTATGTCTATCAACGAGGGCTGTTTTCTGGGGTAAACGCCAACCACTTTTCTCCTGGATCTTCGATGAACCGTGCTATGCTGATGGTCGTGTTGTACAGTATGGCGGGAAACCCAGCGCAGACGCAGAAAAGTCCTTTTGCCGACGTTCCGGACGGCAGCTGGTTCACCAGCGCCGTGATCTGGGGGGCGGGACAGGGGATTGCCTCGGGAACAGGGAGCGGCTTTTCTCCCGGAGGAAAGGTCACTCGGGAACAGACGGTGCTGATGCTTTATAACTATGCTTCCCGCTATCTGGGCAGGAACATGGCGGCTGGCGTTGACCTGTCGGCCTATGGGGATGCAGATAAGGTCAGCCCCTGGGCCCGGGAGGCGATGTCCTGGGCAGTTGGCCAGGGAATTCTCAGCGGTGTCAATCGGGGGGGCGTACTGTGTGTCGACCCCCAGCGGGGGGCCTCCCGGGCAGAGATGGCTACCATGCTGCGGGTCTTTTGTGAGAAAATTTTATAAAGGAGAGAACCCATCTGCCTTCTGTGCCATATGATAGAAATGAGAGCGGCAGACAGCCCTCTTAAGACTTTCATAATTCAGGAGGTACTCATTATGGGGTGCTGCAATAACAGCTGGGGCGGCAGTAGCTGCCTGTGGATCATCATCCTTATCATCATCCTGTTCGGCTGCGGCGGCTGGAATGGCAACAATTGCTGCTGCAATAACAACTGTGGCTGCAACAACGGCTGCGGCTGCTGATCAATCTCGGATGGAATCAGGGCGTGGAGGCAAAAACCTCCACGCCCTTTCCTCTATTTTTTTGGTAAAAAAATTTTGGCGAAAAGGGGAGGATGCGGCCCAAAATCTCTTGCAATCTCCCCAGAACTGGTGTATTATATTGGTCACCAGCAAGACCGACGGCTCTCCAAGGGAAAAAGAGAGAGCCGGCGGGTTTTGTCGTGTGTCCGGAACGGACGGACACATAGGGCGTACTGGCTCAGGAGAGGGCAAGCAGCTGTCTATTCTCAACGTTTGAGAGAAGCAAAAGAGACGGGTACGCCGTTCCAAAGCAGTTATAGGGAGGTCGAAAACTTAAATGAGCAAATTTCTCAAACGGTCTGCGCAAGGGGCGCAGGTTCCCCATGAAAAGCGGACTTCCAATCTGGAAACCGTAAAGATGCCGCTGCCCTCCAGAATTGTGCTGTCCATGGGCCAGCATATCGGTGCCCCCGCTGCCCCCGCAGTGGCAAAGGGCGATCAAGTCTTTGTGGGCACTGTGGTGGGAAAAGCTGGCGGATTTGTCTCCTCTGACATCCACTCCGGTGTCTCAGGCACGGTGGATAGTATCATTACCATTACCGCCCCCAATGGCGCACCACAGACCGCTGTGGTCATCATCCCTGACAAGGAGCAAAAGGTGGACCCGGCTGTGGTGCCCCCAACTGTCACCGATTTGAAATCCTTTCAAGATGCAGTCCGGGCCAGTGGATTGGTGGGCCTGGGCGGCGCTGGCTTTCCCACAGCGGTAAAGCTGTCCCCCAAGAACCTGGATGAGATCGACACTTTGGTCATTAACGGTGCCGAGTGCGAGCCCTATATTACTTCAGATAATCGCTGTTTTCTGGAGGATACCCAGTATATTATGGACGGCATCCAGGCGGTGATGAAGTATTTGGAGATCCCCAAGTGCATCATCGGCATCGAGGCCAACAAGCCCGAGGCCATCGCTAAGATGAAGTCTGTGGCTTCCGCCGGCATTGAGGTGAAAGAGCTGCCCTGCCGCTACCCCCAGGGCGCTGAGAAGGTTCTGATTGAGAACTGTACCGGCCGGGAGGTCCCCTTCCCTGGTTTGCCCTCCGATGTTGGCGTAGTGGTGATGAACGTCACCTCTGTAGCCTTTGTGGGCAAGTACTTAGCGACTGGAATGCCTCTGACCACCAAGCGCCTTACTGTGGACGGCGACATCGTCAAGGAGCCGAAAAATGTGGAGGTTATCATTGGGACTCCCGTCCAGGAGTTGATAGACTTTTGCGGCGGCTTCACCGAGGAACCGGGTAAGGTACTCTACGGCGGCCCCATGATGGGCAATTGCATTGCCGACCTGTCCCAGCCTATTTTGAAGAACAACAACGCGGTGTTGGCGTTTTCGCGCAAAGCCTCTGAATTGCCCAAGGCCACCAACTGCATCCACTGCGGCCGGTGCACCAACGCCTGCCCCCTGGGTCTGTCCGCTAAGGAGATCGTCCAGGCCTATAACGACGGCAATGTAGAGCTGCTCATCGAGCTCAATGCCGACCTGTGCATGAGCTGCGGCACCTGCTCCTTCGTCTGCCCGGCCAAGCGGCCTCTGGCCCCCTCCATCGCCCTGGCCAAGATCATGATGAAGAATGGAGGTAAGAAGTAATGGACAATAAGCTGATTGTCACCGCCGCACCCCACATCACCAGCGGAGACAGCACTCAGAAGATTATGGGCCGTGTGTGCCTGGCTCTGGTCCCCACCCTCGTCGCCTCAATCATCATCTTTGGTGTCAACTCCCTGATTCTCACCGCCGTCACTGTGGGCGCCTGCGTCTTCTTCGAGTGGGTCTACTGCAAGCTGATGGGTCGGGAGATCCCCATTGCGGACTTCTCCGCCGTAGTTACCGGCCTGCTGCTGGCCTTCAACATGCCCGCCACCCTCCCCTGGTGGATGGCCATTGTGGGTGCGTTTATCGCTATTGTGATTATTAAGCAGCTCTTTGGCGGCCTGGGCTACAACTTCGCCAACCCCGCCATCGTGGCCCGCATCTCCCTGGCTGTGGGCTTTGGCGCCAAGATGTCCGCCTACCCCCTGCCCGAGAACGGCGTGGACGCTCTGTCCTCCGCCACCCCTCTGGCCGTGGCCGGCGAGCTGGGCGCGGGCGACTACGTCACCCTGTTGCTGGGCCAGCACGGTGGCGTGCTGGGCGAGACCTGCGCCATCACCATCCTCATTGGCGGCGTCTACCTGATTGCCACCAAGGTCATCAGCCCCATGATTCCCGTGACCTATTTGGCCACCGTGGCCGTGCTGTCCCTATGCTTCGGCATGGACCCTGTGGTCCAGCTGCTGTCCGGCGGCCTGATGCTGGGTGCCTTCTTTATGGCCACCGACTACGTCACCTCCCCCACCACCGACAAGGGCAAGCTGGTGGCCGGCATCTTCCTGGGTGTGGTCACCATGCTGATTCGCCGGTTCGGCAACATGAACGAGGGCGTGTCCTTCGCCATCCTGCTGATGAACCTGATCACCCCCTACATCGAGGTCAACACCCGGCAGGCGAAGCTGGGCATCGCGAAGAAGAAGGAGGCGGCCGCAAAATGAGCAACTGGAATAAGATTTTTAAGCCCATTGTGGTGCTGTGCGCCATCTGCGTCGTGATTACCGGCGCACTGGCCGCCACCAACGACGCCACCGCCCCTGTGATTCTGGAGGCCACCATCAAGGCCCAGAACGAGGCCCGGAACGAGCTTCTCCCCGAGGCCAGCGGCGCCTTCACCAAGGTGGACGGCATTAAAATCGACAATGTGTCCGACGTCTACGCCGCCGACAACGGCACCGGCTGGGTGATTACCAGCAACGCCAAGGGCTACGGCGGCACCATCACCGTGATGTCCGCCTTCACCCCAGACGGCAAGATCAAGCAGATCAAGGTCACCGAGGCCCAGGAGACCCCCGGCTTTGGCAGCAAGGTGACCGCCACCCCCTCCTACTGGGAGCGGTACATGGATCAGGACGCCAGTCAGGCCCTAGTTCTGAATCAGGACATCGACGCCGAGTCCGGCGCCACCATCTCCAGCAAGGCGCTGCTCCGGGCGATGAACTCCGCCATTGAGGCGTACAACGCCATTCCTTGAAAGGCAGGTGAGTCAAGATGAGTGAAAACAGTAAAATGAAAATCCTTACCAACGGCATTTTGAACGAAAACCCGGTTCTGCGGCTTGTCCTGGGCACCTGTCCCACCCTGGCCGTCACCACCATGGCCTCCAACGGCATCGGCATGGGGCTGGCCGCCACCTTCGTGCTGCTGTGCTCCAACATCGTGATCTCCGCCCTGCGGAAGATCATCCCCGACCAGGTCCGCATCCCCTGCTACATCACCGTCATTGCCGGCTTCGTGTCGGTGGTCCAGATGGTGGTAAAGGCCTATGTGCCCGATCTGGATAAGGCCCTGGGTGTCTATCTGCCCCTGATCGTGGTCAACTGTATCATCCTGGGCCGCGCTGAGATGTTCGCCTCCAAGAACAGCATCGTGGACTCAGCTCTGGACGGCATCGGCATGGGCATCGGCTTTACCATCACCCTGACCATCATGGGCTCCATCCGGGAGATCATCGGCTCGGGCACCTGGATGGCCGGCCTGGGCAAGCTGATTCCCTCCCTGGGCAGCGAGTTTGCCATTCAGGTGATTCCCAAGGGCGTGGATACCTTCTCCCTGATGACCAGCGCCCCCGGCGGCTTCTTCGTCTTCGGCATCCTGATGGCCGGGGCCACCTGGCTCACCACCCGCCCCAGAAAGGAAGCCCCCGCTGTGGAAGGAGGTAATGCGTAATGGTGAAGCTTGCTGTTATCTTCTTTACCATGATCCTGGTGGACAACTACGTCCTGGCCAAGTTCCTGGGCATCTGCCCCTTCCTGGGCGTGTCCAAAAAGCTGGACAGCGCCGTGGGCATGTCCCTGGCCGTCACCTTCGTCATGGTGCTGGCCACCGCCGCCACCTGGCCCATCCAGACCTTCCTGCTCACCCCCGCGAACCCCGACGGGTCCCTGAAGTGGGATATGGGCTACCTCCAGACCATCGTGTTCATTCTGATCATCGCCATCCTGGTCCAGTTGCTGGAGAACTTTTTGAAGAAGTTCATCCCTGCCCTGTATAAGTCCCTGGGCGTGTACCTGCCCCTGATTACCACCAACTGCACCATCCTGGGCGTGACCATCCTGAACCTGGACAACGGCTATGACTTTATCGAGTCCATCGTCTGCGCCGCCGGTGCGGGCATCGGCTTCCTGGTGGCTATGGTGCTGTTCTCCGGCGTGCGCCGCCGGGTGGAACAGGCCGTTACCCCCAAGTGCTTCGAGGGCCTGCCCATCACCCTGGTGGCCGCCGCGGTGACCTCCCTGTCCTTCATGGGCTTCGGCGGTATCATCGACGCCATTTTCAATGTTGCAGCATAGGAGGGGGAGTGTAGTATGAATCCGATTTTAATGGCTATTGTCCTGGTCACAGTCATCGGCCTGATCGGCGCGGTGATTTTGGTGGCCGCCTCCATTTTCATGTATGTCCCCGTGGATGAGCGGGTGGAGAAAATTACCGCGGTTCTGGCTGGGGCCAATTGTGGCGCCTGCGGCTGTGCCGGCTGTGCCGACTACGCCAAGAGCATTGTGGAGGACGGCAACGCAGTCAACAAGTGTACCCCAGGCGGCGCGGCCTGCGCCGCTAAGGTGGCGGAGATCATGGGCGTGGACGCCGGCTCCTCCACCCCCATGAAGGCGGTTGTCGCCTGCTCCGGCACCTGCGGAAAGACGGGTAAAAAGTACGAGTTCCAGGGTGTCCAGAGTTGCCAGGCCGTTAAAGGTCTATACGGCGGCGATGGGCTGTGCAAATTTGGCTGTCTGGGTTACGGCGATTGCACGCGGGCCTGCGCCTTTGACGCCATCCATATTGTGGACGGCATTGCCAAGGTGGACCGGGAGAAGTGCACCGGCTGTGGCGCCTGTGCCGCCGTCTGCCCCAACGCCGTGATTTCCATCGTGCCCGAACATAAGCGCAAGCCCGTGGTCCTGTGCCAGAACAAGGACAAGGGCCCCGACACCCGGAAAGCTTGCACTGCCGGCTGTATCGGCTGTATGAAGTGTGCCAAAGCCTGCCCCAAGGAGGCCATCACCGTAGAGAATTTCCTGGCCAAGATCGACCAGGATAAGTGTGTTGGCTGTCAGCTCTGTGTGAAAGAGTGTCCCATGGGGGTTATTCATGTACCCGCCAACGAGTAAACAGGAGTTTGATAGTTTTTTCTGAAGAGAAAAAACTATCATGCAAAAGTCCGCCCTGGTGCAACTTCCTTACAGGAGTTGCACCAGGGCGGTTTTTTTATACTTGACTCCGGTCCCGCAGCCAGCTGGGCATAGGCCGAGCCTTGACACTGGAGACGATGCCCATAGCGGCGAATAGGGTGATAATAGAGGAGCCGCCGTAACTGATAAAGGGGAGAGTCAGACCCATGACAGGCAGAATAAACAGGCACATGCCCACATTGAAGGTGATCTGAGCCAGCAGCATCCCAGCCATCCCCATGCACACGTAGGCGGAGAAGGGGGAGCTGGCGTGTCGTCCCACCCAGATGCACCGCAGAACAATGAGGGAGAGCAGCAGCAGCAGAGCCATGCAGCCTATTAGCCCCAACTCCTCGCCGCAGACGGCATAGATAAAGTCGGTGTGCCGGGCGGGGAGCGCGTCGCTGCTGAGGGATTGGGTCTGGGTGCCCTGGAGGTAGCCCTGGCCGAACAGTTTTCCCGAGCCAATGGCCAGGACGGACCGAGTCTGCTGCCAGCCCCGTCCCCTGACGTCCAGACTGTGGTCGAAGACCACTCGGAACCGCATAATGCGGTAGTCGGTCCACCAGCGGGTCTCGGGCAGGAAAAACAGCCAAAAAATGACCGCCGCCAGGACAATCCCGCCCCCCACCAGCACAAACCACCGCAGCTTGACGCCGGAGGCCCAGGCCATGGAAACAAAGATCATCATATAGATGACACACATTCCAAAGTCGCCGCAGACTGAGGCAATAAGGCCCAGCATAAAAACTGTGTGCCCGCCGATTTGAATGATAGAGGGGATGGAGCTGATGTCCAGTTCTTGGTCCTGAATTTTGACGATCTGAAGGGCCAGCAGCAGAATAAAGGAGATCTTGACGATCTCATTGGGCTGGACATCCATGGGAAACCTGGGAATGATCCGGGAGATGACCAGCCAATTCAAGTTGCCGGAGTTGTAGTCCTCCCCCAGGGGGGTGAGGAGGAGAAGGATAAAGACCACGTTAAAGAGCAGCAGCAGTTTCCACCGCTTTCCTACAAAGAGCTGGAAGTCCACAAAGGTGAGCAGCATATAGGCCACCACTCCGAGCAGGATGGCAACAAGCTGGACAAACACGAAGCGCATCCAGCGGCCGTCGCCGGTGTACTGGGTAGCGGAATAGATGAGAGCCAGCCCAAATCCGCTGGCGGCCAGACACAGGCTTAGTAGGATCACATCGCCCTTTTTGAAAAATTCCTTTATAGGGGAGAACAGAACGGACAAGGCGCAGTCTTCACCTCCTCACACATGTAAAATTCAATCATATATTTTATCACATTATGGTGGAAATAGAAACCCCGTGTGTGCTATAATATTTAAGAACGTGAAAATTTTCTGTGAACAGGAGCAAATTTGATGGCGCAATTCGTTACAAATTCTGAGGCGGAGACCGAGGCTCTGGGGGTTCGGTTGGCAGGCCGGCTGACGCCGGGGGCGGTAGTCGCATTCACCGGCGACCTAGGGGCAGGGAAGACAGCTTTTACCCGAGGGATGGCCCGGGGGCTGGGTATTGAGGACCGGGTGACCAGCCCCACCTTTACCATCGTCAATGAGTACGAGGGGGGACGACTGTCTCTGTTCCACTTCGACATGTATCGGCTGAGCTCTTCCGACGAGCTCTTCGACATCGGATGGGAGGACTACCTATCCCGGGGGGGAGTGTGCGCTGTGGAGTGGAGCGAGAACGTAGCCGACGCCCTGGAAGAAGGCGCTGTTTTCGTCAACATATGCCGGGGGAACTTGGAAGATCAGCGCGTCATTACTATAAAGGGGGTGGAGCTGTGAATATTTTAGCCCTGGAGTCCTCGGCGCCAGCCTGCTCAGCCGCCCTGTGCCGAGATGGGGCTCTGGTTGCCCAGTCCTTTCAAAACAGCGGTTTGACCCACAGCTGCACCCTGCTGCCTATGATACACGACATGCTCCAAAACTGCGGGGTGTGCCTGGAGGATGTGGACGTGATTGCGGTGGCCGCGGGACCAGGGTCGTTTACCGGCTTGCGCATCGGGGTGGCTACCGCCAAGGGGCTGGCCTGGGCAGGGGAGAAGCCCTGTGCCCCTTGCTCAACGTTGGAGTCTATGGCCTGGCCCCTGGCCCATCTGGAGGGATCACTTATCGTCTGCGCCATGGACGCCCGGCGCAAGCAGGTATATAACGCATTGTTTCGTGCCAGAGGGGAACGGTTGGAACGGGTCACCTCCGACCGGGCAACCTCCCTGGCTGAGTTGGGGGAAGAGCTGAAAAATTTTTCTGAAAAGAAAATAATCGTTGGCGATGGGGCTCAGTTGTGTTATAATACTCTGTTAGAGACAGTTCCTGGCCTGAATCTAGCCCCCGTCCACCTGCGGATGCAGAGTGCGTGGGGGGTGGCACGAGCGGCGGAGGAGCTGGTGCGGACCGGCAGTCTGGTGTCCGGACAAGCTCTGGCCCCCGTCTATCACCGGCTGTCCCAGGCGGAGCGAGAGCGTTTAGAACGAGAAAAAATACAAAATCTACAGTAGAAGGGGATCATAGCTATGTATAACGAAAAAGTACACATCTTGGACCATCCTCTGTTGCAGCACAAGCTGACCATCTTGCGGGATGAGAAAACCGGTGTAAAGGAGTTCCGCGAGATCGTCTCTGAGATCGCCGCTCTGGAGTGCTACGAGGCTACCCGAGATCTTCCTCTGGAAGATGTGCAGGTAAAGACGCCCATTGCGGTGGGTACGTTCAAGACACTGGCGGGCAAAAAGTTAGCTGTGGTTCCCATCCTTCGGGCTGGACTGGGTATGGTCGACGGTATTTTGAAAATGATTCCCTCCGCCAAAGTGGGTCACATCGGTCTGTATCGGGACCCAGAAACCCACAAGCCTGTGGAGTACTACTGCAAGATGCCCGCTGATATTGCTGAACGGGATGTGATCGTCCTGGACCCCATGCTGGCTACTGGCGGTTCCGCCTCCGCCGCCATCACTTTTATGAAGGGCTACGGCTGTAAACACATTAAACTGATGAATGTGTTGGCTGCCCCCGAGGGTATCCAGTGCATCATAAAAGACCACCCGGATGTGGAAATCTATGTGGCCGGTGTGGACGAAAAGCTCAATGAGCATGCCTACATTGTCCCTGGCCTGGGCGATGCGGGCGACCGCATTTTTGGTACCAAGTAAGATAGGTGAGTGTCCAGTCCATATGCTTGCGAGCGATAGGGAAGTACGAAAGCCAACAGACACGAGCAGGACGGGCAAGGGGTACAAAAAGGACAGGGGGACCGGCTGAAAAGCCGGCCCCTGTCTTTTTGCTTCAGTAGATATATAATTGGGAAGTTTCTATGCTTTGTCAGTAAAAGTTCCTTATTAGGGGTAGTGCAAGTTATCCGTTATACGGATGGATAACTGGGGTATTTACCGTCCCAGACGATACTCCGGTAGTTCTCTCTGTCGGTGTCTCCCTCGGTGGAGATACACAAAATCACGGAATTCTGGCCCAGATTCAACTGTTCCCGCAGAGAGGCGAGGTCATCACGCCCCATGATCTCTGCTGTCAGGCCAGTAGTGACTGCACCGCTTTCTCCAGAGATAATCCTGGGATCAGAGCCTAGAGGATTACCCAAGACACGCATTCCTTTGGCGGCCACATAGTCGGGTACGGACAGGAAATTCTGGGCACAGGAACCCAAGATATCCCATGCGATAGTGCAGGGCTCCCCACAAGCGAGGCCAGCCATGATGGTATTTAAATCCCCTGTTACGCTGTGCAGTTTCCCGTCCCCTGCCTGGGCAGTACAAAACATGCAATTAGCGTTGTGAGGCTCCACCACGGTGATGATAGGGCGATCTTTTCCATAAAGACTGGTAAAAAATCCTGCCACGGCCCCGGCCATGGCTCCCACGCCAGCCTGGAGGAAGAGATGGGTGGGGCGTACACCTCCTAGCTGCTCTGCTGTCTCCAGGGCCAGAGTGGTGTAGCCCTCCATGATCCAGCCGGGGATCTCCTCATAGCCTTCCCAGGAAGTGTCCTGAATTAGAACCCAGCCTTGCTCCTCTGCCTGGCGGCTGGCGTAACGAACAGTGTCGTCGTAGTTCCAAGGGGTAATTTCCGCCTTGGCTCCCAAGGACCGGATATTTTCCAGGCGCTCCCGTGCACTGCCCTTGGGCATATACACCACACTGCTCACCCCCAGCCGGGCGGCAGTCCAAGCAATCCCCCGGCCGTGGTTGCCGTCAGTGGCTGTCACGAAGGTCAGGCCGGCCAGCGCCGACCGAGTTTCCGGGCTGGTGAGCCGTTTATAGGTCAGCTCCTCCAACTGGATGTCCAGTTTTTTGGCAATATAGCGGCCAATGCACCAGCTGCCCCCCAGCACTTTGAAGGCGTTCAGGCCGAACCGCTTGCTCTCATCCTTGACATACAGCTCGGCCACCCCCAGGTGGGTGGCCAGCTCCTTCAGCCGGACCAGGGGAGTGGAGGCGTACTCCGGAAAGCTGTGGTGGAAGGCCCGGACAGCCTGGGCGGTCTCCGTGCTAAAACGGGAGGGAGCATTTCCCCTCGCCGCCGCCCAATGGACGATTTGAATAGAATTTTCCATGACAGCCTCCTTATAGCAGCCCGATGAGCTGGGTATAGAAGCGGCAGGCGTCCTCCACCTTTTTGGGGTCGCACCGCTCATTGGTCATATGGGCCAGCTTGTACTCCCCGGGTCCGAAGCCGATGGTGGCCACTCCCATGGACACGGGCACCACCGCGTTGGTGCCGAAGTCCCAGAAGTCGTAGCTCTGGGGCGCATAACCGAACACTGCTTCATAGGCCGCATTGCAGGCTTGGGTGAGAGGGGCGTCCTCGGCAATTTTCCAGGGCTCGTGGGCGGGCTCGTAGACCAGTTCTGTCCCTGTCCAGCTGGTATGACGGAGAGTGCCTGGCTCCCAGGAGGCCCGCTTGCCGGCCACCAGGGCGTCCAGCTCCTCCTTCACTTGGGCCACGCTTTCCCCCAAGCGCAGGCGGCGGTCCAGGTAAATTTCGCACTCGCTGGGTACCGCGTTGAGGGAGGCGGTGACACAGGAGATGTGGGACAGCGCAATGGTCCCTGCACCTGGAGTGGTCTGGAGCTTTTTGTTCAACTGGTCCACCCGGGTGATAATCTCGGCCATCTCATAAACGGCATTGATTCCTTTTTCCGGGGCGGAGCCGTGGGCGGAAACGCCATGGGTTTTGATCCGGGCCTGCACCTTACCCGTGTGGCCCAAAGTTATGACGTTGTCTGAGGGCTCGCAGATAACACACAAATCCGGTCTGACGCCGCTGTCCCGGTAGAAGTGCTCCAGGCACACGCCGTCGCAGTACTCCTCACACACTGAGCCGGTGACATACACCGTCTTGCCCTCCAGTAGGCCAGTTCTCTTTGCCAGGGCTGCAGCATAGACCGAGGCAGACAGGCCGCCCTTCATGTCCACCGAACCCCGGCCATAAATCATTCCATCCACCAGTTCTGCGCCAAAGGGATCGGCCTTCCAGGCATCCGGATCATTGACCTGGACGGTGTCCATGTGGCTGTCAAAGTGGATGATCTTGGGGCCGCTGCCCACCCGGCCCACTACATTGCCTGCCGGGTCGATGTACGCTTGGTCAAAGTCTAGCTCTTTCATCTTGTCCGCCACCAGCTGGGCCACCTCTCCCTCCTCATCGGAATAGCTTCGGGTATGCACAGTCTGGCGGTAAAACTCGATTAGCCCCTGTCCATATTCCAGGCTCCAGCCAAAAGATGTGCTCATAATTGTACCTCCTTAAAAATGTTTTGGTCGGTAACTATAATTATATTGATTTTTGCCCGAAGAGATATCATAATAGAGGGAAAAAGTATAACAATATTGAGGTGTTTGCGGTGCAGATTCTGGAGCTGCCCATTGATCTGGAGGGAATGGAGACTACAAAACATGGCTCTTTTTCCTTCCCGCTGGCGATGTATCACTCTGTGATGGGCAAAAATGTTTTGGGCCACACCCCCTGGCACTGGCATGGCGAGCTTCAGTTTTGCCTGGTCACAGAGGGAAGTATCCGCTTTTTTGTCAATGAAAAGCAGTACCTCCTCCAGGCCGGGGAGGGAGTCTTTATCAACAGCGGCTACCTCCACATGGCGAAGCCGGAGGGCGGCCTGGACAGCGCCTATATCTGCCTGGACGCGGCCCCCAGGCTGCTGGCTTCCTTTTCCGGCAGCGCCCTGGAGGAAAAATATGTCACTCCGTTCCTGAAGGACCCCGCCATGGAGGATCGGCGTTTAGCTCCCGACGTCCCCTGGCAAAAGGCCATTCTGGATCGGATCGGCCGGGCCTACGGGCTCTTTGAGGCACAGCAGTTCGGCTGTGAGCTCCTCTTGACCGTGCTCCTCCAGGAGATGTGGCTGCTTCTCCTGGAGCACCGCCCCCAGGGGGAGGCGGCCTCCCACAGCAGGCTCCAGGAAAACACCGTCGTCCAGGGCATTCTCTCCTATATCAGCCGAAATTTTGACCGGCGTATCACGCTGGAGGACATATCCAGGGCGGTCTCCTTTAGCGGTGGCGAGTGCTGCCGGCTGTTCAAAAAGGTGACAGGGGATACCATTTTCTCTTATCTGAAATCCTACCGACTGGCCCGTAGCATGGAGCTGCTCCGGGATACCCAGCTGTCTGTCAGCCAAATCGCCTACGATACCGGCTTTTGCTCCACCAGCTATTTTATAGAGATTTTTAAATCTCAAAATAATACAACGCCGTTACAATATAGAAAGGCGGTGAACTCGACAAAATAGAAACAGAACTTCAAGACCCGGAAAAAGTCGTACAAGTCGAAAAAGATACTGACGTTTTCCCCGAGGAGCGGAAGGTATTCCCGGACACACACCCGGCGATCATAGGGCGGGAGACGTGGGAGGGGGTCCAGGAACTGCGGAAGAACAAGCGGCGGCGGACCAAGACGGGCAAGCGGGGCCTGTTCTCCGGGGTGTCGTACTGTATCGACTGTATGAGCAAGCTGTATTTCTGTACATCGAACAGCATGACAGAAAACCAGGACCACTATGCCTGTTGCAGCTACAAGAGCAATACGGGGGGATATAGACCGGACATTTTTTCTTGACAAAGGCCGACTCCCGTGGTATGCTGTCCCCAATAAACAGACGGGAGGCGGGAAGATGCGCAAGACCACTTGCTGATTCTATGACAGGGCAAACACTGGGGACTGTGAAAACAGTCCAGTCTTGTCATGGGTTCGCAAGAGGAAATGCGCGGTCTTCCCCTTTCGGCTCATATGGGTGTATTGTGCCCCTGCCGCCGCAAGAGGAAGGTCCCTCTTGCGGCTTTTTCGCGTATGACAGGAGGGGACAACATGTCGCAAATTACCATACAAAATCTACACTTTACCTATGACGGGGACCACACGCCTGTCTTTGAGGGACTCAACCTTCAGCTGGATACCAGCTGGAAACTGGGGCTGGTGGGCCGGAATGGTCGGGGAAAGACCACCCTTCTCCGCCTGCTGGCGGGGGAACTGGAGGGGAGAGGAACAGTTGCCCTGGGTCAGCCCTGCTGCCGCTGGCCCAGACCGGTAGTTGATCCCTCTCGGAGAACATTGGACATTCTGCTGGAGGGTATCCCGCCAGAGGAGGAATGGCGGTTGAGCTGGGAGTTGTGCAAGTTGGGGTTGGAGGAGGAAGTACTGGACCGCCCCTTCGCTACCCTAAGCGGCGGGGAGCAGACCAGGGCCCTGCTGGCCGCTCTCTTTCTGGACGAGGGCTCCTACCCTATGGTGGATGAGCCCACCAATCACTTGGACGGGGCGGGGCGGGCGCTGGTGTCCCAATATCTCCGAGGGTTGGATCGAGGATTCTTGCTGGTGTCCCATGACCGGGCCTTTCTGGATGGATGTGTGGACCACATTTTGGCTTTCAACCACACCGGTCCAGAGCTGGTGCGAGGGACCTTCTCCAGTTGGTTTCAGAACAAAGAGGACCGGGACCGGGGAGAGCTGGCTCGCAACGAAAAGCTGAAGGGGGAGATTCGACGCCTGGAGCAGGCTGCCCGCCGGACCGCCTCCTGGTCGGACAAGGTGGAGCAATCCAAATATGGTGCGCTCAACTCCGGACTGAAAGTGGACCGGGGCTTTATCGGACACAAGTCAGCTAAGATGATGCAGCGAGCTAAGAATATTGAGAGCCGACAGCAGAGTGCTATCCAGGAGAAGTCGGAGTTGCTCAAGGACATCGAACGGACGGACAGTTTAAAGCTAACCCCACTGGTCTACCACAGTGACCGTCTGTTGGAGGGGCGAGCGTTGACAATTTCCTACCCCGGGATAGCTGACAACCCAATTAGCTTTACACTGCGGCGGGAGGAGCGGCTGTGCTTAGATGGGGGCAATGGTTCGGGCAAGACCAGCCTGTTACGATTGATACTGGGGGAGGAGGTGCCCCATACCGGCACACTATTTCGAGCCTCGGGCTTAAATATTTCCTATGTTCCCCAGAAGGCGGACCACCTGCGGGGGGACCCTGTCACTTGGGCGGAAAAACAAGGGATTGACTTGACCCGTTTTCTGACTATCTTGCGCAAATTGGATTTCTCCAGGGAACTGTTTCAACGGGATATGGCTGGATACAGTGCTGGTCAACAGAAGAAGGTCCTTCTAGCTGCCAGCCTGTGCCAGAGTGCTCACCTGTACCTCTGGGATGAACCGCTGAACTATATCGATCTGTTCTCCCGCATACAGCTGGAAGAACTGCTCCTTCAGTACCGGCCCACCCTTCTCTTTGTGGAGCATGACCAGATATTTCGAAAAAAAATAGCTACAGAGGTCCTTTCCATGTAAAGAAGAGAACTCTGTGCTGATTTTGGTGTGAAAGCCAGACGTGGGCTGTTGATTTTTTGGGAGAATCGAATTATAATACAAGGGATAACAATGCCCTGCAGGGCGGAACAAGCGGGTGAGCGGTATGGCCGTGATAGGAATCGACTTGGGTACCACTAATAGTCTAGCTGCGGTATGGCGCAATGGACGAAGTGAGCTGATCCCCAACGCGTCGGGGGAGTATCTGACCCCCAGCGTGGTCAGCGTGGATGAGGATGGCTCCATTTTAGTGGGGGCGGCGGCTCGGGACAGACTGATTACTCACCCGGAGCGCACAGCGGCTTGCTTTAAGCGAAGCATGGGCACCAGCCGCCGGTATGATCTGGGGGGGCGGATATTCACCGCAGAGGATCTATCCTCCTTTGTTCTGCGCCGCCTGCGGGAGGATGCAGAGACATATTTGGGAGAGGTGGTAGACGAGGCGGTAGTTAGTGTTCCAGCATACTTTGCCGAGGCGCAACGTTCCGCCACTAAACGGGCTGGGGCGCTGGCGGGACTGACAGTAGAGCGGCTGGTGAATGAGCCCTCTGCCGCAGCTGTAGCTGGCCACATTGGCGAGGGGGACGCGGATAAGGTGTGCCTGGTGTTCGATCTGGGGGGCGGCACTTTGGATGTGTCCCTGGTAGAGCGGTTTGAAAATGTGGTCAGTGTGACTGCCGTCAGCGGAGATAATTTTTTGGGTGGGCGAGATTTTGACGAACTCATTGCGAGAGGGTTCTGTGAGGACTGCCAACTCAACTTCGACACGTTGTCTCGCCAACGTCAGGAGACCCTCGTCCGCCAGGCGGAGACCTGTAAGATGGCCCTTACGACTCAAGAACCGGTGATTATGGCGGTGTCCGATGAGGAAATTTCCGCTTCCTTAGCCCTCACCCATGAGTGGGTGATCCGCAAAAGCAGCACTCTGTTCCAACGGATGCTGGCTCCAGTGCGTAAAGTGTTTCTGGATGCGGGTGTAGGCACGGACGAATTGGATGAGCTGGTGATGGTGGGCGGTTCCAGCCATATGCCGGCGGTACGCCGTTATATTGCCAAGGCGCTGGGACGGGAGCCGGCCTTTGGCGCCCAGCCCGACACCGCTATTGCTGTGGGGGCTGGAATCTGTTCAGGGATGAAGGTGAGAGCAAAAGATCTGAAGGAACTGGTGCTCACCGATGTGTGTCCTTTTACGCTGGGAATCAATGTGCTGAACGAGGCCGAACCGGAGAAGGCACTTATGTCTCCCATCATTGAGCGCAACAGCGTGTTGCCCACCAGTAAGGAGGGGACCTATTATACTGCCCGGGACAACCAGCGGGCCATTGACGTGAAAGTGTACCAGGGGGAACAGCGGTACTGTAACGATAATACCTACCTGGGACACCTGGAGGTGGCAGTTCCTCCCGGACCTCGAGGGCAGCAGTATGTTCGGGTGCGCTTTACATACGACATCAACGGCCTGTTGGAGGTGGATGTGGTGGGTAAAGATGGCCAAAGCGGGCGGCTGGTCCTTCAAGGTTCTGGGATGACCGAGGCGGAGGTGGCGGCCCGCCTGAAGGAACTGGAAGTATTGAAGCTCAACCCCAGGGATCAGGAGGGACCCCGTACTCTCATTGCTCGGGGCGAGCGGCTGTATGCCATGACGGTGGGGCATATGCGGGATCAAGTGGCCGATATGCTGGATTGGTATCAGATGCAGCTGTCTACCCAGGAAAATCTGCGGATTGTCAAGGCCGGTCGCCGGGTCTCTGAGTTCTTTGACCAGGTGGAGGCGTTCATTGGGGTGGGAGATTTGCCGCCCCTGGATTTGGACCCTCTGGAAGATGAGGGGGAGGAGTCATGAGCTGGCCCTGGAGCCAGTTAGGGCTGTCTGGTCCCTCCGATCTGTCTCAAGTGCGCCACGCCTATGCGGAGAAACTGAAAAGCACCCACCCGGAGGAGGATCCGGAGGGGTTTCAGCGCCTCCACTCTGCCTATCAATTGGCCAGCTGTATGGCTCGCCAACAAAAGAGACGGGGGACTACGCCGTCTGCTGCCCCTACGGAGCGGCAATCTCAGGACAGACTGGTGGAGCAGCTTGGCCAGCCGACCCAGGAACAGGCTATCACCCGCCCTCCACAGAAGCGAGATGAGGGGGAGATTGACTTTGATCGTCTGTTCCAGGAGGGCAGCGGAGTTTCCAGGCCGCGCCAGGAGGAGCGCGAACAGGACTTTGATTTTGACCAGCTGCTTCGGGAGGAAAAAGTGCCCCCGCGCCCTCCAGAGGAGGTGCAGCAGGACTTCGACTTCGACCGGCTTTTTGCCGAGGGAGAGGCGGAGCGGGTGGAGGCACGCCGCCGCCGAGGCCGGGAGCGGCGGAATATTTATGAACAGGAACAGCAGGTTCAATTTCATCAGGAGCAGGTGTGGTGGCAGAGTACCGAAGCGATCCTCCACACCATTGAAACCATGTATCATGCTGGAGCCAGGGAGAATGAGTGGGAAAAGTTCTTTTTGGGACCCGTATTTCAGCAGAACAAGGGTAACATTGACCTAATTTTTGGCTTGGAGGATTTTGTCAGCCTCCATCAGGATCTGCCCCAGAAGGTCAAGATAGCACTGTATTTGGCCTACAGCTTTGACAAAGGAGTATCCCGGCCTGAGCTGCGTCCCCTGTACCAGATGCTCCTTCCCGCTCGGCAGGCGGAGCAGGGAGAGAAACGTCGCCAGTGGATACACAACATTTGGGGCGGCGTGGGCGGTGTGGTTGGGGTGTTTGTTTTGGTCACCATCCTGACCTCCAGCTATCTCATCGTCTTTCTTATTCTGGGGGCGCTGCTCCTAATTGGCCTGAAAAAAGGTTGGTTTGCCAGAACACCGAAAAAGCTGAACAGAAAATCCAGACTGATAAAAGTTTTTGCTGTAGCCCTTGGTCTGGCCTGTATCTTTGCAGTGGTTTTATGGGGAATATCAGATGGTTCACCTGATGCCTCAGTGAGTGGGGGCAACGAGCTGGACCCCAGAGAGCAGGTGTGCCAGTACATGGAGGAGGACTTTGGGGTACCATTTTATTTCCGCCAAAGGGAGAGTGCGGCCACCGATTTCTCTGATAATATCTTTTCTCCGGAGTCTGAGCCGAACAAAATGTTTTTAGCAGGCCCGGATGCGGAGCGTTCCACCCAGGAAGGGAAACGGGGGTATACCACCAATTACCCCGATATGATGGTACGTTGGGCCATAAGCGATTTTGCCAAGAGCTGGGATCTCAAGAATGAGGATGTAAATTACGTGAGCAATGACCAGGGGATGGAGCGGTGGGAGACCTCAGGAGTCTACCTGATTGTGCTGCCCTTCTATGGGGGTGGCGACCTCATCTCTGCCCTGGGGGAGTTGTTGGAGAAATTGCCCCAAGAGGATTGGTATCAGTTGCAACCGCCAAAGTTTGAAGTGGTGTTGTGCAGTGATGAGCTGGAGGCAGGCCGATTGATCCTTTATCAATACCAATCCTCTGATGGAAGCTTTGATGCGGAAAGTATTCGCGAACTGTATGAGAGTGCTTTTGCTCATTCCTACTGTGCCCAAATTATCCAGGAATGTGAGCTGGATCGGGATTTTACCAGCTATGACCATACGGAGATCTACACCTTGACCAACGGCGGTATGGCCGAACTGAAAGGCTTAAACTGCTGTCGGCTTTACGGCCTGGATGAAAAGGGTCAGACCGCGATGGAATACTATATCAATGTGGAGAAGGCCAGAGTATCTACCATTTATTGTGTGCCTGGTGGCTACTGGGAGGAGGGCGGTAGGGAGGACGCGCTTGAGGATCGTCTGATCATCGACCGAAAGAACCGCTTGGGGACACTCATGGTTCAGTACCCCTGGGGACCTGAAACGTGGTAAAGTCTCCCTGATATGGGGTACGATAACATTCATTTTGCCAACAGATGATAAGTATGTGCTTAGGGACTCGTCAGTCAGCGGCTGGCGGGTCCCTTTGTGAGCCTGGAAGTACTATCGAGAAAGGCTGCAGATGGGTGGTTGTTTGAAATGGTGCAGCTGGAAAGCCTACCAGAAAGGTGAATGATTCACCAGTTATATAGCATGATCTTGAGTTTCTCTATAGGACTTCAGATTTATGGGTAAGAGGAATGGGGGTACGCCTTACGGCGTACCCCCGAAGAATCAGGCGTTTTAAAGACCTTGGGCAATCATAGCTTCAGAAATTTTTCTGAATGCAGCGATATCGTTGCCAGCAATAAGGTCATCTCCCAAGCCATATTCCTTAGATGCAGCGGCAGAAGCGTCGTAAATACTGCTCATAATACCACGCAGCTTTTCGTCCACCTCGGACCGAGTCCAGTTGTAGCGGATGGAGTTTTGGGCCATCTCCAAGGCGGACACCGCCACGCCGCCAGAACCAGAGGCCTTGGCCCCCGCGGTATGAATCTTGGGACTGAGGCGCAGCAGCTTCATGGCCTCAGCAGTGGCGGGCATGTTGGCCCCCTCCACATAGTAGCACACATCGTTGGCCAGGATACAAATGGCGTCCTCCACATCCAACTCGTTTTGGGTGGCACAGGGGATCACCACATCTGTTTTGACCTCCCAGGGCTTTTTTCCGGGGAAGAATTCTACGCCAAACTTGCGGGCATAGGCGGACACCCGGTCTTTGCCGCTGTCACGCATTTCCATTAGGTAGTTCAGCTTCTCCTGGCCGCTGACGCCCTCTGGGTCGTATACATAGCCGTCAGGACCGGAGAGGGTGACTACTTTGGCGCCCAGCTGGGCCGCCTTGCGGCATACGCCCCAAGACATATTGCCGAAGCCGGATACAGCGATGGTCTTGCCCTCCAGAGAGTCTCCATGGCTGGATACCATCCGCTCTAGGAAGTAGACGGTACCTGAGCCGGCAGCCTCCAGACGGACCTTGCTGCCGCCATAGGTGAGCCCTTTTCCAGTGAGGGCGGAACTCTCCGCCTTGCCCAGCAGACGCTTGTATTGGCCATATAAATAGCCGATCTCTCTGGCACCCACGCCGATATCTCCGGAGGGAATATCGGTATCGGCGCCAATGTAGCGGTACAGGGCATTCATAAAGGACTGGCAGAAGCGCATGATCTCCCTGTCACTTTTGCCCCTGGGATCAAAGTCAGCACCGCCAGAGGCTCCGCCAATGGGCAGGCCGGTGAGGGCGTTTTTGTAGGTCTGTTCAAAACCTAAAAACTTGACTACGCTCTCGTTGACCGAGGGATGGAAGCGCAGACCTCCCTTGTAAGGGCCAATGGCGCTGTTAAACTGTACCCGATAGCCGTGGTTGGTGTGGGCTACCCCCTGATCGTCCACCCAAGGTACCAGGAAGGTGACCATCCGCTCTGGTTCCACCATACGGGTGAGCAGGTCTAATTTCTCGTAGCGGGGGTCGTCCAGAGCGGGATCGATCATTTCCAGCCAGATCTGAACGGATTGGAGGTATTCCAGTTCGCTGGGATACTTCTGGCGGAGCCGTTCCAATACACGGGCCGCGTAGTTATTCATACTTTTCCCTCCTTATACCAGGCCGTAGGCCAGCATGGAGTCAGCCACCTTCAAAAAGCCGGCAATGTTGGCGCCAGCTACCAGGTTGCCGGTCAGTCCAAATTGCTCAGCAGCCTGGGAGGCGTTGTGATACAGATCGGTCATGATGGTTTTAAGCCGGTCGTCCACCTCCTGGAAGGACCAGGAGAAGCGCATGGAGTTCTGACTCATCTCCAGGGCGGAGACGGCCACGCCGCCAGCATTGGACGCTTTGGCAGGGGCGAAGAGCAGTCCGGCCGCTTGAATGGCGTCTACTGCATCAGGTGTGCAGGGCATATTCGCCCCCTCAGCCACTGCGAAGCAGCCATTTTTGATCAACGCTTTGGCTCCTTCCAAAGGCAGTTCGTTCTGGGTGGCACAGGGCAAAGCAATATCACAGGGGACATTCCAGATGCCTACGCAGCCCTCGTGGTATTCTGTACCGGGCTTACGGGCGGCGTATTCTTTGATGCGGCCCCGCTCTACTTCCTTAATCTGTTTCATCAGATCAAGATTGATGCCCTCCTTGTCGTATATATAGCCGTTGGAGTCGGACATGGCTACCACTTTGCCGCCCAGCTGGGTGGCCTTGTCACAGGCATAGATCGCTACATTGCCAGAGCCGGAGATGACCACAGTGGACCCGGCAAAACTCTTACCCGCATCTTTGAGCATATTATCGGTAAAGTAGCACAGACCATAGCCAGTGGCTTCCTTTCGAGCCAGAGATCCACCATAGGTGAGGCCCTTGCCGGTAAGAACACCGGTAAATTCGTTGCGCAGCCGCTTATACTGACCAAAGAGATAACCAATTTCTCTGGCACCCACACCAATGTCCCCGGCTGGTACGTCAGTGTCGGGACCGATGTACTTAAATAGCTCATTCATGAAGGACTGGCAGAAACGCATGACCTCCGCTTCACTTTTGCCCTTGGGATCGAAGTCAGAGCCGCCCTTGCCGCCGCCGATAGGCAGGCCGGTGAGACTGTTTTTAAAGGTCTGCTCAAATCCCAAAAACTTGATGATGCTTTCGTTGACCGAGGGATGGAAGCGCAGGCCCCCCTTGTAGGGACCAATGGCGCTGTTAAACTGGATGCGGTAACCCCGGTTGACATGGATATTTCCGCTGTCATCCTCCCAGGGGACTCGGAATTTGATTGTACGTTCCGGCTCCACAAGGCAATCCATAACGCCCTCTTTAATCAGTTCAGGGCGAGCATTGGCCACAGGCGACAGGGAGGTGAGCACCTCCCGCACTGCCTGATGAAATTCCGGCTCGGCGGGATCACGTTTGATAACGCGCTCCATCAGCTCGTTCAAATACTCATTTTGAATGCTCATAGCAATTCCTCCCGAAAGTTTATTTGTCGAAACTTGCTTACTCTCTCCTTTTTTGGAGTAATATCACCTTACCACGATTATTTTTGCAAGTCAATATTTTTTGACCTGCATATTGAAAATTTGTTTAATAAGTTAAAGTGTTAGTCTGATAAGAATGCGCTTTCGGCGTTTTGACATGCACATATGCCATTGCAAAATGGGGGCAGTCTGTGCATACCCTCCATGCTGGCCTTTTTCAGCTATTGGTGTCCTGTAGAGATGGCTAAGAAATATGTCCTCCTCATCTACAAGATGATATTATAGTGTTGTGGGAGGGGCAACTATGTGTGCTTCTGACAGTTCCCCTTGTTTTCCCCTCTAATTTGCGGTATAATATAGCAAAATGAAAGGAAAGGGGAACGCTATGGAAAAACGCTATATTGCAGCTTTGGATCAGGGGACGACCAGCAGCCGCTGTATCCTCTTCGACCGTGAGCAGAAGATAGTGGGCGTGGCCCAGAAGGAGTTTACCCAGTTTTACCCAAGGCCTGGCTGGGTGGAACACGACCCTATGGAGATCTGGTCCAGCCAGTATGGTGTTTTAATGGAGGCGCTGGCCCAGAGTGGAGTAAATATTCGGGAACTGGCAGGTATCGGTATTACTAACCAGCGAGAAACCGCGATTGTCTGGGACAGAGAGACTGGGCGGC
>CAPGBJ010000034.1 GCA_948616425.1 uncultured Oscillospiraceae bacterium
GAGAAGCAACTCACTGTTCATAACCGCCGCTCCAACAACTTACCGATGCGCCCCCTCCTCTGGCTTTCTCCTTCCGAGTCCCTTCTCCAATTTCTTTGACAATCCTACAGAGAAGAATGAAAAAACTTAAAAATGGCCCTTGACAAATGTGCGAGTGTATGCTATTCTAATATGCACCGGATAGTTGCCGGTGTGGTGGAATTGGTAGACACAGGGGACTTAAAATCCCCCGGTAGCGATACTGTACCGGTTCGAGTCCGGTCACCGGCACCACAGAGTTTTATATCGCGGAGTAGAGCAGTTGGTAGCTCGTCGGGCTCATAACCCGGAGGTCGCAGGTTCAAGTCCTGTCTCCGCAACCAGAAAAGTTCTGAGATCGTGAGATTTCAGAACTTTTTCTTTGCTTTTGACATAAAATAGTCCGGTTAAAAATTTGGGTCAGCGCTCTGACCCAAGCGCTGACCCATACGGCGAAATGTCCGGAAACTACCGGAGAGCACCGGAGAGGATGCCACCCATCGTATTCGCCGCTTCCCTCTTCGCGGAGGTGGTGACGTGGGTGTAGGTGTCCAGGGTGAATCCGGCGGAGTAGTGGCCCAGCATCCCGGAGACGGTTTTGATGTCCACTCCGTTTTGTAGGGCCAGGGTCGCAAATGTGTGTCTGAGGTCGTGGAAGCGCACTTTCGGCAATCCCGCCCGTTTCAGCACCCGGTGGAGCATATGGAATACGCTGTCCGGCGAGATGGGGCCTCCGGTGGGAGACGGAAATACATATTGGCTGCCGCCGCTTTTCCTTCTCTGCTCTCTCAGAACTTCCACCGCATCTGCTGACAGCGGCAGAACCCGGTAGGCGTTCTTCGTTTTCAGAGGCGCTTCCACGATCTCGCCATCGATCCGGCAGACCTGCCGCTGAACCCGGAGGCTGCCCTGCTCCAAATCGATATCCTCCCATTTCAGGCCCAGCAGTTCTCCACGCCGGAGGCCCGTCGCCAGTTCGATGTAGTACATCTCAAAGACGCCAGTTTCTTTCGCCTCCCGCAGGAACGATGCCAACTGCTCTACGGGCAGCGTCTTCATCTCTCGGTGCTCCAGCTTCGGCAGGGCGCAGCCATTTGTCGGGTTGCTTGCGATGAGTTTCTGATCCTTGGCGAAATCCATCGCCGAGGAGATTACCTGATTGATGTTCCGCACCGTCTTGGCGCTGAGGCCCTTGGCCTGCTTTTTAGACTCGATCCGCTCCACTCTGCCGCCGTTCAGCAGCTTTTTGTACAGCTTTTGCAAATCCAGAGAGGACAACTTGCTCAGCGGAACACTGCCGATGTTGGGCTTGATGTGGTTGTCGATATACCCTCGGTAAGTCTGATGGGACGAGGGGCGGACTTTGATTTTTGCGCAGTTCTCAAACCACACATCCATCCATTGACCGACTGTGTACTGCTCCGCTTTCACAATGTCCAGATTCATATTTGCCTCAATCGCTGCCTTGAGCTTTGCCTTGACTTCCGCCTGGGTCCTGCCCAGCACGTTTTTGTAAATCACTTTTCCGGTCACCGGGTCACGTCCTGCGGTGTATCGCCCCTCCCAGCGGCTATCCTTGCGTTTGCGAATATTCCCTTCGCCGTTTGCCCTGCGCTTTGCCACTTGCTATTCACCTCCGCTTCTGATATCGCCGTCGCTGTCATCCATGCACTCCGCCATCAGCCTGATGCCCAGCCGGAAGCCCAGGATGAAATTTTCCAGGGCTGTCCGGCTGTCAATCTCCTGCTGGGAGCGGGTGAGCCTTGTGAGGATGTGCCTCCCTTCTTCATTAAGGAGTTCTGTCAACTGTTTCAGAGATTCCTATGCCTGTTCCAGCTATCGCAAACGTACCAGCGATTGCACCATGCACTTTATCCGCACCGAGGTTGTGCGGGACTTGATTCTGTCGGCTCTGCGCTCTATTTCAGAGTATGCCAAAGCCAATCGAGA
>CAPGBJ010000035.1 GCA_948616425.1 uncultured Oscillospiraceae bacterium
AGCAGCTCCTGAATGTTGGCGATCTTCTTATCAGTGATGAGGATGAGGGCGTCGTCCAGCTCGGCCACCATCTTCTCGGTGTCGGTGACCATATAGGGGGTGATGTAGCCCCGGTCGAACTGCATCCCCTCCACAACCTCGGAGGAGGTCTCGGCGGTCTTGGACTCCTCAATGGTGATGACGCCGTCGTGGCCCACCTTCTCCATGGCCTCAGCGATGAGCTTGCCGATGGTCTCGTCGCCGGAGGAGACGGTGCCCACCCGGGCGATATCGTCGGAGCCGTTCACCTTCTGGCTGTTGGCCTTCATGGCCTCAATGGCGGCGGCGGCGGCCTTGGCGATGCCCTTCTTCATGACCATGGGGTTGGCCCCGGCGGCCAGGTTCTTCAGGCCCTCGCCCACGATGGCCTGGGCCAGCAGGGTGGCGGTGGTGGTGCCGTCGCCGGCCACGTCGTTGGTCTTGGTGGAGACCTCCTTCACCAGCTGAGCGCCCATGTTCTCAAAGGGGTCCTCCAACTCAATCTCCTTCGCGATGGTCACGCCGTCGTTGGTGATCAGGGGAGCGCCAAACTTCTTGTCTAGCACCACATTCCGGCCCTTGGGGCCCATGGTGATCTTCACAGTGTCGGCCAGCTGGTTGACGCCCTTTTCCAGCGCCTTCCGGGCCTCCTCACCATAGCAAATAATTTTAGCCATAAAGCATTACCTCCAAATAATCAATTCATGTTTGACGTAGGACACAACCAGCGCACCCTACACGGTTTCCTCTGTGAAATCCTGGTATCGAAGCGGGTGGGAGCCCCTCTACAGAATTTACTCCACAACCGCAAGAATATCGTTCTGACGGACGATGGTGACCTCCTCACCGTCCACCTTGACCTGGGTGCCGGAGTACTTGCTGGTGATAACCTTGTCTCCCACCTTCACGGTCATAACAACTTCTTTGCCGTCTACCATGCCGCCAGGGCCGACTGCAATCACTTCGGCCACCTCGGGCTTCTCCTTGGCGGCGCCGGTGAGGATAATGCCACCCTTGGTGGTCTCCTCCGCCTCCACCAGTTTTACAATGACGCGGTCAGCCAGGGGTTTGAGTTTCATAATCGGTTCCTCCTTATATCGTGTAATGTTTTTGGAACAACAAATCCATCGTTTAGCACTTGATTTCTTTGAGTGCTAAATCTGTCTTAGATAATAACCGCTTCTGGCCAAAAAATCAACCCCTAATTTTAAAAAAATAGGGGCCAATTGAAAAGGTTTTACATTTCGTTCACAAACAGACAGTCAGAGTGCTAAGGTTTCGTCCAACAAATCCCCTCGCAAGTCTTTCCAAAGTTTTGCAGGCTCAGCCAGAGCACCTCCCCGGAGCTTCTGACTCTTCGCCGCTTTAAGCGAAAAAGCTGGCGCTGCAATCCTTTCCATCTCCCTGTCAATCTCCGTCTCCGGCCTTAAAATTGTAGACCGGGCGGACAATCCGCTCAATCTTCACCGTAGGGGCAATATTGTCCACGATGGCCTCCATAGGCTTGTAGGCCATGGGGCACTCGTCCAAGGTGGCGGCCCCCACAGAGGTGGTGTAGATGCCATCCATCTCCTTTCGGAAGGCGGAGACAGTAAAGGACTGCTTAGCCTCCGCCCGGCTCATAAGCCGGCCGGCCCCATGGGGGGCGGAGCAGTTCCAGTCCTCATTGCCCAAACCGGTACAGATGAGGGAGCCGTCCCGCATGTTGATGGGGATGAGCAATCTCTCCCCCGCCTTGGCGGACACCGCCCCTTTGCGCAGTACCATCTCTTTGGTATCAATATAGTTGTGGACTGTGGTAAAGGTCTCCTCTGGGTGAAGCTTCATCCCCTTGAGAATCTCGTCTACCATGGCCTGCCGGTTCAGGGCGGCAAACCGTTGGACAATCTCCATATCGTGGAGGTAGTCGTCGAAGAGTTGGCCAGAGACATAGGCCAGAGGTTTCGGGACGGCGGTCCGTTTGGTGGAGCGCAGCTTCTTCAGCTCCTTCTGAATGGACTTCTCCTTCCCTTGGGCCTTCAGCTGGGCAATCATCGCCTGTTCCGACTGTGGGTCGGAGCGGTTAAGCACCTGATAGCCCGCGTTCTGGTAGTAGTTGGCCACCTGCAAGCCCAGATGCCGGCTGCCTGAGTGGACAACGAGATATAGCTGCCCTTCATCGTCCCGGTCCACCTCAATAAAGTGGTTCCCGCCACCCAGAGTCCCAACACTCTTCATCCCCCGGAGCAAATCCACATGGCGGGCACACCGCAGCTGCTCCAGGTCGATCTGACCGGCATACCGGTGCGCATGGTCTCGGACGGCAAATCCAGATGGAATTTTCTCCTGAATCACCTTGTCCAGCTTCTGCATCTCCATGTGGTCCTCCCGCAGACGGACCGTCTCCATGCCGCAGCCGATGTCCACCCCCACCAGATTGGGGACCACTTTGTCCGTGATGGTCATGGTGGTACCCACGGTACACCCCGCTCCAGCGTGGACATCGGGCATTAGCCGGATGCGGCTGCCCTGGACAAACTCCTGATTACACAGGGCAATCACCTGCCCAATCGACGCCTGATCCACTACATCTGTAAATATCTTAGCAGTATTATACTGTCCGGATACCTCTAACACAGGTCTCACCTCCAATTTAGAGTAAATGCTCTGCCTTATGCGCCATGCTGGATTCTCTCACGCCGCCCAGCACGGGAAAAGGGGCCACCGTTGGGCAGGTAGCAGGCCCCTGCCGGGTAAAAAAAGTTCACTCTTTTTTCTGACAATCGGACGGTAAAGGCCCTGTCCCGCATCACCTCACCGTCTACCACCGCAGTGATCTCCTCCTCTGCTAAGAGGGATACCTCGCCCCCGTGGTAATCTAAAATCAGGTCTGGGTACCGGCTGTACCGCCCCTTAGCATACTGTCCCACCAGGCGCAAAAAGGTGAGCAGGCTCACCTTTTTCACCAACAGCATATCCAGTACCCCGTCATCTGGCATGGCCTCCCCCACAGGCATAAAGCCCCCTCCGTAATGCCGGCCATTGCACACACACAGCAGGCAGGCAGGCCGGTTCTCCCATTGGATATCCCCCATCTGTATCGTTATGGGTCGGGCAATGCCTTTTAAAAATACATTCTCGATGAGGGCCAGAATATAGGCTCCGATTCCGGAGACAAACCACCAGTCCTTGTACCGGTGGACATCGGCGGCAATGCGGGCATCTACCCCAGCACACACCACATCAATGCCCAGACGTCCGTTGCAGTCGATGAGGTCGAAGGGGGTCTGGGGGCCGGCCGCCAGAGCCTCCAAGTCATAGAACAGCTCTCGATAGCTGGGACCAAAGATCTTCAAAAAGTCGTTCCCCGTCCCTTTGGGCACATTGGTCACCGCCATATGGTCCCGGCCTGCCGCCCCGTTGACCACCTCGTTCAAGGTGCCGTCCCCTCCGCAGGCGTAGACCCGCACCGGTTCCCCTGTCCGGGCCGCCTCCTCGGTAAATTGCCGCGCATCCCCCTCTTTTTCCGTGTAGACCACCTCGTGGGGAAAGGACAGGTTCCTAAGCAGCGCCTCCAGGTGAGGCGTTGTCTCCTTCTTCCCAGCCGCGGGATTGATGATGAACAGATGTCTCATGGACAGCCCTCTCTCTTTTGGACTGTTTGCGGCTTTGCAGTTCGCCGGCGGGCCTGCCCCGTGGGGCAGGCTGCGACGCCCCCGTCACAGGTACATAAACAGATCACATTTCAGCATCCCGTTGTACAGCTTGCGCTTCTTGTCCGCCTTTTTGCCAAAGGTGCGCTCAAATTCGGTGTGGGAGGACAGCAGGTAGAGCTTCCAGCCCTCGGGAAACTTGTCCCACGCTTTGCCAAAAGCCCGGTAAAGGTCCTCAGCCTCTCTGCGTTCCATCACCCGCTCGCCGTAGGGCGGGTTGGTCACCACCCGGCCGCAGAGTCCGCCCCAGTGGAAGCGGGTGGCGTCGTCCACATCAAAACGCGCGATATCATCCACTTCGGCCAGCTGGGCGTTATGTCGGGCCAGCGCAACCGCGTCGGGGTCAATATCCCCACCCCAAATTTCGTAGCTGCCATGAAACTCCCGGTCCATGGCCTCTTCGGCGGCAGACATCCAGTGTTTTTTGTCCAGCCAACGCCACTTCTGCGCGGAGAACGACCGGTTGAGGCCCGGCGCCCGGTTTCGGGCGATGAGAGCCGCCTCAATCGGGATGGTGCCCGAACCACAGAAGGGGTCGCACAGAGGGTCCCGTCCCCGATACCTTGACAGGAGGACCAGCCCCGCGGCCAGGGTCTCCCGCAGAGGGGCGGCCACCCCCTGCGCCCGGTACCCCCGCTTGTGGAGGCCAGGGCCCGAGGTATCCAGCATCAGGGAGGCGGTGTCCCCCATGATAGAAAATTGCACTTGATTCAGCGCCCCCGTCTCTGGGAGGGTGCTCAGCCCATACTTGTCCCCCAGCCGGGCAGCAATGGCCTTTTTCACGATAGACTGACAGGCGGGCACCGAATGCAGCGCAGAGTTCAAGCTGTGACCCTTCACGGGAAACTGGCCATCCCGGGGGATGAACCGCTCCCAGGGCAGGGCGCGCGTCCCCTCAAACAGCGCGTCAAAATCTCGGGCGGGGAAACTCCCCAGCACCAGCAGCACCCGCTCCCCGGTCCTCAGATTCAAATTGACCCGGGGCAGGTCTTTCTCCGTCCCGGAACACAGTACCCGGCCGTTTTCCGCCTGAACTTCGGGCAGCCCCAGCCGCCGGAGTTCATCGGCACAGATCCCCTCCAGGCCGAACAGGGTGGGGACGGCAAATTGTAATTCTGACATGGGCTCCTCGTTTCTCACTTTCAGAGGCGGCCTTCGGCCGCCCGCAAATATTGTCCGATCGCTGGCGGCCCAAGGCCGCCCCTACGAAAGTTCCATCGGCGGGTAGTACTCCACCGAAGCCACTCGCTCCAGCCCCACCTGTCTGGCCCGGAGGGCATACTCCGCCACCGCTCCCGTGGTGTAGATCGTCAGCGTTCCAGGGCTTTTCCGGGGATTGCTCAGGCCGCCGCGGGTGAAGTGGGCGCGCAATGCCCGGGCCATCTCCTCTGCCGGGTCAATGAGGCGCAGACCAGGGTACAGCCTTTGGATCCTGTCTGCCACCAGCGGGTAGTGCGTACAGCCCAACACACAGCAGTCCACCTTGTCCTCCCACACCATGTGGTCCAGTTCCTGCCGCAGGTTGTCCTCCACCAGGGCCATCCCAGCCGGGTCTCCCAAGCTGTGCTCCACCAGTCGGGCCAGGTCGGGACAGCCGCAGCTGAGCACCACCAGTTTCCGAGGACTTTGGGCCTGTATGATTTTCGGATAGATGCGGCAGTTGTGGGTAAAGACGGTGGAGATAACTCCCACCTTGTCCACCTTCAGTTTGGACACCGCATCTGCCCCCGCCTGAACGGCGTTGAAGACCGGGCAGGTGACGGCGCTCTCACACTGCGTGATGACACAGGAGATGGTGTTGCAGGCCACCAGCAGGGCTTTTACCCCCTGCCTCTCCATAAACTGGAACATGTACCGCGCCATGTCCACAATGGTCTCCTTCGCGTGATTGCCGTAGGGGATATGGGCTCCGTCTCCGAAGTAGAGCAGGTCCTCTTCGGGCAGCAGCTTCTGTACCTGCCTGACCACGCTAAAACCGCCAATGCCGGAATCCAGAACGCCAATTGGTCTGGTCGAATAGGACATGGGATTCCTCCTTGAGGAAAAATAAAGATACCATAGGTCGGCAAGGGGTACAGGCAGCGCGCGTTGCCAGGCAGCCTTCCCCCTCTATCCATCTTATTCCAACTTTCTCCCGCTTAGGACACCCTTGTCACCGTTCCAGTGACTGTGTCCAGCTGGTAGGCGCCTGTGTCGGTGGTCACCCGCCACACCGGTGTGAGCGCGGTTGGTCCAGACAGGGAAGCAGAGCTGACATAGCCCGGTTCTATGGCGTCCACCCGGTTGCACACGTCACCCAGGGCGCTCACCCCGTTGAGAAAGTCAATCAAAGCTGTGGCGATTGAAATAGTCTGGCGGCCGGTGTCCTCCTGGGGGCGCCCCACCAGCTGACGGCCCGCCATGATGCCGGACAGGCCATTTTCTCGGCACACCAGCGTCACCTGCTGGGTAAATAGGGGCCTCCCCTGCCAGGTCTGGCGGAATACCAGCTCGTTCTCGCTCTCCTTCAAAATTGTTCCCGAGAAGCCCACCTGTTCCATCAGCGCCAGGCAGCTCTTCTCCCGATCCTCCCCCAGGGGGAAAGCTGTCGGGTCCAGTTGCGCGGAAAAGGTGCCGTCACTGTGGAACTGCACAGAGCCCTTGCTGTTGTAGTAGCGGTACACCTCGCCCCCCCGAGACTCGGCGGTCACCGACCCCTGAAGCAGAGCAGCGGCCACCCGCTCCTCCCCTTCCATGTCTCGCTCCACCGTCTGGGGCTGCAGCTCCATGGACTGGGGGATGATGTTCTCTTCCACCTGTACCCCCCGATTCCGCAGAAACTGAATGGCATTTTCTCTGGCCTGAACCCGCATCCGGCCGCTTTGAACGGCCTGTCCTGCCACCAGCAGCAGCAGGCAGAGGTTGGCCACTGCCAGAATGGCCAAAATAATATTTTTCAGCTTTGTCCACGGCATCGGATTCAGCCCCCCTCTGTCCTGGTATCTCTGGCCGACCAGCCCGCAGAAACTGTATCTCCGCCGTTTTCGATATAGGTGAGCAGCAGTTCCTCCCCTTCCAGGCCCCAGGCCGACAAGGCAGCCGCCCCCTGCCTGGAGGGCAGCACCAGCGAGGTGGCGCCCGTCGCAGTATAGCTGCGCAAAAAGATGGAGAATTGGACAACCTGCCCCTCTTCTACCAGGAATCGAGCGGCACAGCCGCTGTCCAGCAGAAGCGGAACGCCATTCAGGCTGTATCCAAAGTCAATTTCCCAGCCCGCCGACCGCTCTGACACGGACAGCAGGTATAGTCTGGCCTCTCCGCACCGAGAACCCATGGCGGACAGCGCCAGCTGGCGGCAGGTCTCCACACTGTCAAACAGTTCCCCGGCATCCCCCTGGCGCAGGACAGGAAACAGGCCGCCTTTGCCCCGCCCCTCATACAGGTACTGCGCTACCCCCCGGGCAGACAGCCGAACACTGTCGTCTCCGCTGCGGGCTACCTGTTCATCTGTGGAATAAAAGTTGGTGGAGTTGAGGGAAAAGCCCAGGTCCTGAACCAGCGACTGAAGCGCCTCCTGGCCAGACATCGGACTCGACGCGGTATATACTGCCGGGGCAGGGGCTTCGGGCATCAGAAGGGTGTCCGGGTCCAGATCCTGATACAGCTCTGACTCGAAGGCAAAGAAAGCTCCATTATCTGTCAGGCTCGACAGGGCCTCCATCAGCGAGAAGGGGTCCGCCACCTCTGAGCGGCAGCGGTAATACAGGCCGTCTCTCTCGTCCCGGTAGTACAGATCCACTCCCCCCTCCCACACGGTGAGCACCAGACGGCGAACGGTGGCGGTCAGCTCTGTCTTCTCACCGGACAGCCAGCCCACCAGCGCCGGCATGGGGATCTCCCCCTGAAAGTCCATATATATCCCCAGGGAGGACGTCAGTGCTTTTTCCCACCTTCTGCGGCTGATGGACTCCGGTGCGCCCGCGCTGGACAGGGCCTCTACCAGGGGTCCGGCCACCTGCTGGAACAGTTCCTGACAGGCCCCCTGGTCATAGCGGACACCGTGGCGCACCCCCTCGCTCCCCTCAGGCACACCGCTTCCCCCTGGCAAGCTGGAGGCGCCAGGCACATTGGCCACCATCGCCAGCGGTACAGCTCCCGACCCTCGGCTCTCCCCCTGGCTCTGTCCGGGAAGGGCCTGGGTCCTCTCTTCTCGGAACAGATCCTGCAACGGGCCCACCAGGGGCGTCTGCGCCAGCAGCCAAAACGCGGAACAGGTGAGCAGGAGTATCAGCCCATCCTTGAAGAGCTCAATCATCCGGCGATTTTTACCGTCTCTCATAGCCAGGTCCCTCAATATTCAGCTCCAGCCGGATCGCCAAACCAGGCCCCTCTTTGTTCATGAGGGTGATCTGTCCCCGGTGGCGCTCCACAATCTCCTTGGCGATGGATAAGCCCAGTCCAGTGCCCCCGGACTGGCGGGAGCGGGCCTTGTCCACCCGATAGAACCGCTCAAAAATGCGGGGGCGGTCCTCCTCTGGAATACCAATGCCATCATCATCCACCACCATCCAGACTCTGCCGCACTTTTGCCCCGCATAGATGTCGATATGGCCCCCATCGGGGGTGTATTTGATGGAGTTAGACACTATATTCATCATCACCTGAAGCACCCGTTCCCGGTCGGCCAATATCTCCGGCAGATCCGGCTCCATGTCCAGAGTCAACATGTGGTCGTGCTTCTGCGCCTCCATATAGACGGCGTTATACATGTCCTGTATCGCCCCTGCAAAGGAAAAACGGCTCAGCTTCAGCTCGTCCCGCTCCGAGTCGAACCGGGATAAGGTCAGCAGATCTTGAACAATGTGGGTCATCCGATCGCTCTCTCGCAAAATGACCCCTAAGAACTTCTTCTCCATATCTGAGGGCATCTCTCCAGCGTTGTCGGTGAGCGTCTCGGCGTAGGAGCGAATATTGGTCAGAGGGGTGCGCAGCTCATGGGACACATTGGCCACAAATTCCCGGCGCATCTCCTCATTTTTCCGCTGTTCTGTGACATCGTGCAGGACCACCAGCGCGCCTCCCCCAGCCCGCCCCCGGTCAAAGGGCGCCATAAGCAGCTGGAAGAAGCTGTCCCGCACCTGGCGCTCCTCCTCCAGATGGTCGTCAGCATCCAGCACCTGTTCCAGGGTCACCCCGCCGCCAAAGAGCTCCTCAAAGGTGGTCTCCGGCCCGATGGGGCGGCGCAGCATCCGCGCCGCGGCGGGGTTGGAGTGAATAACCAGTCCATCCCTGGAAAAGGCCGCCACCCCGTCAGTCATGTGAAGGAAGAGGGTGTCCAGCTTGTTGCGCTCATTCTCCACCTGCCGCAAGGTATCCTGAAGCTGCCCCGCCATGTCGTTGAACGTGTCGGTCAGAACTCCAATTTCATCCTGAGACAGTACCTCAATCTTTCTGGAGAAGTCCCGCTCCGCCACCCGCATAGCTCCCTCAGTCAGCTTCTGAATGGGGGTAACCATGGTCTTAGACAGCAAGAAGGACAGCAGAATGGAAATAACCAGGCCAAAAACCAGCGCCTCCACAATCAAAACCAGCATCTGGTTGGTGAGATCATTGGAGGTGGCTTTGTTGTCCAGGATATAGATCACATAGCCCGCTCCCCCTCGGTGGATTGGGATAGCCACATCCATGTAGTCCAAGGTTAAGCTGTTTGCATCCCCGGTCTCGCCGGTCTCCAGGCCGGTGGTCAGAGCAAAGACCAGATTCTCCGTATAGTCCAACTTGGCCTCCTCCCCGTCGGGGGAGACACGGCACACGCCGCTTCCATCCAGGATATACAGTTTGCGGTTCCGGTTGTCCACACCCAGCTCGCCGGCATAGGCGTCCAGCACCAGCGACAGCTGCACCGCCCCGTCCTCCTCCTCCTCCGAGGGGGTGGTCAGGTCATGGAGCAGAAGAGGGTCTTTGAACACATCGCCCATCTGGCTGTAAAAGTCCTCCAGATAGAAGGCCGTCACCGAATTGATGAGGAAGGCCCCTACCACCATCATCAGAGACAAAATCAGCAGGACCATGATCATCACCAGCTTCATGTGCAGACTGCGAAGCACAGACAGGGCCCCCTTTCCTTGTTTCACAGAGACACACTGCGCTGTGCCTCTGCAAGCTCACGCGCCAAAGTAATACCCCATTCCCCGCTTCGTTTTGATGAACACGGGGGAGGCGGGGTCGTCCTCAATCTTCTCCCGCAGGCGGCGTATGGCAACATCCACAGCCCGCACATCGCCCACATAGCCGTCATAATTCCACACATGTTCCATCAGGGCCTCCCGGGAAAAAACTTTTCCCGGTCGGGCAGCCAGGAAGCGAATCAGGTCATACTCTCGCTGCGTCAGATCCAGAGGGGTCCCGTCCTTAAAGATTGTGACCCGCTCCTCATCCACCGTCATCCGCATCCCCAAGGGACGTTCATTCTCCGGTTCAGGCAAAACACCCATAGAGACCCGGCGGATATTGGCCTTCACCCGGGCCGCCAGCTCTCGGTTCTTAAAAGGCTTTGTGATATAGTCGTCAGCCCCCAGCTCCAGCCCCCGGACCTTGTCGTCCTCTTCCTCCCGGGCAGTCAGCATGACAATCGGGACAGTGGAACCCGCCTCCCGAATCTTTTTGCACACATCAAACCCGTTCATCCCAGGCAGCATCAGGTCCAGCAGCACCAGGTCTGGATTTTGTTCCAGAGCCAACTGCAGCCCGGTAGGCCCGTCCAGTGCTTCCAAGGTGTCATACCCCTCCCGAGTCAGGTTAAAGGACAGAATATCCACAATACTCTGCTCGTCCTCTACAATTAAGATGGTCTTTCCCATCAAACGGCCTCCTCTCCTATTTTCACAGCCCCAGCAGAACTTTCACCTTCAGGGTGGCGGACACAGTCTTACCGTCAGTGATGGTGCCGTCCATCACCTGTTCCACCAGCTGTTCAAAGGGCATCGTCACCACATCCAAAAATTCATCCTCATCCAGGTGCTGCCCCTTCCGGGTCAAACCCCGGGCCAGATACATATGCAATGCCTCATCACAAAATCCGGGGGAGGCCAGGGTGTAACCCAAATAGGTCCACTCGGAGGCCTCCAGACCGGTCTCCTCGCTCAACTCCCGCTGGGCCCCCAGCAGGTGATCCTCCTGCGTGCCGTGGTCCAGCTTTCCCGCAGGCAGCTCCAACAGCAACTGCTGGATGGGGTAGCGGTACTGCTTCACCAGATAGACGGTGTTGTCCCGGTCCAACGCCAGCACAGCCACCCCGCCGGGGTGGTAGACCACCTCCCGGGCCGCTAAGCTCCCGTCCGGCAGCTGGGCCTGATCCAGAGTCACCTTGACAATCTTTCCCTCAAAAATCGTCTGACTGCTTACCATCTTTTCCCTTAAGTCCATAACCGTTCCTCCTCGTTCTGACATTCAATTGAGAGTTAGTATACCACAAACCGGCAGTTGGGTAAAGATGTAAGGGGGATTTTACAACAAAAACCCGCCCCTGGGGGGCGGGTTTTCAGATTGCTCATTCCTCTGCCATGGCCTTAGCCGCGGCAATGGCCTTCTCCTGCGCCGCAGGAGGACAGTCCTCGTAGCGGACAAAGTGGAAGGTATAGAACCCCCGGGACTGGGTCATAGCCCGGAGATCAATGGCGTAGGAGGTCATCTCGGCCATGGGCACTTCGGCCTCGATGATCTGGTCCCCGTCGCCGGTGGGATTCATGCCCATAACACGGCCGCGGCGCTTATTTAAATCGCCGATGACATCGCCCATGTAGCTGTCAGGCACGGTGACCTTCAACTCGCCCACCGGCTCCAGCAAGACGGGATTGGCTTCAGGCATGGCGGCCTTGTAGGCCAGCTGGGCAGCGGTTTTGAATGCGATTTCAGAGGAGTCCACCGGGTGATAGCTTCCGTCGTAGAGCACGGCCTTCAGGTTGACCACAGGGTAGCCGGCCAGGGGACCATGGACACAGGCCTCCCGCAGCCCCTTCTCCACGGCGGGGAAGAAGTTCTTGGGCACGGAGCCGCCAAAGACCTCCTCGGCAAAGACCATCTGCTCCTCCTCCAGGTTGGGCTCGAAGCGAATCCACACATCGCCGAACTGCCCGGAACCGCCGGTCTGCTTCTTATGCCGCCCCTGCTTCTGAACAGTCTTGCGGATCTTCTCCCGGTAGGGCACTCGGGTCTCGCTTAACTCGGCCTCCACATTGAAACGGCTCTTCAGTTTGGCCACCAGCACGTCCACCTGAATATCTCCGGAGCCGGTGAGCACCATCTGATGGGTCTCGCCGTTATTCACCAGAGTGAAGGAGGGGTCCTCCTCGTTCAGGCGGTAGAGGCCCTGGGCCACCTTGTCCTCCTGGCCCCGGGTCTTGGGCGCGATGGCCACAGAGTAGCAGGGCTCGGCGAAGGGGATCTGCTTCAGGGCCACCACCTTACGGCTGTCGCACAGAGTGTCGCCCGTCTTCACCTTATCCATCTTCCCGATGGCGCCGATATCGCCGCAGGTCAGCTCCTTGACCTCCTCAGCCCGCTTGCCCTTCATGACATACAGCCGCCCCAGCTTTTCGGTGGCGCCGGTGCGGGAGTTGACCAAGGTCAGGTCGGAGGTGATATGGCCCGACATAACCTTGATGAAGGAGTATTTGCCGTACTGGTCGGATACCGTCTTGAACACAAAGGCAGTGGGCACGCCCCCTGGGGAGACGACAAACTCCTCCACCTCGCCGTCAGGCTTGGTGGCCTTGTGGTAATTGCCCTCCATGGGGGTGGGCAGCAGTTCTACAATATAGTCCATCAGCATCAGGGAACCCATGCAGTTGACGGCCGAGCCGCACAGCACCGGGAACATGGACAGCTCCCGCACACCCTGGCGCAGGCCCTGAATCATCTCGGGATAAGTAAAGTCTTCGCCCTCGAAGAACTTGTTCATAAATTCCTCGCTGGTCTCGGCGACAGACTCCTTCAGCGCCTCATAAAACTCGTCAATCACGCCCTCTTTCCCCTCGGGCAGCTGGATTTCCACTCGCTGAAGTTTCTGCATCTCATAGGCCCGCTTATTCAGCACGTCAATGATGCCGGTGACCTTCTTCCGGTCGTCCCAGATGGGGACCACCAGGGGCGCAATCTTGTTGCCGTATTTCTCCCGCAGGGCCTCAAAGGTGGCGTTGTAGTCGGAGTTGTCCTCGTCAGTCTTGGAGATGTAAATAAAGCGGGGCATATTCCGCTCCTCACAGTACTTCCACGCTTTCTCCAGCCCTACAGAGATACCGTCTTTCGCAGAACAGACAATAATAGCGGCGTCAGCGGCCCGGAGGGCCTCCATCACCTCGCCGGAGAAGTCGAAGCCGCCCGGAGTATCCAGCACATTGATCTTGCAGCCCTTAAACTCCACAGGTGCCACGGCCAGGGAGATGGAAATCTGACGCTTGACCTCCTCGGGGTCGTAGTCACACACAGTGTTGCCGTCTGTGGCCTTGCCCATGCGGTCAATGGCCTTTGTCATGTACAGCAGGCTCTCCGCCAGAGCGGTCTTGCCGCTGCCGCCATGTCCGATGAGGGCCACATTGCGGATATTTTGTACAGAATAGCTCATAGTTGGTTCCACTCCTTATCGTTTCAGTATCGCCCGGACGGCTCGTCCAGCCTGAACGGACGTTACACGCTGTTAGTCATTATACACTAAAACCCCATTCCTGACAACTGTTTTTTTGAGGAATTTTGGTCGCATGTCAAAAGGGCTTCAGATATACAAAAAGCCCCCTTTGACAAGGGGGCCTTTGACGGCATTACAGGTTCCGCACCACCAGTGCGCACCGCTCTGGCGGAGGTTCTGCGGCGGAGGTGCCGGAGATCAGTCCCTGCTCTAGGGCCAGAGCTTCAATCGCGGCCAGTTCCTCCGCGGTCAGCCAGGTGTAGACATCCACGCCGGTCTCCACATGGTGAGATACGCTGGCGTCGGAGGGGATGAGCTCCGCCGCCCCTTCGGGCAGGCGGTCCAGGATGAGGGCGGCGTCCGCTTCTGGCGGCACAAGCGCGTTCTCCCCATCCGCGCCGGAGTCGCGGGTGGCCTTCTCCATACCCTGCGCTTCCGAAGCGGCGTAGGCGGTAATCTGGGGGACGTCTCCCGGCTCCGGGTCCGCCAGGGAGGCGTTCACCATGGGGCTCTCCCCATCCGCCACCTGGGCGTCCTTGCTGAAGCTGCGGACTGTCACGTCCATTTTTTCTGTCTTGTCCAAATGCCGGAACCGGGACGTGTTGTACAGCCCCACAACCATCACCAGGCAGGCAGCCAGCCCGGCCAGGGCTCTGAACTGGGGCCGCTTGAACAGGGGGATCACCTTGGGCCGCGCCTCCGCCCGGATACGGTTCATCACACCCTGGGCAAACCCCTCGGGCGCCTCCGCCCCCTCCAGTTCGTCGAAAGCCCCATGGAGCGCAGCCAGCTGCGCTCCCGCTGCCCGGCAGCCCGGGCAGACGAGCAGGTGGGCCTCCAACTCCCGCTCCTCCTCGCCGTCCAAATCGGCCTCCAGACGGGCGGAAAGCAGTGCAACATATCTATCACAGGACACAGACGTCACCCCCTCCCTTTTTTATCGTTCAAAGGTTTAGACGGAGGACTGTCAAAAAAGTTCCCATCTTCCAATAATATTTTTCGCAGCGACAGCCGGGCCCGGGCAATACGTGATTTTACCGTCCCCAGGTCGATATCCAAAGCGTCGCCGATCTCCTGGTAGCTCAGCCCGGACAGCTCCCGGAGCACCAGCACTCGCCGCTGCCAATCGGGCAGCCTGATCAGTCCCCGAGCCAGGGCGCGGCCCCGCTCCGACCGCTCCAGCAGAAGCTGAGGGTCACTCTCCCAGTCGGCGGGTTCCGCCCAGCCGGACTCCTCATCGTCTAGCGAGACCAGCCGCTCCACCCCCTCCCGCCGCTTCTGACGGCGCAGCCAGTCAATACACAGATTCGTGGTCAGACGGTACACCCAGGTGGAAAAACTGCTCTCCCCCTGGAAGGACGCAAGCCCCTGCCACGCCTTCACAAAGGCTTCTTGCGCCAGGTCCGCCGCCTCCTCCCGGTCGTTCACCAGCCGCAGCGCCAGCCCATACACCTTATTCTGATTGCTCAGAACCAGTCGCTCAAAGGCGTTCTGGTCGCCCTCCTTAGCCTTTTCCACCAGCTCCCGATCGGTCACGGCGGTTCACCTCCTCGTCTTTCGTCCCGCCCGCAGGCGGCAAAGGCTCCTTTGACAAAAAAGGAGGCCTGCCTGCGGAGGACGGGGGATTCCCTCAGCACAGGTCCCGTTTGATCCCCCTGGTCACCCGGTAGACATCCTCCAGGGTGGTAATCTTTACAATCTGCTCCTTGTAGTACCCCGCGTGGGGAACGCCCTTCAGATACCAGGCGTACTGCTTTCGGGCCTCCAGACAGGCAATTTTCTCCCCCTTGTTGGCGGCGGCCATCTCAAACTGCCGCACGGCGGTGTCACACCGCTCTGACAGGGGGGGCAGCTCCGGGACGGGCGCCCCATCCAGGGCCGCTCTGCACTGGGCAAAGAGCCAGGGGTTGCCGAACACCCCCCGGCCGATCATGGCCATGTCCGCCCCAGTGTACTGTAAAATCCGAGGGGCGTCGCTCCCCTGGAACACATCCCCATTGGCGATGACGGGAATTTTTACCGCCCTCTTCACTTCCCGAATCCAATCCCAGTTGGCGGTTCCGGAGTACATCTGCACCTTGGTCCGGCCATGGACGGCCACCGCAGATACGCCTGCCCCCTCCATAGCCTTGGCAAATTCCACGCAGTTGATAGAGCCCTTGTCCCAGCCCAGGCGAAATTTTACGGTGACCGGGCACTTCGCCCCCCGGATCACCGCCTCGGCCACCCTTACCGCCAAATCAGGGTTCCGCATCAGTCCGGAACCGTCTCCGGAGTTGGCCACCTTGGGGACGGGACAGCCCATATTGATGTCGATAAAATCCGCGCCAGAGATCTCTTTCGCAATGGCCGCCCCCTCCTCCATACACACGGGATCGCTGCCGAAAATTTGGGCGGCGGCGGGGGTCTCATTCTCCCCCATCTGTAAAAGGGGGATGGACTTCCTATCTTGATAGCACAAGGCCTTGGCGCTGACCATCTCGGTACAGGTCAGCCCCGCCCCCTGTTCCCGGCAGATAGTGCGGAAGGCCATATCCGTCACCCCCGCCATAGGCCCCAGGGCCAGGGGCGTTTCGATTGCAATTCCTCCAATGGTGACCATAGATACCTCGCCTCAAACAATTTTTCCCATTGTATCATTTCCCCGACCGGTTGACAAGGCCACTTTTACCCGGTAAAATGGAAAAAAACTCAAACAGGAGAGATTATTATGGAACTAAACGCCTTACGCGCCGCCCTCCGGGGCATATCCGCCTATCGGGATGTGACCAACACCACTATACTCAGCGGCATCTGGATGCTGCTGGACGCCCTGCACCAAAAAAACGGGGAGGAGGCCCTGGAGTACTACGTTTCCCGCTTCCACATCCTGCGCTCAGACGGCTACGAGGGCCTGGGCGACTGGCTGTGGGATTTTCTTCGCTACACCGAGACCCCCTACTCCCGGCTCATCGACCAGGGGAAGTCTGACCCCGCCCTGGAGAACGCCGCCCGACGGGACATCGACACCCTGGTCCTGCTGGCCCAGACCGACTGTGACCGGTTTATCGACGCCATGAAGCCCCTGCTGGGCAATGAGTACGCCCCGGTGCTGGCCGGGCTGCCCCGGTGGCGGGCTGCCGCCCCCTTCGACTTCGACAGCCTGACCCAGTTCTACCGGGACCACGGGGCGGGGCTCTTCGCCAAATATCGGGCCTTTCTGTGGGAGGACGGCCAGCTGGTCCCGGTGGCCGATCCGGACTGTCCCCGCCCCGAAGACCTGCTGGGCTACGAGCACCAGCGGGGACAAGTGGAGCAGAACACCCGTCTCATGCTGGCGGGGCGGCAGGCTAACAACGTCCTCCTCTTCGGCGACGGCGGCACCGGCAAGTCGGCCACGGTGAAGTCCATGCTCTATCTGCCCGGTATGGAGGACCTGCGCCTCATCGAGGTGGAAAAGGAGAACCTCACCGGGATGCCTGAACTCATCCGCTCCCTGGCCGGGCGGCGGCAGAAGTTCATCCTGTTCATCGACGACCTGGCCTTTGACCAGGATGACAAGACCTACTCCGCTTTAAAAACCATCTTGGAGGGTTCTTTGGAAAAGAGGCCTGTCAATGTGGCTATCTACGCCACCTCCAACCGCCGCCACTTGGTGCGCCAGACTTTCACCGAGCGGGCCGGCGAGGAGGTGGACACCTTCGAGACCATCTCGGAGAAGACCGCCCTGGCCGAGCGTTTCGGTCTGCGCCTCCCCTACCTCACCATGAACAAGGCGGGCTACCTGGCCCTGGTGGACCACCTGGCCGCCCAGGCGGGCATTTCCCTGGACCGGGACGCCCTCCATGCCCAGGCCATGACCTGGGAGATCCGCCACGCCGGACGGACCCCCAGAGTGGCCCGGCAGTTTGTGGCAAGTTTGAGTTGACAGCGGAAGGAGACCATGCTATTATATTACAGACCGTTAGTCTGTATTTAGAGAGGGGGAACTTTATGGCCCGGAACAAGCACCCGGAACAGACCGTACAACTTATTTTAGACACCGCGGCCCAGCTCTTTTTTCAAAAGGGCTACGACCGGACCACCCTTCAGGACATCATCGACGCCACCCGCCTGTCCAAGGGGGCCATCTACCACCACTTTGTCTCCAAGGAGGCCATCTTGATTGCCGTGGTGGACCGGATGGGGGAGTTTAACAGCGCCGTCCTGGCGAAAATTCGGGACAAAAAGGGCCTCACCGGGGCGGAGAAGCTGCGGGAACTGTTCCGCACCTCCCTGACCCTGTCTTTTCAAGGGAAAATTCTGCACATGCTGCCCTTCCTCATCGAAAATCCCAAATTCATGGCCCTGCAAATACAGAGCATTCTGGGGGAGGCCGCCCCTGACTACGTCCTCCCCATTCTGCGGGAGGGTATCGCTGACGGCTCCATCCGGACCGATCACCCGGAACAGCTGTCCGAAGTGCTTCTCATCCTGTCCGACCTGTGGCTCCACCCCATCCTCCGGCCCAGCACACCGGAGCAGGTCCGGGCCCGGTGCGCCTTCTTCAACCAGTTCACCCGGCAGTACGGCTTCGAGTTGCTGGACGAGGATTTGATCGAAGCGATGGCAGAGTTCTGCCGGACCTGATTCCTCTGTAGGGGCGGCCCACGGCCGCCCGCCAAACCGCGACGCGCCTATCAAAACGGGCGGCCTATGGCCGCCCCTACTTATCCCCACATACAGACTGACGGTCGGTTTTAAATGAAAGGAGCAAACTCTATGGAAACGCAAAAAAGCCCTCTGTTCACCCGAGACTTCACCCTGGTGGTCATCGGGCAAATCATCTCCCTGTTTGGCAACGCCATCCTCCACTTCGCCCTGCCCCTGTACCTGCTGCGGGAGACGGGCTCCATCACGCTGTTCGGGGCGGTAAACGCCTGCTCCTTCCTGCCCATGATCCTTATGGGTCCCATCGGCGGGACGGCGGCGGACCGGGTCCACAAGGGCCGCATCATGGTGGGGCTGGACTTTCTCACCGCCGGGCTGACGGTGGCCTACACCCTGCTGTGGGGCAAGGCCCCCCTGGTCCCCCTGGTCATCGTGACGCTGATGCTCCTCTACGCCATCGCCGGCGCCTACCAGCCGGCGGTCCAGGCCAGCCTGCCCCTGCTCCTTGCCCCCGAACGGCTCACCCAGGGCAACGCGGTCATCAACATGGTGGCCACCCTGGCCAACCTGCTGGGCCCCGCCCTGGGAGGCGTCATCTTCGGCCTGTGGGGATTGGGCCCCATCCTGACCATCGGCGGGGTGTGCTTCTTCTGCTCGGCGGTGATGGAACTGTTCATCCACGTCCCCCACGAGAAACGCCCCCGGTCCGCAGGCGTGCTGGCCACGGTGGGCCAGGACCTGGGGGCGAGCTGGCGGTATATCTCCCGGGAGCGGCCGATCTTTCTGCGCGTGACCCTGGTGCTGTCCGCCTTCAACCTGATCTTGTCGGCGGTGATGATCGTGGGTATCCCCGCCATTGTGGCCCAGGTGCTGGACATGAGCGACGCCTATTTGGGCCTGACCCAGTCGGCAATGGGCTTTGGGGGGCTGCTGGGGGGTGTGCTGGCCGGGGTGCTGGGCACCCGATTGAAACCCCGGCACGGGTCGGTGTGCCTGCTGGTCTGTGCCGGGATGGCGGGCATTATGGGACTGTCCGTCCTCCCGGGGGTGCCCGCGGCGGTGGGCTACTGGCTGCTCACCGTGATGGCTATGCTGGCCATGGCCTCCGCCATGCTGTTTACCGTGGTGATGCTCACCCTGGTCCAGGCCCAGGTGCCCGGCCAACTGCTGGGCAAGGTGATTGCCTGCATCCAGGCGGTGGCCAACTGCGCCTCCCCCCTGGGCCAGGCGGGGTACGGCCTCCTCTTTGACCACCTGTCCCCCTGGGCGGTGCTGATGGGGGCGGCCTGCCTGTCGGCCCTGGTGGCCCTCCGGTCCCAGCGGGTGTTCCGGGCGCTGGAGGAGGGTTGACAGCACAAGGCCCGGGGGCGGGTGTTGTCTGACGCGTCCGCAGGCGGCCGACTGCCGCCCCTGTCGCGCAAGCCAACACGCCACACACCGGGCCTCGTTTATCATATCGTTACTGCTCCAGAATCCGCCGCCAATGGTGCATCAACTGATGGAACTCCTCGCTCTCCCCGGGGAACCAGGATAGGGCACAGGCCAGGGCGTGAGCGAAGAAGCAGTAGTCCTCCTCCGGCACCCGGGTCTTCAGCAGCGACAGCACTCCCAGGGCCTGCTCCCGGTCGGCCAGCCCCTCCTTGACCTGCCAAGCCAGCAGGGTGAGCGCAGGAATTACCGGCCAGTCCAGCTGGCCCAGGCAGATGCGGGCGAGCTCATAGGAGGGCAGCTTACCGGCATAGACCATCAGCTCCGGAGAGGGCATCCGGCTGCCGTCCTTGCCCAGCTGGGCCAGCAGACACACTGCCCCGAACTGCACCCGCAGCAGCCACTGGTCCGCCGGAATCCCCTTGTCGTCGGGCTCTGGGGGGTAGACCATACACCCGTACAGGTCGTCAAAGGTGAGACCCTTGGCCAGCTTCTCCGCCTGGGCATACCACTCCCCCAGGTGAAAGGGGGACTGAACCAGCTCCTTGACCCGCTTCTGGGCCAGGTCGGAGGGCGGCTCCACCGCAGGGCTGGCGTTGTGGTCCGGGCTGTAGTCCCACAGCCGCACCCCGTCTGGAATCAGACTGCTGTCCAGAGGCGGGTCAGAGACCGCGTTCACGACCAGGTGGACCCCGCCTGATTTCTTGCCGTACTCCGTGACGGCCAGCCGGACGGCATTGGCGGCGCTGGCCGCCTCCTCACAGCTGAGGACCAAGCTGACTTCCCCGCCGGTGCCCTTGGCGATAAAGTTGGGGATCATCTTCACAGTGGCGTCCCAACTGGGAAAGAACCGCTCCACATAGGGAATCTGCCCTTCCTGCCGGGCCCACTGGCAAAGCTGAGCGCCCCGCTGGCTCTGGGGCCGGGAGGCGGCGCACAGTGCCAGCCGCTCCAGCTCCAGCGGGTCACCGCTGTCCAGCCAGCGGGTAAAGATCAGGGAGGGCTCTGCCCACTCCACATCCTGCTGGTCCCCCCGCTCCACCACCAGGGCATAATACTCTGCGGCCTTGTCCAGAATCCGGTTGTGAAAGAAGTAATCCGCCAAGTCGTTACAGGGGGCCAAGTTCTGGGGATCCCGCTCTAAGCCCTCCTTGACATACTCCTCCGCCCCCTCTGGGTCGTCCATGTCCAGACAACACAGGCCGGCGAAGGTGTAACAGGAGGCGGCCTTATGCCGGGAGATACCCTCCTGCGCCGCTTTCAGTCCGTCCTCTGACCGACCCATGTGCCGCAGAAGCACGCACTCGGTGGTATAACGGTTGGTCATATCCTGCCGGGGGGCGGTGTTGTCCCCCAGATTCCGCAGCGCCTTGAGGCAGCTCTCCCACAGCCGCTGCCGTTGATTGGGTTCCATAGGGTCCAGCACCTGGGTGAGGAAGGCCACAAAACGGCACACCTCCTCCTCCCCGGCCCGGTCCAGCAGCCTCTGATCATTGAGCCACCGCTCCGCCAGGTCCATGCGGGACAGGTCCCGGGTCTGGATGGCAGTGCGGGCGAATTGCTCCAGGGCCTCGGCGGTCTTGCCCTGCTCCATCAGGGCCACAGCCTCGTCCCAGGGGCTCCGGGGGACAGGCTGACTCTTGGCCTTGGAGAGGCGGGGATCTCCGTTGTCTTGGTCACCTTTCTTTTTTAAAAATCCAAACATACTTTCCCCTCCTAGCCGTTTTGCATCCGGTTGTGGCAGCTGATGGCCCAGTTCAGGTCATACAGGCGGAAGCTCCCGTCGTCGGGCGGCAGCTGCATCTGATCCAGCATCCCCTGGCACATCTGGAAGATCATCTCATTGACTCCAGTATGTACAATATTCCGGTTAGTGAGGTGGATGTCATACCAGTAGATGGGCCGGCCGTACTCCGGCTTGTCGTTTTGAGAGGCGTAGAGGACGGCGTGCAGGGGCTCCTCTGCCGGGTCCGGGATGGACACCCCCTGGAAAAAGCCGTTCCACACCACCTCGCCGTGGGACTGGAGTTGACCAATGATCAGGGGCTTAATCAGCTGGATCACCCGGTGGTCCAGGCCCAGATCCTGGGCACGAACCAGCTCCTGCATGGCGTAGAAATTGCCCACCACCCGGCGGGTCATATCGGACAATTCCAGTCCTTCCAGGCTTTGATTCATTGCCTGGACCACCCCTTCCCCACTGGAGGAGTCAATGCCAGGCGCCAGAGAGATGCCAAGTTTGGCCTCTGGGTCAAAATACCAACAGGGCCAGGCGGTATCCGCCTCTAACCCGCACTTGGGGCAGCGCCACTGGAAAAACTCCCCCTTCAGCAGCAGTTCTTTCCCCTCGGGGCTCCGGGTCAGGTCCAGGCCGTGGTATTCCTTGACCTGGCTGACGGTCTTGCACTGCATACACTGGCTCTGGCTATACCGAATCAGACCCGGATTTTTTTCATCCATACAAATAACCTCCTTCACGGCAATGTGCAGCTTCATTTTACCTCGAATAACGACTGGACGCAAGCGGTTTTCGCCCATCGAACCATAAAAAATCCTCTGACCGTACGGTCAGAGGATTTTTTATTCAGAAGAACAATTTACACCAGCTTGGCGCCGTTGACCTTGACGCCGGGGCCCATCGTAGAAGCCACGGTGCAGCTCTTGATATACTGGCCCTTAGCGGCGGCGGGCTTGGCCTTGATAATAGCTCCCATCAGGGCAGAGAAGTTCTCGCTCAGCTTCTCGGGCCCGAAAGAGACCTTACCGATGGGGCAGTGGATGATATTGGTCTTGTCCAGGCGGTACTCCACCTTACCGGCCTTGATCTCGTTGACGGCCTTGGTCACATCCATGGTGACGGTGCCAGCCTTGGGGGAGGGCATCAGACCCTTGGGGCCCAGCACCTTACCCAGACGGCCCACCACGCCCATCATGTCGGGGGTGGCGACGACTACGTCAAAGTCGAACCAGTTCTCCTTCTGGATCTTCTCGACCAAGTCCATCTCACCTACGAAATCGGCGCCGGCCTCCCGGGCCTCGTCGGCCTTGGCGGCCTTGGCAAAGACCAGCACGCGCTGACTTCTGCCGGTACCGTGGGGCAGGACAATGGCGCCGCGGACCTGCTGGTCGGCGTGGCGAGAGTCGACACCCAGCTTCACATGGAGTTCCACCGTCTCGTCAAACTTGGCGGTAGCGGTGTCCACCACCAGCTTCATAGCGTCTGCGGTATCGTACAGCGCGTTCTTGTCGATCTTCTTGGCGCTCTCTTTATATTTCTTTCCTCTAAACATTCTTGTCCCCTCCTTACTCGCCCACCAGGATACCCATGGAGCGGGCAGTACCGGCGATCATGCTCATTGCGGCCTCAATGGAGGCGGCGTTGAGGTCGGGCATCTTGGTCTCAGCGATCTTGCGCACATCCTCTTTGCTGATGGTGGCCACCTTGTTCTTATTGGGCACACCGGAGGCCTTGTCAATGCCGCAGGCCTTCTTAATCAGCACAGGGGCGGGGGGCGTCTTGGTGATAAAGGTGAAGGAGCGGTCTGCATAGACGGTGATGATGACGGGGATGATCAGACCTACATCATTCTTGGTCCGCTCGTTGAACTCCTTGGTAAAAGCGGCAATATTCACGCCGTGCTGGCCCAGAGCGGGGCCCACCGGGGGGGCGGGGGTCGCCTTGCCTGCGGGGATCTGTAATTTTACGTATCCAGTTACTTTCTGTGCCACGAAAGAGCACCTCCATTTGAAAATGTGGTAGTTTGGCGGAATCTTTCAGATTCCTCCCACTGGGGTTTCCATCGGACACGGCTCGCCGTGTCCCTACACTGGCCTGTAGGGCCACGACTTGCGTGGCCGTCCTGCCATTGGGGTATTACTTACGAATTTGCCGGTTCCACCTGGTCCAACTCCAATTCCACGGGGGTTTCCCGTCCAAACATGGACACCACCACCCGGACCTTGCCGTTATCCAAGTCGATCTCGTCCACGGTGCCCAAGAAGGACTCCAGGGCGCCGTCTGTGATGCGCACGGTGTCACCCAGTTCGTAGCTGACTATGACCTCCCGCTTCTCCACACCCAGGGCGGCTACGTCGGCCTCACTCAGGGGGATGGCCTTGTTACCCTCGCCCAAAAAGCCGGTGACACCCCGGATATTGCGCACCACGTGCCAGGTCTCGTCGTTCATCACCATTTTCACCAAGACATAGCCGGGAAACACCTTGCGCTCCACTTCCTTGGGGCCGCTGTCTGTGATCTCGGTGACAGTTTCCAGGGGGATGCTGATCTCGTGGATCAGCTCCTGCATGCTGCGGTTTTCGACATACTTTTCGATGGTGGCCTTCACCGTGTTCTCATAGCCGGAATAGGTGTGGACCACATACCAATTCGCGTTGTCAGCCATCCGCGTCACCCTTTGAACGCACCGATCAGCAAACGGATTGCCTCGCCGGCGACATAGTCAAACAGGGCGATGAAGATACCGACCACAATGACGCATGCGATGACAATCAGGGTGTTGTTGATGGTCTGCTTGCGGGTGGGCCACTGAACTTTCTTCAGCTCGCTCTTCATATCCCGAAACCACTTGCCCATACGGGCAAAAAAGCCGGGCTTTGCATTCTTGTCGGACTTTTTGTCCTTCTTGGCCTGTGTGGCCTGCTCTACCTTTTCGTTCTCAGCCATTGCATACCCTTCTTTCATTTTGGCCTTTCCGCCAATCACTTCGTCTCATTGTGAACGGTGTGCTTCCTGCAGAAGGGGCAGTATTTGTTCAACTCCAGACGGTCGGGGGTATTTTTCTTGTTCTTAAATGTGTTGTAGTTTCTCTGCTTGCACTCAGAGCACCGCAGGGTGATCTTGATGCGAGCGCCGGCCTTTGCTGCCATATTGTTCGGCACCTCCTTTTTTATTTGACAGGGGTTTGCTCCGTTTTTCATAAAGAAAACGCCGGATGCGGCCTGTCTTATGCCGAATCCAGCGCCAAAGGGCGCAATCATACGCCCAGAGGATACGGTGGATGTCGGCTGTTGCCTCCCTGTGGCCCTGGCGGGTGGAGGGGTCCGCCTTCTGGACACCGTATCCAGACAGCGGAAAAACGCCCCTTTTCACAGGTAGAGCTACTATATCACGCCTGTCCCTGACCGTCAAGAGCTTTTTTCCCTTTTTCGTTAAAATTTCGTGAAGCTTTCTGGCGGCGGATAAAATAAGTTTGCATTCCACAGACAGGTATGGTATACTCCTTGCTTAAATAACATGATAGAGAGTTTTTCCCAATGTGTGGAAGTTTAAACCTTCTGCCCCCTCTTTCCCTATGCAGGGCAAGGGTTCCGCCCCACACGGTCTCACAATGCCCTGCAACAGATGGTTTCCCAGCCAAGCAAATAAACAACAAAAGGAGTCGATCCTTCCCCTATGGAATTAGACAGTACCAGTATTGCCATGCTCATCACCTTATGTATCCTGGTGGCCATGTCCGCCTATTTCTCGGCCACCGAGACCGCCTACACCTCTCTCAACCGTATCCGACTGAAAACCCGGGCGGACAACGGCAGCCGCCGGGCCGCCAAGACCCTGGAACTGTCGGAGGAGTACGACAAGCTGCTGTCCACCATCCTCATCGGCAACAACATCGTCAACATTACCGCCACCACGGTATCCACCGTGCTGTGCACCAAGTGGTTTCACCAGTATGGTCCCACAGTGGCCACGGTGGCCCTTACCATCATCATTCTGGTCTTTGGTGAGATCACCCCTAAGAGCATGTCCAAGGAGCGCCCGGAGGACTTCGCCATGTTTGCTCAGCCCCTACTTAAGCTGTTCATGGTGATTTTCACCCCTCTGAATTTCCTATTCGGCCAGTGGAAAAAACTGATGAGCAAACTCTTCCGCTCCAAAGGGGATGACGGCATCACCGAAGAGGAGTTGGTGGGCATGGTGGATCAGGCCCAGACCGAAGGCGGTCTGGACGAACACGAGAGCGACCTGATCCGCAACGCCATCGAATTCAACGATCTGGAGGTCTCTGAAATTCTCACCCCTCGGGTGGACCTGACCGCCGCGGATGAGGAGAGCTCTATGGAGGAGATTGCCGCCCTCTTTGCCGAGACGGGCTACTCCCGCATCCCCCTCTACCATGAGACGGTAGACAATATCGTAGGTGTCATCCATGAGAAAGACTTCTACGCCGCCCGCTACCGAGGCGAGACCATGGTGTCTCATCTGAAAGCGCCGGTATTTTACACCACCGGCAACACCAGGGTCTTTGAACTGCTGCGCATTCTGCAGAAAAACAAGGTGCACATGGCGGTGGTGGTAGACGAATACGGCGGCACCCAGGGCATTGTCACGCTGGAGGACATTTTGGAGGAGCTGGTGGGTGAAATCTGGGATGAGCATGACGAGGTCATCGAAATCTTTCAGAAACAGCCCGATGAAAGCTACCTAATTGCCTGTTCTGCCGACCTGGACGACATGTACGACTTATTCCAGGTAAAGGGGACCTGCGATGCCGCCACCGTCTCCGGCTGGGTGTTGGAACAGGTCGGGCGGGTTCCCGAGGTGGGCGACCACTTCGAGGCCGAAGGCCTGGATGTCACCGTCACCCGAGTAGAACATCGGCGGGTGCTGGAGATCCAGGTGCGGGTATTACAGGACACCGAGGACAAATAATCAAAGGACCTGCCCTTTTGGGCAGGTCCTTTGATTACGCCGAGGGGGTCACGGGGTCAAACAAAACCCACTGCTCCTCCATCTCCACCACCAATCCCTGGTCCGTCATGGCGTACCGGGCGGCCAGATCATGGGAGAAGTTGGTCTGCCCATCCATCTCAGGCAAAGTGTTGGTGTAGGACACCACCGTTCTAATTTCGCTCTCCTCTACCGCCACAGCAACCACCTCGCCAGTGGAACAGTAAAGAATACCGCCCACCATAATGGCGTCGCAGAAGCCCTCTCCTCCAGGAATCCAGCCAGGTTGTTCCTCCCTTTGGCCGGAACTGTCGGGCTCTGGGAGGGGGCACGTATCCCCATCACCCAGGCTGCCGTCCGCCTCCTCTGGCGGCGCCATATTTCCCCCTGCCGGAGTGTTGGGGGCGCTAGAGGCGGGCCAGCCTTCCGTAGCCATGCCCCCGCTGTACCCATTACCTCCGCTCATACCCAGCTGGGCCAGGCCGTAGACCAAAGCCACCACCACGGTGAAGCAGGCTGCCAGCCCCAGCCACTCCCTGTGAGCCATCCGGCCCCTGGGACGGCTGTATCGCTCCGCCTCCTGGATCAGATCATCATCCACCAGGCCCATAGCGTCTAAAATATGTTCCGCATTCATATCGCCACTCCCTCCCGCTCCAGTTCCAATTTCAGCCTGCCTCGCATTCTGTGAAGCCGGGACTTCACCTGTCCCGTGGTCATTCCAAAACGGAGCGCCAACTCGCCCAGAGGCTCCAGGTGGAAGTACCGCCGGACAAACAGCGCCCGGTCCGTCTGGTCCTGCTGGCGGAGAAAGGCCGAGATGAGGGCCGCCGTCTCCCTGGCCTCCAGGTTTTCATCCAGGCGGCTGCGGTCGGGCAGGCAGTCCTCCAGCTCATGGAGGGCCACCTCCACCTGGCTGCCCCCCCGTTTGGCCGCCCGAGCCCGCCGCCACCGATCCAGGGACAGATTTCGGGTCAGCTTGCCGAAGAAGGCGGACAAAATCACCGGCCGCTGGGGCGGTATCGTGTTCCAGGCCCGGAGCCAGGTGTCGTTGACACACTCCTCCGCATCCTCCTCCCGCTCCAGAATGCGCCGGGCGATGGTGTGGCAGTAGGGGCCATATTTCTCCTCACTGACCACAATAGCCTGCTGGGAGCGGGCCCAGTACAGGTCGATAATAGCTGTATCCTCCATGGTCGGTCCTCCTGTTTCTCTCTAGTACATCCAAAATCCCCTCTGGTATAGTCGACGCACTTGAGAAGAGGTAAAAAGGAGGGGAAGGAAAAATGGCGCGGGGCAAGACGACAACGCCGCCCTGTACCATGTTAACCGCCGAACTTTACCGGTTTTCAAGTGAGTCGACTATAAAGGACAACTTTTCGCGCTCGCCTCACAATAATAGACGCAAAAACCGCGCCAAAGGTTTCCACTCTGGCGCGGTTTTTTTCATTTTTCAACCCAACAGTTCGAAGTCAGAGGCGGGGTGCTTGCACAGGGGACAGATATAATCGGCAGGCAGTTCATCCCCCTCGTAAACATAGCCGCAGACCTTGCACACCCAGCGTTTCTTTTCGCTGGAGGCAGGGGCGGCACCCGGCTTGGGTTTAATATGGGCCTGGTAGTAGGAGTAAGTGGCGCTGGGGGCGCTGGAGATCACACCGCCGTCCAGCACGTCGGCCAGGAAGAGGGTGTGGGTGCCCAGGTCCGTGGCGGACACCACCTTGCAGCTCAGCCAGGCGTTGGTCCCCTGGGTGACATAGCGGATACCGTCCGCGTCCTTACCAGTGTTCCCCTCAAACCCGGCAAATTTATCCACATCCCGACCGGACTGGAAGCCAAACCGCTGGAACAGGTCAAATTTTGCCTCCTCCGACAGGATGGAGACAGTGAAGCGGCCGGTCTCCTTCACCATGTCGTGGGTGTAATTGCTCTTGTTGACAGCAATGACAATGCGGTTGGGGTCGGTGGTCACCTGGATGGCGGTGTTCGTGATACAGCCGTTGTCCTTGTCCCCCTGGCGGGCGGACAGGACGAACAGTCCATAGCTCAGGGAATACATAACCTTGTTATCCATAGAAGTTCCTCCTTTATCTTGTCACCTGTACCTCTGGGGCCAGTCTACCATAGTTTTGCCCGAAAGTCTACCAATAAATCTCTCGAAAGAAGACAAGCAGCAGATTTTCCCATGTGCGACAAGAATTCTGTGCCCCAAACGGGAAAATATTTGGTTGACACTGTAGACCATCTGTGCTATGATAGGTCTACAAAGTAGACTATATTCTCAAAGAGACACCGCCCACGGCTTTCTCTGCCAAAGGGAGCTGTGGGTGGACGAAAGGAGCAGCCCGCTATGGACAACATCAACCTGACCAACAGCGAATGGTATGTACTGGACTGTCTGTGGGAGAATTCCCCCATGACGGTGATGGAACTGGTGGCCGCCCTGGGGGAGCGGCCGGGCTGGGCCAAGAGCACTACCATCACCACCCTGAGACGGATGGAGGCCAAGGGGCTGGTTCTGTGTCAGACCCTTGGGCGGACAAAGCACTACTCCCCCTCCGTCCGAAAGGACCAGGCTGTCCGGGGTGAGACCCGCTCCTTTCTGGACAAGGTCTACCAGGGGAGCGTGGGCCTGATGGTGTCCGCCATGGCCCAGGACAAGTCGCTGTCCCGGGAGGAGATCAACCAGCTATATGAAATTCTGCGCAAGGCGGAGGAGGGGGAGACATGACGCTGCTGATTCAATGGGCGGTTACCTCCAGCGTTCTCATCCTGATCGTGCTGGCGGTGCGGTTTTTGCTCAGGGACCGGCTGTCCGCCCGGCTGAAATACGCCCTGTGGGGGGTGGTCCTGCTGCGGCTGCTGGTACCCTTCCAAGTGGAGCTGCCCGCCGCCGTCGGCCAGGCGCTGCCGGTGCTGGCCTCCAATCTGGCCCCGGAGGTGGCCGACGTGGAGTTGTACGCCCTGCGGACCAACTCCCGCCCCCTTTCGGAGGACAGTCTGGCGGAGATGCGGGAGAGCGGCATTGACGCCGGCGCCGTCCTTGGCACCCAAGCCCCCATCTACACCTTCGGCAACCTTGAGGTGGAGGGCCACACCACCTGCCGCGTCCTCTCGGACACCGGCATCGACACCTATTTCTTCTACACCACACTGCCCAGGCTTCTGATGACCCTCTGGGCCGTCGGGGCGCTCTGCGCGATGGCGGTCATTTTCTGCTCCAACCGCCGCTTTCTGGGGCGGCTGAAGTACTACCGCCATGCGTTGGAGGGGGTTGACGCCCCCATCCCCGTCTACACGGCGGCACATCTGCCCTCCCCCTGTCTGTTCGGGGTGCTCCGGCCTGCCGTCTACCTCACTCCCGGGGCGGCGGAGGACGCGGCCACCCTGCGCCATGTACTGGCCCACGAGCTGACCCACTACGCGCACCGGGACCACCTCTGGTCCCTGCTGCGGTGCCTGGCCCTGGCCCTCCACTGGTACAACCCGCTGGTGTGGCTGGCGGTGGGGCTGTCAAAGGGGGACGGCGAGCTGGCCTGCGACGAAGGGGCAGTGGCGCGGCTGGGGGAGGTGGAGCGCATCCCCTACGGCCGCACCCTGGTGGACATGGTGGCCGCCAGGTCATTGCGTCCCGGGGACCTGCTGTCCTGCTCCACCGCTATGACTGGCGGAAAGAAGTCCATCCAGCAGCGGGTAGCCCAGATTGTAAAGAAGCCCGAGACTTTGAAGACCGCCCTGTTTGCCGTGATTGCTGTCGTCGCTCTGTCTGCTGTGTTCGTCTTTGCGGAGCGGGAGGAGCCGGTTCGGAACTTATACGGTTCGTACCGGTATCAGGTAAGTCATACCCAGGCGGTTCAGTTCTCCCCATCCCTCCTCTCCAGCCAGGCCTACCCCGATGCCATCACCGACCCCGACCTGCTGGAGAAAGCTCTGGACATTCTGGACTCGGCCGCCGACCTGCTGAATACCCCCGAGGAACTGGGGCTTGATCTGTCTGAAGCCCCGTTTCTATCTCCCCGCGTCACCCTGCTGGAGGACACGGACGGCAGCGCGGACGGACACACCTACCTGTTATACACCCATCGCCTGGGCGGCAGTCTTGAACGGTGCTATCTGGTCACACCCGCTGAAATCGGCGCGGAGTCCTACACCGTGGCGGCCGTGCTGGACCCCTCCACTCCAGGGGCTCTGGAACTGCTGGCCCGGACGCAGCGTCACCGGATAGAGGAGGACCTGACCCAGGTCACCGGCAACGTGGGACTGTCCTTCTCGGACCTAACCCCCGGCAAGGAGCAGGTGAAAGAACAGACGTTTATTGTCCAAGAGGTTTTATCCGATATTTCCTACTCGCTAACCTACGAAAGTCCGGTCCTCACTCTGGATTTTGGCCTGCGTACAGCGGACGGAACGGAAGTTGTTTGTCGTACGGCCTATGGCGGTGTTGCCAATGGTACGTTTGAGGGCATTTCTGCCGGCTCCTATCAGATATTCGTGCGGAATATGGGAGACCTCAACTATTACACCCAGCTCCCAACCTATCAGCCAGAATCAGGCAGAGACAACGCCACTGGGGCCGTTAATTTCCAGATTATTGAGTAGAAAAACCAAAACGGTTCCTTTAAATCGGGCCCACAGACAGAACCGGATCGGGTCCACCCGGTCACCGGCAGCTAACGCAAAACCCCCGGCGGATTGAATCCGCCGGGGGTTTTGTCACTTTTGCGCACGGAAAGGGCCGTTAAATTCCCGCTTTTCTTCTCTTTTGCCCTGTTAAAAAGCCGTTAATTCCGTTGTCTTTCCGACAAAAAATCAGTATCATATACCATGAAAAATAGGCTTCCAACTCCTGAAAGGCGGTTATTCCCTATGAGTCTGCGCGTCGGCATTGATATCGGTTCCACTACGGTCAAGGTAGCGGTCCTCAGCGAACAGGATAAACTGCTGTTCCGCTCCTATGAGCGGCACTTCTCCAAAACTCGGGAGCGGGCCCTGGAGACCTTGCACTCCATCCGGGACATGCTGGCCGGGCAGAAGATCAAGGTCACCATCACCGGCTCTGCCGGTCTGGGGGTGGCCGACGCGTCAGGCATCGACTTTGTCCAGGAAGTCTACGCCACCGCCGCGGCGGTGAATACCTATATTCCAGATACTGACGCGGTCATTGAGCTGGGTGGGGAGGACGCCAAGATCATCTTTTTCGGCGGCGCCCTGGAAGAGCGGATGAACGGTTCCTGCGCCGGGGGCACCGGCGCCTTCATCGATCAGATGGCCACCCTGATGAACGTGTCCGTCAGCCAGCTGGACGAGCTGAGCCTGAAGCACGAGAAGATTTACCCCATCGCTTCCCGCTGCGGCGTCTTCGCCAAGAGTGATATCCAGCCCATCCTCAACCAGGGCGGGCGGAAGGAGGACGTGGCCGCCTCCATTTTTCAGGCGGTGGTGGACCAGACGGTGGCCGGCCTGACCCAGGGCCGGGAGCTGAAGGGAAAGATTGTCTTTCTGGGCGGGCCGCTGCACTTCCTCACGGGTCTGCGTCAGCGGTTTGTAGAGACCTTGAAGCTGGACGGCGACCACGCCATTTTCCCGGAGGACGGCGACTGCTTTGCCGCCATGGGGGCCGCTCTGTGCGCCACCGACTATGCTCCCGCTCCCTTTGAGGCGGTCATGCAGAAGCTAGAGGACAGCGCCGAGTCCACCACCCTGGTGGACACCATGCCCCCCCTATTTACTAGCCAGGCGGAGTACAACGCCTTCACCGCCCGTCACAATGCCAGCCGCCCCCCCGAGGCAGACATTTCTACTTACGCCGGTCCCGCCTATCTGGGTATGGACGCCGGCTCCACCACCACCAAGCTGGCCCTCATCGCCCCTGACGGCGGCCTGCTGTACACTTACTACCACTCCAATCTGGGCAACCCCGTCGCCATCGTCCTAGAGCAGCTCCAGAAGATTTATAAGCTGTGCGGCAACCGCATCACAATCAAGGGCGCGGCCGTCACCGGCTACGGGGAGGATTTGATTAAAAACGCCTTCAGCTGCGACCTGGGGCTGGTGGAGACCATGGCCCACTACAAGGCCGCCGCCCACTTCCAGCCCGACGTGGACTTCATCATCGACATCGGCGGCCAGGACATGAAGTGCTTCAAGATCCGCAACGGAGCGGTGGACTCCATCATGCTCAACGAGGCCTGCTCCTCCGGCTGCGGCTCCTTTATCGAGACCTTCGCCAAAGCCCTGGGGTACAACATTGCCGACTTTGCGCGCCTGGGCCTGTTCACCCAGAAGCCGGTGAATCTGGGCTCCCGGTGCACCGTATTTATGAACTCCAGCGTGAAGCAGGCCCAAAAGGACGGGGCCAGCGTGGAGGACATCTCCGCCGGGCTGTCCACCTCCATCGTGAAGAACGCCATCTACAAGGTAATCCGGGCCGCCTCCGCCGACGACTTGGGGAAACATATTGTGGTTCAGGGGGGCACCTTCCTCAACGACGCAGTCCTCCGGGCCTTTGAACAGGAGTTGAACCGTGAGGTCACCCGTCCGGTGATCTCCGGCATCATGGGGGCCTTTGGGGCCGCCCTGGCCGCCCGAGACCTGGGACTGGATCAGTCCACCCTGCTCAGCGCCAAGGCGCTGGAAGCCTTCACCCACACCGCCAAGCCCGCCACCTGCGGGCTGTGTACCAACCACTGCTCCCTGACCGTGAATTCCTTCGACGGCGGGCGGCGGTTTGTATCGGGCAACCGGTGCTCCCGCCCCCTGGGGGAGGAGCCCAGCCGTCTGCCCGACCTGATGCGGTATAAGTACGCAAAGCTCCGGGCCCTCCAGGGCAAGGGGAGCGGCGACGGCTCCCGGGGGAAGATCGGCATCCCCTTCGGGCTGAACATGTACGAGAACCTGCCCTTCTGGTTCGAACTGTTCACCCAGCTCAACTTCGAGGTGGTCCTCTCCCCCGAGTCCTCCCGGAAGCTCTACTTAAAGGGACAGCGTACCATCCCTTCGGACACGGTGTGCTACCCCGCCAAGCTCCTCCACGGCCACGTGGAGGCCCTGGCGGAGGCGGGGGTGGACGCCATCTTCTACCCCTGTATGCCCTACAACTTCGACGAGGGGGCGGGGGACAACAACTACAACTGTCCCGTGGTGGCATACTACCCCGAGCTGCTGGCGGCAAACGTGCCCGATTTGAAGCACGTCCGCTACCTCTACCCCTACTTCGGCCTCCACCGCCCCCGCGACATGGAGCGCAAAGCTGGAGAGTGGTTTTTCAATGAGTTCCACATCCCCAGGCGGGAGACGGCGGCGGCAGTGAAGTCGGCCTACATCGCCTACAACGCCTACAAAAATGACCTGCGGAACACCGGCCGGACCTACATCGACAACGCCCGGGCCCAGGGCCGTCCCATCCTGGTGGTGGCCGGCCGGCCCTACCACATGGACCCGGAGATCAACCACGGCATCAACGACCTGATCACCTCCTACGGCTTCGTCCTGGTCACCGAGGACGCGGTGGCCTGGCTGGAGGACAAGGCCCCCCGTCACGTCCTCAACCAGTGGACCTACCACGCCCGGATGTACAATGCCGCCCGGTACGTCTGCACTCAGCCCGACATGGAACTCATCCAGCTGGTCTCCTTCGGCTGCGGCATCGACGCCATCACCGGCGACGAGATGCGCTCCATCCTGGAAACGGGCGGCAAGCTCTATACCCAGCTAAAAATTGACGATATCAGCAACCTGGGGGCGGTAAAAATCCGCATCCGCTCCCTGATGGCCGCCATTGAGGCCAGAAAGGAGCATTGATATGGCAAGACTGGTCTATGACGACACCGGCCGTCTTCTGTTCACCAAGGAGATGAAGGAGGAGTACACCCTCCTCATGCCCCAGATGCTGCCCGTCCACTTCGGCATGATGAAAAAGCTGTTGGAGTGCGAGGGCTACAAGGTGGACATGCTCACCACCAACCACCGGGGGATCGTGGACGAGGGGCTCAAATACGTCCACAACGACACCTGCTACCCCGCCCTGCTGGTCATCGGCCAGCTTATCGACGCAGTGAAGCACGGGGGGTACGACTCCCACAAGGTGGGTCTGCTCATCACCCAGACTGGGGGCGGCTGCCGGGCCTCCAACTACATCCACCTGCTGCGCAAGGCCCTGGAGAAGGCCGACATGGCCTATATCCCGGTGGTGTCGGTCAACCTGTCCGGGCTGGAGAAAAACCCCGGCTTCTCCCTCACCCTGCCCTTTGTCCGCAAGGCGGTATACGCCATGATGTATGGCGACATCATTGTCAACGTGGCCAACCAGGTCCGACCCTACGAGGTGGAGGCGGGAGCCGCCGACGCCATGACTGACCGCTGGTCCCAAAAGCTGGTGGACGGCTTCCAGGCGGGACGGGGCATGAGCCGCAAGCAGATGCGGACCAACTTTGACCAGATCTGCGCCGACTTCGCCGCCATCCCCGTGGCAGGGGACCCCAAGATCCGGGTGGGAGTTGTGGGCGAGATCTATGTGAAATTTGCCCCCCTGGGCAACAACAATCTGGAAAAATTCCTCCTGTCCGAGGGGGTAGAGCCGGTGGTCCCCGGCCTCACCGACTTTATCATTTTCAAGATCTATAACCGGGTGGCCGATGTGGAACTCTACGGCGGCAAGTGGATTAAGAAATTCGCCTGCTCCCTGTTTATGAAGTACATCGAGGCCTGCCAACGGGACATGATCGCCGCCCTGGAGCAGTCGGGCCGCTTCCGGGCCCCGGGCACTTTTCAGGACCTGCACCGCTTGGTCCAGGGCTACCTGGGGGCCGGCAACAAGAGGGGAGAGGGCTGGCTGCTCACCGCGGAGATGCTGGAACTCATCCACTCGGGCACCAACAACATCGTCTGCACCCAGCCTTTCGGCTGCCTGCCCAACCACATTGTAGGCAAGGGGATGATCCGCAAGCTGAAGGACGAGTACCCCTACAGCAACGTAGTGGCCATCGACTACGACCCCGGCGCCACTAAAATCAACCAGGAGAACCGAATTAAGCTGATGCTGGCCAACGCCAAAGGGCTTACCCGCCAGGAGCCCGCGCGCCCCCGCCCAGAACCTCAGACCGCACGGGAACCTCAACTGGCCCACGCAAATATTTAATGACAAAAGCCGCAGACCAAACAAATGGGCTGCGGCTTCTCAGAGGATGAAATTATGATTCGAGCAATGCAGGAAGCTGATCTGGCCGGCGTCGCGGACATCTGGCTGGATACCAATCTCAAAGCCCACCATTTTATTTCCCCTCAGTACTGGAGGGACAACTTCCAATACCTGCGGGAACTGCTCCCCCAGGCAGAGGTCTACGTTTGGGAAGACGAGTCCACACATCGGATCGTTGGTTTTATTGGGTTGAATGGAGAATACATCTCAGGAATTTTCGTACAAAGCAGCGCACAGTCCGGCGGAATCGGCAAAAAGCTGCTGGACTATGTCAAGGGCATCAAACCGCGGCTCACACTGCATGTCTATCAGAAGAACTCCCGCGCAGTGACATTCTATCAACGGGAAGGGTTTTGCATCCAGGGCGAACACACCGACGACAACACCGGCGAAGCAGAATACCTCATGAAGTGGGGCCTGTAACAAGGCGGTCAGATGTTCCATCGGAATATCTGACCGCCTGATCTCTATACCAGCCGCACCTTCACCTGGTCCCCCTGGGCTGAGACACACAGGGTGTCCCCCTTCTTCAGCTGGCCAGTCAGCATCAGGTCGGCGGCGGGGTCCTCCACCAGAGAGGCGATGGCCCGGCGGAGGGGCCGGGCGCCATACTCCCGGTTGCTGCCCTTGCCAGCCAGGAGGGAGACGGCCTCCTCCTCCACCGCCATCGCAATCCCCAGCTTGTCCAGCCGTTGACCGGTCTCGGACAGCAGTTGTCGGGTGATGGCGTTGAGGGTCTCACCGCTGAGGGGGTGGAAGACCAGTGTGGCGTCCAGCCGGTTCAAAAACTCCGGCGCAAAGGTGTTGGATGCGTCAGACAGCACCGCCCGCTCCAGTTCCTCCCGCTCCGCCTCCCCTCCAGCCGCGAACCCCAGCCGCTTTCCCTTGGCAAATCGCTGGGCCCCTAAGTTGGAAGTCATTACCAGCACGGTATTGCGAAAGTCGGTTTTCTTCCCCTGGGCATCGGTGAGCACCCCCTCCTCCATCACTTGGAGCAGGATGGACCATATGTCGCGGTGCGCCTTCTCCAGCTCGTCCAGCAAAACCACCGACCAGGGGTGCCGGCGGACCCGTTCCGTAAGCTGTCCCCCCTCCTCGTGGCCCACATAGCCCGGGGGGGAGCCCAGAAGACGGGACACCGTGTGCCCCTCCATATACTCAGACATATCAAAGCGAAGCAGGGCCTCCTCACTGCCGAAGAGGGCCGCAGCCAGAGAGCGGCACAGCTGGGTTTTGCCCACCCCGCTGGGCCCCAGAAGGAGAAAGCAGCCCACTGGGCGCCGGGGGTCTTTCAGGCCCAGCCGCCCTCGGCGGATGGCTTTTACAACCGTTTCCACTGCCCTGTCCTGACCAAGAAGACGGCGGCGCAGCTGGCTATCCAGCTCAGCCAGCGCCTTCCGGTCCGCCTCGTCCGGATCACAGATGGGCACCCCGGTCCACTGGGCCAGCACCGCCTGGATGTGGTGGGATTCCACAGCGAACTGGCCCTGGCCGGACTGCCATTTCTGCCGCTCCCCCTCCAGCTCCCGTTTAAAGTCCCGCTCCACATTGCGCAAAATGGCCGCCTGCTCAAAGTCCTGCCGGCGCACCGCGTCGGCCAGTTGGCGGTTCGCCTGGGACACCCGCCCCTCCAGCCGCTGAAGTTCCGGGGGCAGAGCCTTCCCCGATAGTCGGGCTTGCGCCGCCGCCTCGTCTACCAAATCAATCGCCTTATCTGGCAGAAATCGCTGGGGCAGGTAGCGGCAGGACAGATCCACCGCCGCCTCCAACGCAGCGTCAGAAATGATCAGGTGGTGGTGGGCCTCATACCGGCCCCGGAGCCCCTGTAAAATCTCCAGCGTCTCCGCCCGACTGGGTTCTCTGACTGTGACAGGCTGGAAGCGCCGCTCCAGCGCCGCATCCTTTTCGATATATTTTCGATACTCATCAATGGTGGTGGCCCCGATCACCTGCAATTCCCCTCGGCTGAGGGCGGGCTTGAGGATATTGGCGGCATCAATGGCCCCCTCGGCGCTGCCCGCCCCCACGATGGTGTGCAGCTCATCAATGAAGAGGATAATATTTCCTGCCCGGCGCACCTCCTGAAGGACATGCTTCAGCTTCTCCTCAAACTCCCCCCGATACTTGGTGCCCGCCACCATGGCGGACAGGTCCAGGGCGTACACCCGCTTCCCCAGCAGATGCTGGGGGGCAGCGCCGTCAGCAATGGCAATGGCCAGCCCCTCCACTACAGCGGTCTTACCCACTCCAGGTTCGCCAATGAGGGCCGGATTGTTCTTTGTGCGTCGGGATAGAATCTGAATCACCCGCTCCAGTTCCTCTTTCCGTCCAATCACCGGATCCAGCCGCCCTTCCCCCGCCATGCGGGTCAGATCTCTAGCGCACTGGTCCAGCTGTCGGGTGTCGCGGTCGGAGCGGGTCTCCGGCTCCCGTACCCGGGGTTTTTGAGGCGGCACCTCCTCTCCACCCAGAGATGCACATACCGCACGGTACAGCTCCTCTCCATCCACCCCACAGTGGCCCAGCAGTCGGGAGGCGCCGCTGCTCTTGCCCCGCAGCAGGCCCAACAGCAAATGTTCCGAGTTCACCGCCCGCTGACCCAGTCGGCGGCTCTCCTCCACCGCCCCTTGAATCGCCAGGCAGCAATTCGGCGTCAGCCCCTGGTGAATAGACTGGGCCGGCACCCCCGTCCCCACCCGCTGGGCAATGGCCAGGCGCAGGGATCGGCTGTCTGCCCCCGCCCGGCGCAGGGCCATAGCGGCGGGGCTGAATTCCTGGCTGGCAAGGCCTAACAGAAGGTGTTCGCTGCCCACATAGCTGTGGCCCAGTCGGGCGGCGTTCTCCTGGGCCAGTCGGATAGCCCCCAGAGCGGTGGATGTGAATTGGCTGTCTGCCATGGTAGCATCACCTCAGAATCAAGTCTTTTTACCATCATACCCGGATTTTTCAGAGTTTAGCCAACCTGTTCCAATGACAGAATTTTCTCCACCCTGTCCCCTGCGTATTCCCCCGTCAGGCACATTGATATTTTTACCTACTCCAAAAATTTATCATTGCATTTTTTTTAAAATGTGCTAGAATAGGGAGTACCATTTTAATGGAGGTGTACATATTATGGCCTATGTTATCAGTGACGCTTGCATCAGCTGCGGTTCCTGCGTTGACGGTTGCCCCGTGGGCGCCATCTCTCAGGGCGACTCCCAGTACGTCATCGACGCTGGCGCCTGCATTGATTGCGGTTCCTGCGCTGGCACCTGCCCCATGAGCGCAATCTCTCAGGGTTAACCCACAAAAAACAGCGCCGGGTCTCCGGCGTTGTTTTTATGTTATTACATAGTTTTTATAATTATATTTGGTCATATTTCATATTGATATTTCCCGTCTCTTCGGATATACTTGTAAGCAGAAGAAATCCGTCCGCTGTCCCCTCTCTGGAAAGGAGTATGTCCTATGCGCGCCAATACTTTAACAACATCTGTCCCCATAACAGTTTCTAAGCCCCGCCGCCGTGGAGAGATCCGCGACCCCTACGATGGTCTACGCCCCTGGTCTGCCATCACCCACGGGTTGGGAGCAGTGCTGGCACTTTTGGGCACTGCCGCTCTGCTGATCCGGTCGGCCCTGCTGGGCAAATGGCTGCTATGTGGGCTGTTTGCCATCTACGGGATGTCTATGATCTGCCTGTACACCGCCAGCACCCTGTACCACTGTCTCAATGTCTCGGTCCCCGGCCGGCTGGCCCTGCGCAAGTACGACCATTGCTCTATCTACCTGCTCATCGCTGGCAGCTACACCCCGCTGTGCCTCACCGTCCTGCGCAGCAGCGGTGGGATTCCCTTGGCCATCGCCGTGTGGACCCTGGCCGCCGCGGGTACGGCGCTCACCATTGCCAAGCTCTCCATTCCCCGGTGGCTCACCAGCACCATCTATCTGGCTATGGGCTGGCTGGCCATTTTCGCCATTGTGCCCATCTACCGAGCCCTGCCCTATCAGGGCTTCTTCTGGCTGCTGACCGGGGGCTTGCTGTACACTGTAGGCGGCGTGCTCTACGCCATCAAGTGGCCGGGGCGAGATAACCCACAATTTGGCTGTCACGAAATTTTTCATCTGTTCATTCTCCTAGGCAGCGTTGCCCACTTCGTGATGATGTACCAGGTCGTGCTCCCGTTATAATCTATCATTCTTCCGCACTGCGGGTCGGGGGTCTCCCGCCCCGCAAAATATTTTGAAAATCCCTGGACTGTTCCACCGCATCAGGGCGTAGAGTGCCCTCAAGGACCGGTTCCACCATAAAAGGAGAGGTCCCCGTCGTGTGTCGGGAACCTCTCTATTCTTACAGGACTGTCAGTCCTCCATCTGTTACATCCACCGTGAGGGCGGCGCCAGGCTCCACCTGGTCAGCGACGATCTTCCGGCCTATGAGGGTCTCCACTGTGTGCTGGAGATAGCGGCGCAGGGGTCGGGCACCGTAGACCGGGTCGTAGGCGGCCTCGATGACGGCCTCCTTGGCGGCGGGCGTGAGTTCTACCGTCAGCTGTTTATCCGACAGCCGCCGATTCAGATCGGCCACCAGCAGATCCACAATATGGGTGATGTTCTCGCGGGTCAGGGGCTTGTAGAAGACAATCTCATCCAGTCGGTTGAGGAACTCAGGCCGGAAGGACCGCTTCAGCAGCTCGCCCACCTGGTCTCGTGCCTCCTCGCTGACCTCCCCGTCTGGACCGATCCCGTCCAGCAGGGCCTGGCTGCCCAGATTGGATGTGAGGATCAGAATGGTGTTTTTAAAGTCCACCGTCCGGCCTTGACTATCTGTAATACGCCCATCATCCAATACTTGAAGTAATACGTTGAATACGTCGGGGTGGGCTTTCTCCACCTCGTCGAAGAGGACCACACTATAGGGCTTTCTCCGCACCGCCTCGGTAAGCTGGCCGCCCTCCTCATAGCCCACATAGCCCGGAGGGGCCCCGATGAGTCGGGAGACGGAGAATTTTTCCATATACTCGCTCATATCGATGCGCACCAAGTTCTTCTCGCTGTCGAACAGGGCCTCAGCCAGGGTTTTCGCCAGCTCGGTCTTGCCCACGCCGGTGGGGCCAAGGAACAAGAAGGAGCCTATGGGCTTATCCGGGTCGGCGATGCCCGCCCGGGAGCGGAGAATGGCCTCGCTCACCAGCCGGACGGCCTCCTCCTGGCCCACCACCCGCCTGTGGAGGATATCCTCCAGGTGAAGCAGTTTTTCCCGCTCTCCCTCCATCAGCCGGGCCACGGGGATACCGGTCCACCGCTCAATGATCCGGGCGATCTCCTCCTCGGTCACCTTGTCCCGAAGGAGGGAGTGGGCCCGGCCCTCGCTGGCGGCGGCCTCCTCGGCCTCCAACGCCTTTTTCAGTTCGGGAATGCGGCCGTACTGCAATTCCGCCGCCTTCTCCAGGTTGTACTCCCGCTGGGCCTTCTCCAGGGCGGCACTGGCCTCCTCCAGCTCCTCCCGCAGCTTCTGGACCTTGCCGATAGCCCCCTTCTCATTGTCCCACTGGGCCTTCTTGGCGTTGAAGTCGTCCCGCATGTCGGACAGCTCCCTCTGGATCTCGGCCAGATGCTCCTGAGACAGTTTGTCGGTCTCCTTTTTCAGCGCGGCCTCCTCAATCTCGTGCTGGATGATTCTCCGTTGGATCACGTCCAGTTCGGTGGGCATGGAGTCCATCTCGGTGCGGATCATGGCGCAGGCCTCATCCACCAGGTCGATGGCCTTGTCCGGGAGGAAACGGTCAGAGATATAGCGGTTGGACAGGGTGGCGGCGGCGATAATGGCCCCATCGGTGATCTTCACTCCGTGGTACACCTCATACCGCTCCTTCAGGCCCCGCAAAATGGCAACGGCGTCCTCCACACTGGGCTCGCTGACCATCACGGGCTGGAACCGCCGTTCCAGGGCGGCGTCTTTCTCGATATACTGCCGGTACTCGTTGAGGGTGGTGGCCCCGATGCAGTGCAGCTCCCCCCGGGCCAGCAGGGGCTTTAACAGGTTGCCCGCGTCCATGGAGCCCTCAGTCTTGCCCGCCCCTACAATGGTGTGCAGCTCGTCGATAAAGAGGATGATTTTCCCTTCCGACTTCTTCACCTCATTGAGTACGGCCTTCAGCCGCTCCTCAAACTCGCCGCGGTACTTGGCTCCCGCAATCAGGGCCCCCATGTCCAAAGAAAAGATGGTCTTGTCCTTCAAGGAGACGGGCACGTCCCCCTTGACGATCCGCTGGGCCAGCCCCTCGGCGATAGCCGTCTTGCCCACGCCGGGCTCGCCTATGAGAACGGGGTTATTTTTTGTCTTTCGGCTGAGAATGCGTATGACGTTCCGAATTTCGTCGTCCCGGCCAATCACCGGGTCCAGTTTGTTGTGCCGGGCCCGCTCCACCAGGTCGGAGCCGTACTTTTTCAGGGCGTTGTAGGTCTCCTCCGGGTTGTCGGAGGTGACCCGCTGGCTCCCCCGCACCTGAGCCAGGGCTTGCATCACCTTCTCCTTGTCCAGGCGGTAGGTGCGGAACAGCTCCTTCAGCGTTGCGCTGGGGTGGGCCAGCAGGCCGAGAAGAATGTGCTCCACCGAGATATACTCGTCCTTCATCGCCTGGGCCTCCTGCCCGGCTGCCTGGAGGGCCCGGTCCACGTCCTGGGAGACATACACCTTGCCGCTCTCCCGCCCCGATCCAGAGACCTTGGGCAGCTTATCTACCTCCGCCTTCACCGCCGCCTCAAAGCTGGGGACAGTGATCCCCACTGCGGTGAGCAGCTGAGGGATGAAGCCCTCGGCGTCCCCCACCAGGGCCAACAGCAGGTGGGGTTGCTCGATCTGCTGATTTCCGTGGGCCAGGGCAATGTCCTGCGCCCCCTGGATGCCGGCCAGGGATTTCTGGGTAAACTGATTCATGTTCATACTGACACTCCTTTCAGGAAAACCTACGGTATATCTGTAGTATAGGCCGCTCCCTGAGAAAAAGCATGAACAGAGTGTGAATTTTTAGCACTCTTCTTTTTAGAGTGCTAATTTTACCCTGGAGAGAGATTGCTGGAGACAGGACATCGAGAATAAAGGGGCCAAACATATTCTGAGGGGGAAAGGCAAACCTGAGTCAAACGCAAACAGCGCCCTGGAGTCCTCTCCAGGGCGCTGTTGCTGAGCAGAAAGAAGAGGTTACTCCTCCTCTACTGGTACCTCTTCCTCGTCATCATCGGACAGTTCCATGGCGAAACGGGAGCCGCAGTTGGGACACTCCACTTCGCCAGAGGCCAAAGCCTCCTCATCAATCATCAGCGGTTCGTTGCAGGAGGGACACTCCACCTCAAACCAGTCGTCATCATAATCCTCGTCTTGGGCGTCATAGTCCTCATCAAAGACGATATCCTCCACATCGGACAGGTCATCGGACAACACATCAATCTCTTCGCCCAAATTAAGAGCATTCTCCTCTAAATCCTCCACAGACATAGCCAGCTCCTCCATAATGCCAATCATTACAGAGATAAGCTTGCCCTCTTTGGATTTTTCGGTGTCCAGGTTCAGCCCCTCGGCCAGCCCTTTCAAATAGGCAACTTTTTCGGAAATAGTCATAGTCGTTTCCCTTTCTGAGGCAATGCCTCAATGATCACACTTCGCCCCATGCTCCGCAGTGCAGCGTCAGAAAGCCGTGTCAGCAGCTTCTCACTTCAGTTCAGGGCGGCTGCTCACCTCATAGAAGCTCAGACAATTACGCCTTACAGCGCTCCAGATACTCCCCAGTCCGGGTGTCGATCTTAATCTTGTCGCCGGGGTTGATGAACAGGGGGACTTTGATCTCTGCGCCGGTCTCCAGGGTGGCCGGCTTGGTCACGTTGGTGGCGGTATCCCCCTTAAAGCCGGGATCGGTCTCGGTCACTTCCAGGTCCACAAAGTTGGGGGGCTCCACACCAAAAACGCTGCCCTTGTAGGACATGATTTTACAGGTCATATTCTCCTTGACAAAACGGAAGCTGTCGCCCAGGAGGTCCTTGCCAATGGGGATCATGTCGAAAGTCTCTGGATCCATGAAGTAATACAGATCTCCATCGTTGTAGCTGTAGTCCATATCCTTGCGTTCTACAAAAGCCTGCTCAAATTTAGCGGTGGGGTTAAAGGAGGTCTCGGTCACACCACCTGTAATGACATTCTTCATCTTAGTACGGACAAAGGCCGCCCCCTTGCCGGGCTTAACATGCTGGAACTCCACAACCTGCATAACCTTGCCGTCCATCTCGAAGGTCACACCGTTGCGGAAATCACTGGCAGAAATCATTGCCATAGGAATCATCCTCCATTATATAAACTATTTGAGCCTATTTAGCTGATTTATTTTACCCTATTTTTCTCCCCTTGGCAAGAGGTTCATGAAGAATTGCCTTCCATTCCCGGGAAATTTTTCTCTTCTCTCCACACAGCGCCTAAAATTCACGCTATTTCCGACTCATACCAGCCAGCTGCTCTCCATCGAATTGCAGAGCTCCCAATTTTTTGTGCAGCTCGCTCCACAGAGGGCTGTACCAAAAATCTCCCCGCTAAGGGGCGCACAGCCTCCCCCAAGGAACCCCCACTCCAGGGTGATACAGTTCCTAAAATCCTCGTGTCAGGCAGGGAAAGGATAGTCCGAAGGACAAAAAAGTGACCCCCATCCGAAGGATGGCAGGTCACTTTTTTCTATGGCGTAGGCCAAGTGTTAGTGCCCTACACAGGATAAATCACAATGCCCTACGACAAAACTCTTCCAATTACCGCGGATTCGCAATGGCGGCCTGGGCGGCAGCCAGCCGGGCGATGGGCACGCGGAAGGGGGAGCAAGACACATAGTCCAGCCCAATATCGTGACAGAACATCACGGAGGAGGGGTCGCCGCCGTGCTCGCCGCAGATACCCAGGTGAACCTCGGGGTTGGTCGAGCGGCCCCAGCGGCAGGCATTGGCAATCAGGCGGCCCACGCCGTGCTGGTCCAGACGGGCAAAGGGATCGCTCTCGTAGATCTTCTTCTCGTAGTAGGCGTCCAGGAACTTGCCCGAGTCGTCCCGGCTGAAGCCGAAGACCAGCTGGGTCAGGTCGTTGGAGCCGAAGGAGAAGAAAGCGGAGTGGGGGGCGATATCGTCGGCACACATGGCGGCCCGGGGGATCTCGATCATGTTGCCCACCTGATACTTCATGTTGGAGCCGGCCTCTTTGATCAGCTCATCAGCCACGCTGGTGACGATCTTCTTCACATAGTCAAACTCCTTCAGTTCGCCCACCAGGGGAATCATAATTTCGGGGACGATGGTCCACTCCGGGTGGCGGGCCTGGACCGTCAGGGCCGCCTTGATGACAGCTCTGGTCTGCATCTTGGCGATCTCGGGGAAGGTGACGCTCAGACGGCAGCCGCGGTGGCCCATCATGGGGTTGAACTCGTGGAGGCCGGCAATGATGGCCTTGATATCGGCCACGGTCTTGCCCATATCCTTGGCCATCAGCTGAATGTCCTCCTCCTCAGTGGGGACGAACTCATGCAGCGGGGGATCCAGGAAGCGGACGGTCATGGGACGGCCCTCCAGGGCCTCGTACATGGCCTCGAAGTCGCTCTGCTGCATAGGCTCCAGCTTGGCCAGGGCCTTCTCCCGCTGCTCCACGGTGTCGGAACAGATCATCTCCCGGATGGCAGGGATGCGGTCGGCCTCGAAGAACATGTGCTCGGTACGGCACAGGCCGATGCCCTCAGCGCCAAACTTGACGGCCTGGGCGGTGTCACGGGGGTTGTCGGCGTTGGTGCGGACTCCCATCTGGCGGTACTTGTCGGCCCAGGCCATGATCCGGCCAAACTCGCCGGAGATGGAGGCGTCCACGGTGGGGATGGCCTCGCCGTAGATGTTACCGGTGGAGCCGTCCAGAGAGATCCAGTCGCCCTCCTTGTAGACCTTGCCGTCCAGCTCGAACTGCTTGTTCTCCTCGTCCATCTTGATGGCGCCGCAGCCGGAGACACAGCAGGTGCCCATACCGCGGGCTACCACGGCGGCGTGGGAGGTCATGCCGCCCCGGACGGTGAGGATTCCCTGGGAAGCTACCATGCCCTCGATGTCCTCGGGGGAGGTCTCCAGCCGGACCAGACAGACCTTCTCGCCCCGGGCGGCCCACTCCTTGGCGTCGTCAGCGGTAAAGACGATCTTGCCGCAGGCGGCTCCGGGGGAGGCGGGCAGAGCGGTGGCCACGGGGACGGCCTTCTTCAGGGCGGCGGGGTCGAACTGGGGGTGGAGCAGGGTGTCCAGGTTCCGGGGGTCGATCATGGCGACCGCCTTCTTCTCGTCAATCATGCCCTCGTCCACCAGGTCGCAGGCGATCTTCAGCGCGGCGGCGGCGGTGCGCTTGCCGTTGCGGGTCTGGAGCATATAGAGCTTGCCGTGCTCCACGGTGAACTCCATGTCCTGCATGTCCCGGTAGTGGTCCTCCAGCTTCTGGCACACGTCGGTGAACTGGGCGAAGGCCTCGGGGAACTTCTCAGCCATCTCCTGGATGGGCATGGGGGTGCGCACGCCGGCCACCACGTCCTCGCCCTGGGCGTTGGTGAGGAACTCGCCCATCAGCTTCTTCTCGCCGGTGGCGGGGTTGCGGGTGAAGGCCACGCCGGTGCCGCAGTCGTCGCCCATGTTGCCGAAGGCCATGGACTGGACGTTGACGGCGGTGCCCCAGCTGCCGGGGATGTCGTTCATCCGGCGGTAGACAATGGCCCGGGGGTTGTTCCAGGAGCGGAACACAGCCTTGATGGCCCCCATCAGCTGCTCTTTGGGATCGGAGGGGAAATCAGTGCCGATCTTCTCTTTGTACTCGGCCTTGAACTGGTTAGCCAGGGTCTTCAGGTCGTCGGCGTCCAGCTCCACATCCTGGGTAACACCCTTCTTGTCCTTCATCTGGTCGATGAGCTGCTCAAAGTACTTCTTGCCCACCTCCATGACCACGTCGGAGTACATCTGGATAAAGCGGCGGTAGCAGTCCCAGGCCCAGCGGGGGTTGTTGGACTGCTTGGCAATGACCTCTACCACCTCTTCGTTCAGACCCAGGTTGAGGATAGTGTCCATCATGCCGGGCATAGAGGCCCGGGCGCCGGAGCGGACGGACACCAGCAGAGGATTCTCCTTGTCACCGAACTTTTTGCCGGTGATCTCCTCCAGCTTGTCGATATACTCCATGATCTGGGCCTGGATCTCGTCGTTGATCTTCTCGCCGTCCTCATAGTACTGGGTGCAGGCCTCGGTGGTGATAGTAAAACCCTGGGGGACAGGCATCCCGATGTTGGTCATCTCGGCCAGGTTGGCACCCTTGCCGCCCAGCAGATTGCGCATATCGGCGTTACCCTCGGAGAAAAGATACAAGAATTTGGTAGCCATTGGTAAACATCATTCCTTTCAAGCATATATGACATCCCAGTCGTTCAACTTCAGGCGGAACAGCCGCCATCTAGATCGGGGGATGAAGAGACGGTCCCAGAGAAGGAAATAGAAATATCCTCCGCCCTTTCTGGAATACCGTGCATAACATTATACAGAGGCGTGGGGCACATTTCAAGGTCGATTAGAAAATTTTACATAGAAATTCCGGACGATTTTTTGTTGAAAAAGGCGGTCAAAAGAGGTATCATTATAATAGGAGGAAATTTTTTCATAAAGGAGGTGGCCTCTCAGGTGGAGCAAAAGCTGCTGGAACTGTATCTGTCCGCGGTCAACCTGGCCGCCTTTCTCCTTATGGGAATGGATAAGCGGCGGGCCCAGAGAGGGGCATGGCGGATATCGGAAAAGAGCCTATTTTTCCCCGCTGTCCTTGGCGGGGCGCTGGGCGGCACTCTGGGAATGCACCTCTTCCGCCACAAGACCCGGCACTGGTATTTTCGCTACGGCTTTCCCCTGTTGCTAGTCCTTCAGGTGGCTGGGCTGACATGGTGGTATGGCGTTGGTCTCTGAGCCTCCTATGGCAGATAAAATCTGAATTGTTGTGAAACTCAATCGGGTTTGTACACATCGTTTGCACAAATCCCTGTGATCCGCCGTGGCGTCCAGAGTACGCACATAAAGGCGGGCACAGACAAAACAGAAATAGCCGTCAAACAGGCCCGGGGATACCCCCGGGCCTGTTTTTACACCTGAATCGTGTTGGCCTCACGGATATGCGTTTGGGTGTAGAGAATGATGCTGTCGCCCTCTAACAGGACAAGGTTCCCGTTGGGAATGAGTATCTTGCCTCTGCGCTTGACCATTACAATGATGGTCTGACGGGAGATATCCAGGTCACGGATACGCCGGCCGTTCCAGGGATTTTGTTTGCGGAGAATCATCTCTTTCAGCTCAATGCGTCTGTCATCCCCCACCGACTCCGCCCCCAGAACCAGGGTGTCTCCAGGAAGAAGTTCCACATCACCCCGGGGCACTACGATGCCCTCTCTCCGCTGAATCGCGGCCACAATGATACCGGCTGGCAGGCCCAGGGTCTGGATCGTCCGGCCGGACCAGCGGTCCCCCTGCAAAAGACGGACCTTGATAAAGTGGACGTCAGCCTCATTGGCGTACTCGCTGATGCGCTTGATCCGGGAATACTGATCCACAAAGCCGGCGGAAATAATGCCAGTGGGAATGGCTACCATACCCACCCCCAAAAAGGTAATCACAATGCTGAACAGTTTCCCCAAGGTAGTGATGGGGTAAATATCCCCATAGCCCACGGTGAGCAAAGTGGAAACCGACCACCAGATACCGGAAAACGCATTGGTGAACACCTCTGGCTGTGCCTCATGCTCCAAGCTGTACATACATAGGCTGGAAGCCAGCATCAAAATGATGATGATGAACACAGAAGAGGTCAACTGTTGTCGTTTACTGGCAATCACTTCAGTGATCACATTCAGCGAATCGTAGTAGGCGTTGATGCGGAACAGCCGAAAGATGCGCATCACGCGGAACATCCGAAATGCCACCGTTCCAGAGGGGAAGAAAACAGGCAGGTAGTAGGGCAGGAACGAGAGCAAATCCACCAGGCCGCTGAAAGAGAACATATACTTCAGTACCGCCCTGACGGGGGACAGTCCCGGGTGCAGACACTGGGCTGTCCACAGCCGCAGGCAGTAATCCACGGCAAAAAAGGCGACGGTGACCGTCTCCACACTCAGCAGCGCACCCCCGTACGAGCCCCGAATCTCTTCGAAGGTATAGGCCACACTGGCACACAGATTGACAACAATGGCCAGGGAGTTGACCAGATCATACAGGCGGCTGATGGAATCTTCTGAAGCCCCCACCTCTATAATTTCAGACAACCGCTTTTTTCGGCGGTACCAGAGACTTTTATCGCTCATAATGTATCCACGCTCCTGACAGGGTCCATTTTCCCGGTGCTTGAAACCATACTGGCCTAATTTGCATGTCATATATTGTAACTGGGTGCGGCCGCCCTTGTCAAGAAGTGTCCAAAAGCCGGCTTGTACCGCCGGGGCAATTCTGATATAATGTTGGTTTATAACAGTTTTCTTACAGGGAGGCAACGCCATGGACAAAGCTATTGTCATCCGCCCCGTCTTTCAGCCGGGCCGTAGAATTATCGTTGTCAGCGATATCCACGGCAACCTGCCCTTTTTCTTGGCCTTAATGGATCAGCTCCGCCTGGCCCCAGATGACATCCTGATCCTTCTGGGGGACATGCTGGAGAAAGGGCCGGACAGCCTGCCCCTGCTGCGCCATCTTATGGCGCTGTCCAAAACCCACACGCTCTTTCCCATCTGCGGCAACTGCGATGGATTGGTACTGCGCTTTTTCGAGACAGATGAGCTGGACGACCGATTTTTCTCCTCCTATCTCCCCCGGCATCCAGAGTCCACCCTCCGCCAGATGGCCAGGGAGGGCGGATTTGACCAGTATGAGGACCTGCCTCAGCTGCGTCAGAACTTACGGGCCGCCTTCCCACAGGAGTGGGCCTGGCTGAAAGCTATGCCCACCATCCTGGAGACGGAACATCTGCTCTTTGTCCACGGAGGAGTCCCCTCCCTGGATAAAATGGAGGAGCTGGACCGGTGGGGCTGCATGAAAAACGACAATTTCCTGGGGCAGGGCCGCTCCTTCTCAAAGTGGGTTATTGTGGGGCACTGGCCTGTCACGCTCTACAACCCTCACATCCCCTCCGCGGCCCCGATCATCGCCCACGAGCAAAAAATCGTCTCCATCGACGGCGGCTGTGTCCTTAAGGCGGACGGTCAGCTCAACGCCCTCATCCTCCCCTCGGAAGAGTCAGAGGACTTCTCCTGGACCGCCTGGGACGGCCTGCCTGTCGCCACCGCATTGGACCCCCAGTCAGCTAGTACCGAATCTCTGAACATCCGCTGGGGCCGCTCCGCTCTGGAGCTTCTGGAACCCGGGGAGGAGCTATCCCTGTGCCGCCACTTGGAGACCGGGCAGAAGCTGTATATCCTCAACGAATACCTCCGCCATGGCTCGGAAGTTCTATGGTGCGAGGACTCCACCGATTACCGTCTGTCCGTGTCTCCAGGGGACCTTTTGACGGTGGTAAGGAAAACCAAAGCTGGTTTTTTGTGCAAAAAGGAGGGGATCACAGGCTGGTATTTCGGGCGATTATCGGATATAATGGTAGAAAAAAGGGAACACTGAATCATACAGCCCCACAGGGTGAAAAATCAGCCCCTCCTAAAAGGATTTGAATCTATGTTGGAATTCCATCCCTTGCAGTTGGAGGATCTCCCTCGACTGCGCCCCTTTTTCAATTACAGCCGCAGCCGTATCTGCGACACCACCCCAGGCGCCGTCTTCATCTGGCGGGATATCTATCAGGCTGAGTGGGCCATCTATGGCGGTTCTCTCTACTTTAAGGTGGAATATCCCCAGCTGGGCACCACCTTCACCCTGCCTCTGGGGGGCGGGCGGCCCGAACATTTTAAAGAAATTGCCGGCTATTGTTGCCGCCGAAATATGCCCATCGCTTTCTATCCCGTCCCCAAGGACGAGCTGGAACAGTTGCAGACCTTCTTCCCCGCCAGTACTGCCGTGGCCGAACGGGACAATTTTGACTACCTGTATCGGGCGGAGGACCTGAAGTATTTCCGCGGAAAAAAACTGAGCGGCCAGCGCAACCATGTGAACAAGTTCCTCAAAACCTACAGCAATTGGCTGTTCCGAACCATCACTCCAGAGGATATTCCCGCAGTAAAGGAATTTTTAGACCGGTATGCCAGCCGTTGGGACAAGTCCGCCGTCACCTTTCACGAGGACATCGCCAAGACCCATGAGGTGTTGGACAACTACCAAACCTACGATCTGCTGGGCGGCGTTTTGCTGGTAGAAGGCCGGGTTGTCGGATTTTCTCTGGGTGAGATTATCGGCGACACCCTGTTCACCCACATTGAAAAGGCAGACCGGGACTACGAGGGCTGCTATCAGATGCTGGTAGCTCAGTTTGCCCAGCAATTTGCGGCTGAACATGTGGCTTTCATCAACCGGGAGGACGACACCGGAGATCTGGGCCTGCGAACCAGCAAGCTGTCCTACCATCCGGTGGCTCTTTTAGAAAAATACACTGTCACCGTGGAGGAACCCTGCGACTACTGCCAACTGAAATAGCGCCCTTGCGCGCACAAAAAATCCCGGCCAACTGGCCGGGATTTCTACTTTCATTCCACCGCGTGCTCAGCGGCCTGCCTGTCCTCTGCCACCACAAGCAGAACGCTCTCTCCCCTCCGGTCTACCAGAGCTTCCTCCAACTTGGGAATCTCAGCGGGCCGGTAGTCCCTGTTGGCATCAATCTGGCTTTGGACATAGTCCTTCATCGCCTGCTCGGCCGACTCCGCCTTGTCACTATCTGTGAACACCAGTACCGCCGCCTCCTCACAGGTCGCCCCGGCAGAGCGCAGAACGGCACATTCCTTCATGTCCTCCTGTGTCAGACCGTAGTCGGCCAACCGATACAGCGTAAACGCAACATCACCGTCCAGCTCTTCCAACGTCTCAGAGAAGGCCCCCGCCTGATCTATGTCCGCCACATGGCGGGGGACATAGCAGGCATTTTCAGGCTCGCCACTTCCACCGCAGGCCGCCAGCCCCAGCGTCAACACAAGAGCCAGTATCAAAGCCAATCTTCTTTTCATCCCTGTCCACTCCCATTTTCACTTATCTGTTCCGGTCCTATCGCAGGCGGACCGTCGGGGTACAGCGTATCAAACGCTATCGTATGGGTCTTCAGGTAGGCCAGCCACCGCTGGCATCCCTCCTTATACAGGTGGACGCCGTCCCGGCTGACATCCTCTGGCAGCGCGCCGTTTTCGTCTACAAATTCCGAGTACAGGTCCAGAAATACCACTTGCTTTTCTTCTGCCGCCTGGCGCATCAGCTCATTGTACACCCGCAAATGCTCATTGGTCAGATTATATTTGTTGCCGTTTGCGGCCTCAATCTGTTTTTCGTTCAGGGGAATCAGGCCCTGGATGTAAATGACGGCGCCGGGCTGTATTCTCCGGATCTCGTCGATGGCCTTGCAGTAACTCTCATAGAAGGCATTGTCATTTTTCGCCCCCAGCTCATTGACGCCCAAGGAGAGGTACACCTTGCCATACTCCTCCAGTGCCAGCGCCTCCAGCAGAGTATACTTCTCCCCGTTGATGGTGAGAGCTTTTTTCTCCGCCAGTTTGAAGATAGAAAGCCCGTTGGAGGTCAGGTTCTTCCCCGTCCCAATCCCACTGTACAGCATCAGACCGTCCGTACGGGAATCGCCCACAAAGGCGGCGTCGTCAAAGTAGCTGTTGTCCACCGCCTCCTGTTCTGGGAGAGGCTGAGAGAAGTCATAAGGCGGGACCTCTGGCGTCAAATTCATTTCCGGAGGAACCTCAGCACTGCCCTGAGCGGGTGGGAGCGGCTCGGAGGATCCGCTCCCGTCAACACCGCTGCCGGCAGCGGAAGTGCTCACCTCCCCATGCGAGGTTCTCCCCGTCTGAGATCCACGGTTCGGCTGTTGGAGCCGTGCCCTGAAGTAGAAGACTGCCGCCGCCAGCACGGCCAAAATGACCGCCGCCGCCAGCAGTACCGTCCCCCTCCTGCTCGCCCTCATCGTCCGCTTTCCCCGATATCCGCTTGACATATGGAAACACCTCCCAGCGGGCTTATGTCAACCCGTGTCGAAATCGTTCCCATCTAGGATACCATACTTTTATCAAATTTCAAGTGACAAAACCGTTACAAATTTTCCGCCCGCCTCCGGCACTCCGCCACCCTAAAACAGGTCTTCAAAAAAGCCCCCAGCCGTCAAAGCCGGGGGCCATATACCTTTATATTTTACTGGATGCTCGACGAAGCAGACCCACACCGATGGGGCTGGGCCCTGTATGTACCCCGATGGTCACCCCAATCTGATAGGGGTGCCTCACCTCCGGCCGGTCGTGGCCCAGCGCCACCAGACCCTGGTATACCGCTTCAGCAAAGGCTCTGTGCTCCTCCCCATCCAGACCAAACCCTGTGGCCAGGCGGTACTGGTTTAAGTCTATCCCTTCCCGGTCCAAATAGCGGAAAAACAGCTCCCTCACCTTGGCCAGAGACTTTTTCCGTCCCTGGGCGATGCCGTCGGAGATCAGCCCAGCATCTTTGTAGCCGATGAGGGGTTTGACCTTCAGCAAAGTTCCGGTGGCCGCTGCCGCCCGGCCGATGCGCCCCCCATGGCGGAGGTACTCCAGATCGTTGGTGGTGAAGAAAATACGCCCTGTGGACCGGATGGGTTTCAACCGCTCCACCGCCTCCTCCAGCGTACAGCCCTCGTCCCGCAGGGCAACCGCCTCCAGCACAAACATCCCCTGAAGCACGGTGGCCAGGGTGGAATCCAATACCTCCACCCGGGCTCCGGGGACCTCCTCCCCCAGTTCCGCCGCCGCATTCAACGCAGATTGATAAGAACCGCTGAACTGGGCGTTGAGACAGATGCACAGAATGGGCAGGCCCTGGGCCGCTGCCGGGCGAAACATCTCTAGATAGTCCTCTACCGTGGGCATCGAAGTCTTAGGGAATACTCCAGGTGTCTGGTCCATGCGCTGATAAAACTCATGGGTTGGAATGTCCCGCTCCTCCCGGTAATAGACCTCATCCTCCAGTGACACATAGTAGGACACCATAGACACGCCAAGACGCTCCACCTCTGTCCGCCCCAGATCACAGGAACTGTCGCTGACAATATGAAATTTCATGTTTTTCTCCTCAGATTTCGTGGTCTGCCTCTCTCCAGCCAGACCGTGACCGGACGCCGCCCGGTGGGTATTAGTATAATTATATATCAGATGGGCAAAAATCTCAATCACTTTTTGCAAATTCAGCAAAAGGCAACGTCAGGTCCCCTTTTCTCCCCCTTTTCCCCGCGAAGCGCGGAACCAACACCACAGGGGGAGCAGATAGAGATAGAACGCCAGAGGCAGGGCCTCCGCCCCCACCTCCATGGTGGTCAGAGGGACGCTGGCCGCAATGGCCCAGGGCACCAGACCCGCCAGATTGATCACCGAGTTTCCGATATTCTCCGCCAGCGACAAGGGCGGCAGTCCACGCCGTCGGTACTCCTCCTTCAGCAGCTGGGCACTCATGACAATTCCCACCGTCTGATTGCAGAACAGGGCACAGCACCCCAGCGACACGACAATATGGGCAGCAAAGAGCCCGGCGCGGTCCGCCAACCCCATAACTCGGTCCGTCACCGGCGTCAGCAGTCCGGTGCCGCTGAACATCCCCGAGTAGGCGCAGGACAGCAAGACGATAAACACCACATTGGCCATAGAGATCAGCCCTCCGCCCGACATGAGCTCTGTCAGTTCCAGACTTGCGGGACGGTAGCCCATTACACACACCCGGAGCAGCTCCCCCAGGGAGAGACGCTGGACAAACAGCGCGCAGCCTGCGGACAAGACGCAGCTGACCGCAATGGATCTGACAGCACTTACTTTAAGCCAGGGCAAAAACAGCAGAGCTGCCGCGGGCAGAATCGTGGGCCAGGTGAGGGAAAATCCCCGCTCCAGCGCGTCCACAATCTGAGCGTCCACACGCTGAATGGGATACATGACAGACAGTGCCCCATAAAGAACCGCGCTGATCGCCAGCGGCACCGGCGTGGTCCTCCACATCCGCATCTGGAAAGCACGTTGGTCCACATCGGACACCGCTGCGGTCAGCGCCGCGGAGGACGAGGCCGGGGACAGGCGCTCTCCCAGATAAATACCTGACATGATGGCCCCCGCTGTCACCGGCAGATTGGCTCCGCCGCCCCGCGCAATGGTCATCAGAATCACCCCGGCCGTCCCCACCACGCCGAAGCAGCTGCCAAAGGCCAGACTAAAAACGGCGGACAGGGTGAAGGCCACCAGCACAAAGGTCCCCGGGGTAATGAGCTGTATGCCGCCCCAGACGAAGAACGCCACCGTGCCTCCCGCCCGCCACAGAGCAGTCAGCAGCCCCAGCAGCAACAGGATGCGCAGCACCTTAAAGGCTGTGCCCATCCCTCCCGCCGCCATACGCAGCAAACTTCCCGCCGAGGCCCCCCGGCGAAGTCCCACCAGAAAAAAGCAGATAAACCCCACCAGCAGAGCCCAGGCCAAGGAGAAGCCCTTCCCCATGCACCCCGCCACGCAGGCCAAAAACACACCAAACGCCACCGCAAGGTCCATATCTTTCCCTCCTGTTTTTTGTCAAGGGGGATTGTACCATCTCCGCCCGGGTTTGTCACGCCTTTTCGTCCGGTTCCCCCTTTTCTTTTTCCCGCTCCTGTGGTATACTACAGGATGAATTTGTATGTAAAGGTTGGGAACTTTTTGGACAACATCATCCTCACAGGAATGCCAGGCTCCGGCAAAAGCACCGTGGGCGTTCTGCTGGCCAAGGCCCTGGGCCTGGGCTTTGTAGATGTGGACTTGGTCATCCAGGAGCGGGAAGAGGCCCTGCTACAGGAGATTTTAGACAGCCGGGGCACCCAGGCCTTCCTGGACGTGGAGGAGGCCGCGGTACTGAGTCTGAACTGCCATCATACGGTAGTCGCCCCAGGGGGTAGCGCCCTGTGCCGGGAGGGGGCCGCCCGACACCTGCGCACCCTGGGCCCCATTGTCTACCTGAACGTTCCCCTGGAGGAGCTGCACCGGCGTATCCGCAACATGTCCCAGCGGGGCATCGCCATGGAGCCCGGCCAGACCTTGGCCGACGTACTGGCCTTCCGAGACCCCCTTTACCGCAGATATGCCGATCTGGTGGTGGACTGCCCCCCTGGGCAGCCCCTAGACCAGACGGTGCAGCTGGTCCAGTCCGCCCTAAAGGCTGGCGGCCTGCTCCGCTGAACCCGCACCCCAGCCCGCAGGGAAAAACGCGGGCCGCGCCGGACCCGATCTCGTTCGGCGTGAATAAAAAAAAGGAAGACTTGAATGCAGTTTAAAGACCTGGGGCTGAACGCCCCCATACTGAACGCCCTGAAGGAGCAGGGCTATACGAGCCCATCCCCCATTCAGGAAAAAGCCATCCCCCCCGCTCTGGCCGGGCGGGACGTGTTGGGCTGCGCCCAGACGGGCACCGGCAAAACCTGTGCCTTCGCCACCCCCATTTTACAGCGCCTAGAGACCAGAACCGGCCCCAAACGGCCCATCCGGGCCCTGATTCTCACCCCCACCCGGGAACTGGCCATCCAGATTGGCGAGAGCTTCCAGTCCTACGGCAAATACCTGAAACTGCGCCACACCGTCATCTTCGGCGGCGTGGGACAAAACCCCCAGGTGGAATCCCTGAGAAAAGGGGTGGACATCCTGGTGGCCACCCCGGGACGGCTGATGGACCTCCACAACCAGGGCTTTCTCTCTCTGGACGCCCTGGAAATTTTTGTCCTGGACGAGGCCGACCGCATGCTGGATATGGGCTTCATCCATGATGTACGAAAAATCTTGAAGTGGCTGCCCCAGAAGAAGCAGACCCTCTTTTTCTCCGCCACTATGCCCCCAGAGATCACTGACCTGGTCAACTCCCTGCTGAAAAACCCGGTAAAGGTTGCGGTGGACCCCATCTCCTCCCCAGTGGAGGTGATCCGCCAGTCAGTCTATCTGGTGGACAAGGGCAACAAAACCAATCTGCTGGCCCACCTGATGCAGGCCAAACGGGTCAAAAACGCGCTGGTTTTCACCCGCACCAAGCACGGGGCCAACAAGGTAGCCCGAGACTTGGGCAAGGCGGGTATCTCTGCCGCCGCCATTCACGGCAACAAGAGTCAGACCGCCCGGCAGCAGGCCTTAAGCGATTTCAAGGCCGGGCGGGTCCGCTGTCTCGTCGCCACCGATATTGCCGCCCGGGGGCTGGACATTGAAGAGCTGTCCCATGTATTCAATTACAACCTGCCCGAGGTGCCCGAGACCTATGTCCACCGTATCGGTCGTACCGGCCGGGCAGGAAGGGGCGGCGAGGCCATCGCTTTCTGCGACTTTGGAGAGAAGCCCCTCCTTCGAGACATTGAAAAACTCATCGGCAAGAAGGTTCCGCTGGTGGAGGACCACCCCTGGCCCATGCAGGTCTTTGAGGCCCCCAAGCGGGACAAGAATGGCAAACTCATCAACGAAGAGGACGCCGAGGCCCGTCAGGCCGCCCGAGAACTGCGCCGTCAGCGGGAGGAGGCCCTCCGGGCTGCCCAGCAGGCCGGGCTGGAGGCGGCCCGGGCCGGAAGCGACCCAGCACAGTCCCCTCCCAAGAAGAAGCGCCGCCGAAACAAGAAGGGCTCCCCTGCCCCTGAAACTGTCACTCTCCGCCCCGCCTCCCCGGCGACCGAGGAGACGGAAGGTCCCTCCGACCGCCTGCCCGCTCCCCCCTCCGCCCCGCGCCGGGGCGTGCGCTCCGGCGCTCTGCTAGACACCGGCGACGCCATGCCTAACACCGAATTCCACCGCCCCAACCCCCTGGACAGCGATACCATCATGGACGCCACCGCCCGGCTTCTGGCCCCCCGTCGGTCGCTGCTGTCCAGCCTGCTCCCCAGGCCGGCGGAGAAATCCCAGCACCAGGGGAAGAAAAAGCAGTCCGGGCCCCAAAAGGCCAAACAGGTCAAGGCGGAGGAGTCCAAAAAGGCCAGACAGGCCAAACCGGAACAGGTCAAAAAGGGCCGGAAGCCCGTCCAGGAAAAACAGGCGCCCCTGAAAAAAACTGAGAAAAAGAAAGGGGACTCCAGGCCCCCCCGCCGTGACCGGCGGATGCCCCCTGAGCCCCCCCGGAAAAACCAGACCAAGGACTCCACCGAGCAGGCCAGCTTGATGAAACCCTATTATCTGGATATCGAACGGTAAATCCTTCTGTAGGGACGCTTTGTGAGATGTCCCTACAGACCGGGACAGAGGCCGCATCGTGCATGTGGCCCCACCCGTCGCTTAGGGCGACAGAGCGCAGGGCCACGGATTGCCCCAACCGTCTCCCGAAGCAGGACGCTTTATCTCAATGCGGACACAGCAAGTTGTGTCCCTACATAAATGAACACAGGAGGAACAAATTATGGATTATCAAGCCCTTTACCAGCAGAAGCTGACCACCCCTGAGCAAGCGGTGAAGGCGGTCCAATCGGGCGACTGGGTGGACTACGGCTGGTGTACCAACCACCCCGTGGTCCTGGATAAGGCCCTGGCCGCCCGAAAGGATGAACTTACTGATGTGAAAGTGCGGGGGGGCGTCACGATGTGGATGCCCGAGATCGCCAAGGCCGACGACGCCGGAGACCACTTTACCTGGAACTCCTGGCACTGCTCCGGCATCGACCGGAAGATGATCGGCAAAGGGATGGGTTTCTTCGCCCCCATGCGCTACTCCGAGCTACCTCGGTTCTACCGTGAGAATGTCTCGGTGGACGTAGCCATGATTCAGGTCACCCCTATGGACAGCCACGGCAATTTCAGCTACGCCCTGGCCGCCTCCCATCTGGCCGACATGCTGGACAAGGCCAAGGTGGTCATCGTGGAGGTCAACCAGAACCTGCCCTGGGTCTATGGTCTAACCGGCTGTGAGATCAACATTGCCGACGTGGACTACGTCGTCGAGGGGGACAACCCCGCCGTGGCCCAGCTGGGCGGAGGCGGCGAGCCCACCGACGTGGACCGGGCGGTGGCCAAACTGATCGTAGAGCAGATCCCCAATGGGGCCTGTCTCCAACTGGGCATCGGCGGTATGCCCAACACGGTGGGCTCCATGATCGCCCAATCCGATCTGAAGGACCTGGGCGTCCACACCGAGATGTATGTAGACGGCTTTGTGGATATGGCCCTGGCGGGCAAGCTCACCGGCAGCCGCAAGGCTCTGGACAAGGGGCGTCAGGTCTACGCTTTCGCCGCTGGCACCCAAAAGCTCTACGACTACGTCAACCGCAATCCCGCTGTCATGGCCGCCCCGGTGGACTACACCAACGACGTGCGCATCCTGGCCCAGCTGGACAACTTCATCTCCATCAACAACGCCATCGACATGGATCTCTTCGGCCAGGTCAACGCCGAGTCTGCCGGTTTGAAGCACATCTCAGGCACTGGCGGTCAGCTGGACTTCGTCATGGGCGCCTACCTCTCCAACGGCGGCAAGAGCTTCATCTGCATGTCCTCCACCGTCACCGGCAAGGACGGCTGCGTTAAAAGCCGCATCGTCCCCACCCTCACCCCCGGCTCCATCGCCACCGACCCCCGCTCCTGCGTGCAGTACCTCGTCACCGAGCACGGTATGATCAACCTGAAGGGCCTGTCCACCTGGGAGCGTGCCGAGGCTATCATCTCTATCGCTGACCCCCAGTTTAGGGAGCAGCTGATTCAGGACGCCCAGAAGATGGGCATCTGGCGCAGAAGCAATCGGTAATCAAAAATCCCGGCCTCCTGGCCGGGATTTTGCTATTTCTCCACCATCACACAGCGGACCCCATGCTCCTTTAGGGCGGCCTCCATATCAAAGGGAGTGGCCAGCTTGGCGGTCTTATAGCCCTTATAGAAGACCCACTTCTTCTTGCCGTCCTTCTTGAACACCGTTATCCCCAGGCTGTAGGACAATCTGTTCTTCAGCTCCCAGGGACTGTAGGACAGTTCCACATGATCAATGTTTCCAAAGGGGATGGGGGTAGGGATTCCCGTGTTCAGCACCAGACTGCCATTCTCAAAGAAAAATGCCCCGGCGTTGGACTTGTTTTGATACCGGCTCCGCTTGACCACAAACAGGGCTACCACTCCGACTAGGAGGGCAAGCTGGACAAAAATGATGATGTAATTCAGGGCTCCCATATGATCTCTTCCTCTCTTTTTCAGGGAATTTGCTCCCACAATATAACACAGATCTGATCGGGATACAAGCTTTTACACCAGCTCCCACTGGAAGTTCTCCAGCTTCAAACGGCTGCCCAGTGTGGTCCCCTCGGGCAGCAGAAACATGGTAATAGCGTGCTGACCGCCATCGTCGGCCACCAGATCCGCGTAGTCGCCGTTGATCGCCCGGACAGTATAATAGATGGTGTCCAATAAAACTCCCCCTTTCAGCCCGGATAAAAGTCCGGTTTATAGGACTGTTCCTCTTGTATGATAGGGTTACAATACAAGAAAGGAGCAAGACACTATGGATTATAACATCGTTTGGGTAAGAGGTCATGTAGAGGTTTATGACTGGGCGGGGCGGTTTTGCTTCTCCGCCGACAATGAGCGCGAGGCCCGAGAAGAGCTGGCCCTCACTGCCTGAGCACTGAAAGCGCCCCTGGGGAGAGATCCTTTCAGGGGCGTTTGTCTGCGCGACATGGCCCCCTCTTTTTCACGGCCCATATCGCTGCAATGAAGCTGGGACCGTCAAGCCCCCTATTGTTTCAACCGATATGCCCTCCTGCACCATAGGACATCTGTCTGAACGGGAAACCTGCCGCTATCTTTTCAGTCCTCTCCCCGTCTGCCACCATTATAGTGGATATGAAAGGCCATATCAAGCCTATTGTAGACGGATTGTCCCAGGGTCAGCCCCGGAGTTTTTTCAGGCGCCAACTATATCCAGCTAAATATCCAGATTTTCAAATTCGGTGTGGCAATAGAAAAGAGACAGTGGCCTCCCACTGCCTCTTTCTCCATCAAAGGCTAGGCGCTGTTTGAAAGGCACCCAGCCTGGTGGTGCTACTGCACCGCCTCGATCTTCAGCCGCCCCTTTGTCTTTACCCAATAGCCTTTGTCATCTCTCATAAGGACCACTTCTTGTTTACACTCAACCCTAAACTTTTTTGCGTCAGGATATTGAGGCGGGTCGAACTCGAAACATACACGGAACAGGTCGTTCAGTACACGCTCGTTGGCGTAGTCTTTGGCTGGCACAGCTTTAATCACTCCATTTTGATATTGCGTTGCCACCAGTTCCCCCTGCTCTCTTTCAACCAGGTACACCCGTTCACGGTAGGTGTTGATGCAATCCTGATCCCGTAGACCGCACGTAAATCTTCTTTTAATGGAATCGCTCCAGCTTTCCCCTGCAGAATAAGCTGCTGCACAGGAGGTGCCCCTTTTTTCCCGCTGCAATTCTCCCTGCGCCTGAACAGGGAATTCACCTTCCAGCGGAACATCAATCTCCGATGTTGTTTCAGCCTGTATCGGCGATGAGACAACTGCGTTCTGACTGTCCTGCCTCTCGTCACTCTTTTCAGGACTGCCTGGTTTCTGCTTTGCGCTCTCTTTCTTCTTACGGCGCCTTTTTAGCACATTCTCCTGATAAAATTCCAACAGAAGAAGCAATATTACCAGCAGGATACCAGAGAACAATATTTCTATTACAAGGAGAAATAGGCACATCAAATTATTCAGCATACATCATGTCTCCTCCAGCCATTCTATGCCACCAATTCCATATAGAACACTTCCATAAACACCCGTACCAGCGAAGCGCGCCCATCACCTGTATATCGGTTCAGCGCATCTCTTATATCGTCTGCAGTGATATTGCGCAAAGGATACTTATCTTTAAAGACTGTTTTATAGGCAGCAATATACTTTAGAAAGAGACTTGCATAATCTTGCTCTTGGCCGGCCTTTTTCGGTTTGAAAACAGCCGTTCTAGCTTCTTCCAGCAGACCTCGGGACACTTCTGATTTTGGATCAGGGCCGGTCTGTACCGCAACATGGGAAAATTTCCCCTTCATTACGCTCTTGCGCCCCAATTCAAAAAATGTCTTCGCTACCGATTCACTTTCAATGGCATAGTTTGTCCAATCCAGAATTTGAGAGCCCTTCCCGCCCACTGATATCACAAAGGTCCCTGGCTGCTCTGTCACCGCCAGGTCCCCTGAATCGACCAGCAAACCAACCTGGCAGCCTAATGCAAAGAACATCAGCGAGACGCTGTGCACAATTTTGCGGCGCAAGTCCATCGCCCATCCCGCTGGTTCCTCACTGTTGCACGCTATCTCATAATTTGTCTGTAAAAAGCAGCCATAAAATTCCAGGATGCGGTCCACTAAAGCATTATGTGCTCCATTGATACTATTTTCCCCCTCTATCGCCTGCACATCCTGTACCATATTTCGAAAAACTACCTGCTCATCCGGTAGATAAAACTGATTGAGACATCCCGCCACCCAGCGGGTAAACATACTGCGACCTGCTACATTGACAGAATCATGCCACTTCATCTCCCGTTTGCTGGAAGTCCCCTGCCACAGAGCAAGGTCTGTACTTCCGCCGCCAATATCTATGACCAAATATCCTTTTTGGGCATTGGCACTCCCAAATTTGTCATACAGGAAGTAGCGGGATGTTGCATCGCTTTCGGTTACATAATTGTCTACATCACATGTAATTGACCTAGCTATACCTTTTAAATAATCCACAATTTCAGTCTGCCAGACTCTATGAATCGTACTTTTCGTTGCCTCCTCCATAATCGCTGGAAGCGCATATTTCCATGTGATCTTTGTTACACAATATTTTCGATACAGGATATTCATGACATGCAGACATAATTGCTTTAAAAAGGCCTCATAGTAGTCTTTGTTGGCCTGAGCGCCCCACTTCAGGTCTGTCATAAGCCAGCCGGCCCCATTCTTGCCATCCAGCCGCTCGTCCGCCTCATCCTGGTAAATTACACCGTCCAAAATGGGTCTCGCATTTAGTTTCAACGCCTTCGTACTTCGATTATAAATAGAAAACACTTTTTGGGCGCAGCAGTCCTCCTCCTTGGTCTGGGAAGCAGAGGTCTGGTGAGGCGCCACAAAATAACTGCGCATGATATTCCGCTCATTCCCGCTGCTGGTGACAATCAGCGGGCCGTCATCTGAAATAAAAATCTCATGCTTGCCTTCGCGATCAGATATCTTTGCAAACACCCTGGTAGAACTCGTCCCAAAATCTACCGCCACCTGGGCGGATATTTGTACATTTGCATCCCTGCTGACAGTTTGGACCGGAAGCGTAATCATCCCGATGGAGGCAGTATTCCCATTCTCAAGCAGGCGTACAGCCAGCGGAACTGCATCAGGAATATACTTTGTTCGGGCGACATACTTAGATCTGTATATCAGTCCTGATGTATCCGCGATTTCAAAGTTTCCAAACTCGTAGTCGTCCTCCACCATAATATAATATTGATTATATATATCACAAATCTTATTGGGCCAGACGGCAATCAAGGGAAGTTCAAGCGCATGATCGTCTTTATAGTAGAACGCCTCACCTTTCCCCGCCCCAGGTTGAGCAGATATCCGATAGTCCTTTACCAGGTCCATACCCACATTATTAGGCAAATGGGCCTCTACACGGATATAGTCCCCCTCCTTCTGCTTGATCATCCTCATTGAGATCCCCTTTGCAAGACCAAAAGGACCGCAGTACTCTCTCACCTGGGGATGGAGCGGTAAAAAGGCACAGAGATTTCCATCCCCTTGAATCTCGTAGTTCTTTTGATGGCTGCACATTTGAAAGACAGTATGCTCGGGGTCATAAAAACAGCAGAGTTGATCCGAAAACAGCTCCTTAGCCGATATGATATCCTTATTAAACTTCAAGTTGACCGCTACAGAACTCTTGAGCCCACCCAAGATTGAGACCGCTTTAGGGCAGTTCTCAATGGGGGTCAACGACAGAGACAGCCTGTCTTTTCCTGACAAATTGACCCCTAAATCCGCTGAATAGTCGTCTAAATGCTCTAAGATCACATATCCATTCGAATTTATCTGATTTCGGATCTCATTGGTCATCTGTTCCAGCCAGTAGGATACTACCTTTTTATCCGGTTCCTGAAGAACCTCTTCCGGCGATTTAAATTTGCCGCTCTGGTCAAACCACGTAATTTCCGTCAGCTCAGAAAACACTTTACGCCAATCTGCCACAGGGTAGACCAATGTGGCCGGAGAGTAGAGAAGCAGGTCCTGCTCAATGCCGTCTTTATTCTTCCAAACCAAGACATAGAAATCTGTTCCGTTCCAATTCTGTTCCGCTTCAGTAAAAATAGAAAAGTTTTCAGGAAGGAACTGCAGCGACCTGCTGAATGCATTTCCATCATTAGGAATTGTGACCTTTTTCCAAGACACAGGAAAGTCATAATAGTTCTGAAGCGCCAAGATCGTAATCAGGCCGCGCCATGTATAAACCTCATCCATATGTCTTTTTTCTTTATGGGCCCTTTCCAGTGCAAGACGAAATTGAATAGCCTTTCCATACACATCGGGTATAGAACAATCGTCCCCCTGTACCGCCCCACCAGGAAGATCTTTGATGATATCATCCATATGGGAAACCGGTTTCCATATTTTACTACTAGGCATAAAATATCACCTTTCTACTTTGCGGCTATCCGCTTTTTCTTTTTCTGCCCTGTGATGTCAAAAAGTCTGATCAAGAGTCCCACGCTACCGAGGCCGGCTAGCGTGGGTTCTACCAAGCCCAGGCAGGATAAAATCAGCACAACCTTGTCAAACAGATACTCCATGTTGGAGGCGGTGTCAATCAAACTATTAAACCGCTCCAACATAGGCTTTCCGCTCCATTTTTGCAGCTGATGCCCTGTGCTCAGTCCCAGCGGACCTGCAAATTCCGAAACAAGGGCGCTGCACAGTTCAATCCCCCTGTCTAGCTGCCGCTCACCTGACACCAGTTTAGTCTGCACATCATAAATCCAATGCAGAAAATCTGCGGTATACCTCTCCATGTACAACATTTGCTCCCGGTTTTCCGCATTCCCCACGCAATACGCCTCGAACCATTGCCGATTATGTCGCCACATGAACTTGTGTTCTACTGGAACTGACTTTATAAACGGATAGATCTCCCTCTTCAGCACCACCTGTGCTCGAATCATGTCGGCTACTGGATTCAGCTCCTCTTCCAGGTTCCTCCAGCTCACCACCTCTTTACTGACAATATGACTCCACGCCTTCCCCTCGTGTTCTCCCTCCAGAAATGCTTTCACGGCCAAGGCCCCACAAATCTCCACAATGTGAGCCTTATTGTCCTGCTCTTTTCCTCCATCCACATATTTGTCATTGACCAGATCTAACGTTTTCTTCCCCACCAGATAAATCTGTTCAAAGGCGCTGTGTTTTTGATAGTAACTCAGCGCAGCACGTGTATTTTGAGAGAACTCCCTGCTGCGAATGACCAGGCCGTCCCCACCCTTTTTGCCCTCCAATTCAGGCACCTCAAAATATGGTATGACTAGGATACCGCAGCAGTGGAGCCGGTCTCGGTGGTCATTGCACTCTGCATGGATCATCTTCAGAATATTAGGCAGCCCGGAAGCGCCCGTGCCACCAAACACAGATCCGACCAGTACAATCTTAACATCTTCCCCTTGCTGCAGCTCCTGATTCACTTGTTTCAAAAACGTCTGCATATTCTTATCTTGGAAATTTTGGAAAAACACACATCCAATATTAGGATGCGCAAAAAATCCCTTTTCCAGGGGCTGTTTCCGCTCCTCTTTAGAGTAAAACCAACTCATAGCCCGTTTCTGCTCTATATTCCCCCCGACAACATCCTCCAAGTATGTCACGCCGATCGGCACGGGAGAAATAACCTGTTTAAACGGCATATGTACCTTGCAGTAGAATGCCCTGGTCTCTTGAGCCTTCTGCGCATCCTCGCTTTGCAGGCGGTCCCGATGGTACTGGTAGAGCCGATACAGTTCCTGGCAGTCCTCCACCGCTTTGTTTTTGGAATCCGCATCCAATAACAGCACCTGAATCTCTTCCTCCCGCATGACACCAGCCGCACAGATGTGTAAGAAAGACCGGTATATTCTGGCGCCTGTACCGCCAATAAACAACACATAATTTTTCATGTTCTGCCCCCCTACGTCCAAAAACATACCACAGCAGCCAAAAATGCGCCCATCGCAGCACACGGAATCAGCCGTACCCCAAAGGGCCAAACGACCTTTGCCACATTGACTGGTGGCAGACTGTACATCAGCCCCCCAAATAGAGCCGGAAAGATAAATATGTAACCGTCAAGCTGAGGATTTCCGTTTGTATCTACAATGCCACAACTCCTCATAAAAAGGACCGCTACCGCAGCAAAGACAACCAGAATACAAACCAAAGCACACACAAAACTGTTTTCCTCCACCAAGCGGCGCACGCTGCCGGCACAACAAGTGGTACTAATCCACCACAACGCTGTCACAAGCAGGACAACGGCCAATGCCAGCCAACAGTAGAGTATATAATGCGCCACACTGTCCGCCTCTCCCACCGAGCGATAACGGGCTGATATTGCCGCCCACGACCAAAATCCGCCGGCCAATAAAACAACAACCCAGATACCGGCGCGCAATCCATTTTCCCACATCAAAGCCTGTAAATCATTTTCCTTCATCATGAATCACCTCTCTAAGCAACATATAAGTAAATTGTGCCATGTAAAAGACAAAATTCTTTCTGCCCGGTATGCTCTTGAATCGCACCAATATAGTCGCCCAGGCGCTGGGTTTTGCTGCAGTCCGTAGAACCGCTGCCGCTGCCCCACGCGAGCCACCAGTCGTTTTTCTCCTCCTGATACTCCAAAACGTTCTTCCACTGCAAACGCCAAGTCCCCCGCGTAAGCCCCTTTACCTTCAGCCCAACGCGCATAGTCCCCTGAGTCTCGTCATAGAGCAGACTGCTGACGACAAAAGTGGCGTTCTTATCATCTGTACTCTGGAAAGTCATCGTATCGCTGCCTGACCACAGGGCAAGATTCATCTCCTTACTGGAAGAAGGCATATGATAGCGTCCCGTGCCAGTACCATCGTCTGAGGCAAGTTCCAGATCTCCAAACCGCTTCGCCGCCTTTGAAAGTTCTTCCTGCAGTTCATCCGGGACACGGTAAGAAAACAAAAGTTCCTCAGAAAACGCCCCACTCTTTCCACGATAGTCGAAGATCATCATCTCATCTGTCCCATTGATCTCCACTTTTTTATATCCAGAGCTCCATATCCACTTCCTATCAAAGTTGTTGCAGGTTATGAAATCTTGATAATTTAATCCGGGAAAAGATGACTGATCAAAGATTGAACAGACACAATTTTCGTCCGAAATGGCAAGCCGCTCCTGGATACTGTAACAGAACTCTGAAACTTCGTCTGGATATCCCCGCACAACCACATAGAAAGGGCGCATCGCGTCCTCATCTATGCCATACTCTGTTTTTCTGTCGTCTGGTCCCTGATCATAGACTTCCCCTGCAAACGGTGTGCGGATGGCCAAAAATCCAAACACCTTTCCATCGTCCTGCCCCGATAATTCTCCAAATTTACCGATCAGTTCTCTGGCGTTCTCCGACTTATTTTCATATAGATCGGTAACCAAAATAAAGAAGTCCTCCTTCTGTCCCTCCTCCAGAGCCGCCGTCAAACAGGCGGTCGAATATCCGGTCTTGCCCAAACGATCCGTATCCCCAGTTCCATTTAAAACATCAATATATCTGGGTTCCCCAGAGTCATCGTGCCCTCTCCTTCGCGCTTCCAAAAGCTCACTGGAATCGTAGTATCCAGAATCCAGCGCCTTGGACAACACATCTTCATTTGTCTTCCATACAGAGGTATCGACCCTATAAAAATGGGTGTCCTCCAAGGCATAGCTGCGTGCTATCATGTTCCGCAGTTCATCCAGACAATTTTTATAGTAGTTGGTCGTACTCACCGCTCTTCTGGTACATAGAAACCCCTCCATTGACGGTGTTGTATCCATATACACCCCCACCGTTCTAGTCTGCGGACTGAACTGTTCAGCACGAGAAGCAGTCTCTATTGTATCCCTACACACCACCTCTTTACGGCTCTCACAGCTGGCCAAGAGCAAAAGTCCGATGAGTCCTGTTACGACAAAAATCTTGCGCAGCATTTCTTTCTCTCCTCCAAATCTGATGATAAACCCCAAGCGGGCTGCCGTGTGTATGTTATCACCGCTCCACACAGCAGTCTGTTAACACACGCCCCTTCGGTCCGCCTCCTTAGACGTTTCTGCCGCTATGCGGTCCTCCCACATATCCAGCCATCTGGCCGCATCCTGCGCATGAGGGTGCCGGGCCAGATAGTCTTTTAGCAGCGCAAGCTGCCAGCCCGCCCGCGCATAGGCTTTGTACCATCGGGTATAATCATAATCTTTCAGCGCCGGTTCCACCGCAGCCTCGAAGGCGTCCCAGTCCAAAAAGCGACCCAACAGCTCCTTTTCAGTCTGTTCCCCATAAAGCTGCTCCATACCGTCCAAATACAGCGTAATGTGCTGAGAAACATCACGTGCACTGTCAAGTCTGGTGAAATAGTCCTCCATCCAAGTGACTGCTCTGTGGAAAAGGTCCTTTTGGATAGCACCGTCTTTTGTCAGTCTGGCCAACTCTAAATGCAGTCTACAGTAAGAACATTCCTCACAATCGTACAGCCAATTCAGGGCCAGCTGCCTGCCCGCCTGCGTACACAGAGGAAGTGCGGAGGCTGCACACTCCAGCAGCCTCGGGAATATTTCACTCCAACAGCCTGTCACGGGCTTGGGGTAGCGAATGCAAAACGCGGCCGTCGACAGCAGCCGGGCGGCCTGCAGCATCCGGCAATCAGGTTCCAGCCCGTCCAGCAGCCGGAATATTACGTCAGGCCCCAGCCTGTCCAGCTCGAAAAGGTAACCGGGCCAATGAACTGCCAGCAGCCGAACACAGGTATTTTTGCTGTCAACCAGGCAGTGATACAGTGGCTCAGACCACGGCCAAATACTTAGCCGCTCCGCAAGGCAGCTGAACATCATAGGGGAGCAGGTCTCCTCCAAAAGTCTTACAAAGCAGCTCGGGTCCAGCTCCAACAGGAGATGGTAACCGCCAGAAAGCCAGTAGATGTTGGCGTAATATACGCGATGGGAATAGTCCAACAGTTTGGAAAAACCAGTCTGATCGGGCTCCGCCTTCCCGATGAGCAAAGCCCACAAGGTGGTCTCCCGCCCCTCTGCCTCAGGGCCATCATGTCTGCGGGATTGTTCGATCTCTCTCGCCATCTCTGAAAAATGGTCGATATACCCTTTTGCCACAGTCTCTCTTTTCCAGAGCAGCGCAGCCAGTTCAATGGCGGACCAGAAGTGGGTACGGCCTCCCAACAGGCTCAGGGCTTGGCAGACCTCCTCCTTTTCCTCCTCCCAATGGCTTATCATCATATCCAGCACACCGGGGAGTTCCTTCTCCCCGATCGGGCGCTTTGTCAGCGCGGTCAGCCAGTTCTGGTCAGCGGGGTGCTCTGGCGTCTGGGGCGGCGGGGCAATCGCCCTTCTGTAATCAAACAGCACATCACTGACGATGCGCTGTTTATTTGGCAGCTTCGCCTGCGCCTGTGTATCCTGAAGCTGATCGAGATATTCCACAACAGACCGGCACACCACCTCCTCCATCGGCGCAATGACAAAGGGATAGAATTGGCCCATCGAGTTTAAGGAGTTGCTGAGTAGAAAGCCGTCTATTCGGCCGTCTGTAAAATAGCGAATCAAGTAGCGGTCATGAAACACCGGTTTTTTCCCTCGGTGCAGGTTGCACACATACAGCTTCTTGTGAATCGCGCCCACATGGTCCTTTAGAAACTCCCGATAATCCTCCACAACATTCTTTTTCTCCCCGGAGTCCGGGTCAGTGGTTCCCAGCGATGTGACAACCGCCAATTCAAGGTCAGTATTTGCTATCCGGGGCAGCACTTTCGCCGCAGTCCGAATCGAAAAATAGGGGTCGGCAATCACCGCCCGACACACGCCCCTCTCCTCGAGATAATGGCTGATCTTCAAAAAGCTTTGGATCTCCCCATCCCTCTGGACATTTGGAACAAAGGCCCCCTGACAGGGACTGCAGGCATAAAGGGAAAGCAGCTGTTCTCCAGAGTCCGCAGCTCTGCTGATTGGGTCTTCGCTCCCGCCAATTCGAATTGGACCTTCTGACGAGTGGCGCTGTACCGCCTCAATCTGGCGATGTATGACATCACTTCGATTCGCCGCAGAGGCCAGCAGGGACTCGGACCAGGGATCGCGCACCACGCGAGTCGTCTCCCCCACACTGATCTCCAGGATTATTTGATGACAAAGAACAGTTGGCTGAAAAAACACCAGTTCATGGGTCTCTTGATCCCAAGCGTATACTGTGTAGCGGCCAACAGCTTCCTCCGACGTGAACGCTATCTCAGAATCCTCTGCCCGCAGCACGCCCACTTGATTGAATTGAAAACGTCCATAACGCTCCGCAGTACAATTGACAATCAGCGGTCTGTTCCATTCCGCCCGCTTTCTGATGACGATCTTCTTTCCTGCAGACGCTTTGGGGCAGCGCGCCTCCAGATCACAGGCCAGCGCCAGGCGGTGATAGTGCTCATAATTCCCAAACCGGGCGCCGTCTTGGGCAAAGTCCACTCCGCACTCCTCTTTCAGCTGTGACAGCATCTCCCGCATCTTCAAGTACAGCTCTCTGCCCTGAGCGCCCAATCCTGTCTGCATCTGTTGAACCAGCCCCTCCTTTTTTGTGTTCCAGAGCTCGCGCACACAACTCAAGCGGGAGATTGGGGCCAGTTTTTTCCACTCCCCGCTATAGGACAAAACTGGACTGCGGGGGAACAGTTCTGGAGCTGACAGCGTCAGTTCCCCCAGAGAAACGTCCCCTGTCCCCATCAGGCTCTGCTCAAATTGCTCTGCCTCATCTGGAGACAGGATCGAGAAGCTGACATTCAGTTTCCTCTTATCCCTCTTTTGCCTCCATGGGCGCGGCGTTTGCGCTGTGGAAACAGAAAATCCATACAGCAGGCGTTCCTGTCCATCGACACAGATTGTCATCAACTTGATGAAACGATTCTCAAAATTCAACGTTTTGCATCTCCTTGTTCCACATACCCCTCCAACCCTCGCAGCAGTCTTTGAGGGGCATATTTGTCCAATTTTTCCCCCTATGAGAACAGCGCCGTTCCTCTGTCCCTCACTCCGGCTTTTCATCAGCGATTCTCACAAAGATAGTACGACAAAATTCGACATTTTTGCCATAATAACTGCCCCGACCCGCTGTCAAGTCCGGACAATCGGCACTAAAACGCTTGGCAGATGTGCTGTAAAGCCATGCGGCAAGGTATAGATAGTTGAAATGTCTCAATATATATATTCCCGCACACCATAAAAGCGGACACATTTTTCCAAAATTTTCTTGTAAAAGCTTAAAAATGTCTGTTCTATTTTGAATAGATGTGCTAGACTTATTGATTGGCAAAATGATTTAGGTCTAGGCGCTGTTTGAAACATGGAACTATGCACAGCGGCGAGGGATTTTTCTGCCAGACAAGCACAATTTTTCCCAGGAATACTGGATGTATTGCAAGAAAAGTTGGGGCAATATAGCGGAAAAGGACCCGCCTCTTGGGCGTATTGATATGTTTCAAACAAGCCCTAATAGTGCTTTTCCATCTCCTAGATTGGGAAATATAATTTTACCAATCGGGAGGGGAGCCCATGAGTCACGACCTTACGGCGACAATTGGACAAAATATCCACGAATACCGCCAAAAGGCCGGGATGACACAGGCGGAGCTGGCAGAAGCTGTCGATGCAGGCAGCACTTTCATTTCCCGGGTAAAACGAGGCGGTAAACCGATGAAATGAGAGAAGTTCTACCTCACCGCTGAAGTGCTGGGCGTCAGTTGTGGCGCATTGCTGTACCGTGAGAGTGACGGCACCCAGATAAAAAATATCAACAGAATGTTGTCTGGCCAGCCCCAAGGGCTTCTCTCCGGCGTGGAACAAATTGTCCGCATAAGCGTAAAGCAGTTTAAGGAGAAGAATATGTAGGAATAGGAGTGCCGGAGCATGGTAGATTGTAACTGGACAAGCCAGGACGGCTTTTTCGATATACTCTATCAAAAACAGTTCCGCAAAATGTGGCTGTTGGCAATTACGCTTGTAGAGAAACCAGAGCTGGCGGAAGAGGTTGTGCAAGATGCCTTTGTTGAAGTATTGATACATATCGACTATCTTATGACCGTGGAGCGACCGGACTTTTGGCTGCAAAAAACAGTGCGCAACAAAGCCCTCCACGCACTGCGGGAGCGCACCAGGGACGCAAAGAGACTCATTGAACTGCGCGCCGACGGACTGGTCGACGACCTGGCCGCCAGACAGCTGGCCGATGTGGAGGAGACGGACAGCCTGTCCCATACCAAGCAGCTGATCGTTGAAACCTTAACACCCAGTGAATTCCATCTGCTGAGAAGGATTGCAATGGAGGGCGCCAGCTATCGAACGGTTTCTGAAGAGCTGGGTATCTCAATCAGCGCCTGCCAAAAGAAGGTGCAGCGGATCAGGAAAAAATTAAAAAAGCAGTTGAGCAGGAATAATTCTTAAAAAAGTGTCCGTTTTTTAGCGGAACTGGAATATATATAATGAAGGGGTCATGGCAATGGCTGAAGACACTTCCAAATCGAAATACGTCTATTTGGACCAGATGAGCACGGAGGAATTAAAGCAATTATTGTACGCAGCTGCATTGTCAGAGGATAGCGGTGAACAGGCAATGCTAAACCATATTTTGGAGGTGATTGTAGCGCGGGAGGAGCAAATAAAAGATATTGCCCCTCCAGATATGAAACGGGTCCGCGAGGAGTTTGACCGCCTGTATCGCGATCTGGAGGAGCCCCTGTACCCCAGCGAAGATTTGGAGGATATGTCCCCGCCGTCCCCCCTTCGGGCACAGAAAAAGTCTCTTTGGTATACCCTAATCGCCGCGGCTGTTTTGGCTGTCCTGATTGCGATTACCTGTGTTCCAGTTTTAGGTTATTCAAACGTGGTCCATATGGTTGCCCGCTGGACTGCGGATCAGTTTCGTTTTTGTATGACTGGAACCTCATCAGAGCAGAAGACTGCCAGCCATCAGGCCGACGAAGCACAAATTCCTGAAGAATATGCAGAACTTCAGTCCGCGATGGAACAATTCGACGCGCAGTTAATCATTCCCGATTTTCCTGATGACTTCAAAATTGAACATTCAGTATTACATTATTCATGTGAGTTAAACAGGGTGAATTTTTCAATCGTCTACCAAAATCAAGATAGATTTTTCATTTATACCATCGCGCAGAACAGCAAACCGGTTCTCAATGGGTATCGATATGAAAAACTCCATTTTCACGCTGAACACCATATTTACGGTAATATTGAGTGTTATATTCTCCCGAATGTACAAAATAACACTGTAACCTGGTATCGAGGAAAGACAGAATTTTCCATCATCACCAATATGCCGCCCTCAACTTTTGAGGATATTCTAAAATCTGCTTATGAGGTGTAAAAAATGAAGGTTAAAAAAACATTATCTCTTCTCCTGGCGATTCTCTGTTTATCCGCACTGGCGGTTCCGGCTTCCGCTACAGAAATGAGGGCGAGCGCCCAAATCGCCGCCTACGATATGGAGGTAACACCGGCCTCTAATCAGCTAGCCATTTACTTCTCCATGATAGGCACAGGAAAAATGGACAAGCTTGGGTGCGAGAGTATATTGGTCTATAAACTGGTTGGTAGTGAATGGACTTTGACCGAAATCAAGACAGAAAACTATACTGGCATGAGCAGTTCCAACGCCTATACCCACACAAATACCGTCTATTGCAGCAGTACATCTGGGACCCGATACAAGGTGACCGTCACTCTTTTTTCAGAAAATGCAGACGGCCGCGACACCCGGTCTGAAACTTTTTACGTGACCGGCAAATAATGTACCATTTAGAATCGCATTGATATTCAGATGTTGCTTTGAAATAAAGACAAAGCTCACAGGGAGAAGGCCAAGTGTCGGCCTTCTCCCTGTCTGTGCAAGTCGTCAGATTGTATAGAGCTCTGGTCTCCGATCTTGGTAGGCGGGCAATTTCTTTCGTACCGCCTCTACACGGTCGGTATCTATCACACCGGCTAACAGCTGTTCCGTCTCCCCCGCCATGGCAATATTGACCCCCATTGGATCTACAATACAACTCTCACCTAGAAAACCGTCGCCACACAAGTCACACGCCACCATATAGACGGCATTTTCAATCGCACGGGCATCAATCAGAGTGTGGAACTGTTGGCTCTTCAGCTTCCCTTCTGACCAGGCGGTGGGCACAATCATGACATCCGCCCCTTTGGAACGTTGATAGCGGGCAATCTCTGGGAAGCGAACCTCGTAGCATACAAAGAGGCCAATCCTTCCAAATGGGGTATTTATAGGCTCAAAAAACCTGTTGCCCGGCTTGTTGATATCCGATTCCCGATACCCGAAAGCGTCATACAAATGCGTCTTTCGGTAGACCGCAGCAAGTTCACCTTCAGCGTTAATGACAACCGTGGTATTATATTTGCGGGGGTCATTCGGATCTTCCACCCTTTCGCTGATCCCGCAGACCACCCACATGCCGTACTTCTTTGCCTCTCTACTCAGCGCGGTGACAAAGGGACCATCTACTGACTGAGCGGCCCCAATCACAATGTTATGTGGAGTCTTGGCAGGGAAATAGGACATAAACAGTTCTGGGAAGACCATCAGATCGGGATGTTCTTCCTCATAGGCTCTCGCCATATACTCCCTCGCTTTTGCCAGATTCACCGTAGCATCACCCACGCTTGTAAGCTGGGCCAATACAAATTTACTTCTCATCATTTGACCTCCTTCGATCGGCGTCCACATACACCATCTCGCATCTGAATCGGAAGCTTTAAACAAGGCGCCACAGGCGGAAGACCGACACAAAAACATAGACCAAGAAATTTTTCTCAACCAAGCAGCCCGCAGTCAGGTCAATGATATTTGCAGGCATCCGGAACATCCCGGCGTAGTCATGGGTAACTTTGGTCAGAAAAGCAGAAATTATACTGAAACTGCCGGATGCCGGCACAGTCCCTGCCACTCATTCAGCGACAATACGTCTTCCACGCACTCCACAACGGTCCGCAAAAATTTATCAGCCCCACGGGAATACCGAACTTCTCAGTCATACTTCCGACCAGAATAAAGAAGGGCAAACAAGGTCGGCAAAAGCCTGCGGCGCGGCAAAGCGTAAGGGCAAAACCGCATAGACAGAGCAAAACAGCGCAGGCCAAGGTTCTGATCCCTTGACCTCCGCCGTTTGTTTTCACATCGGCGCCGCAACGAAGCCACACTCAGCATAATAGACACAGACGACAGACGCGCACCAAAAACCAGGTCCCAACTTGACAAAATAGCTGCGGTCTGGGCAGCAGCTGTAACAGAGGAGATGCGGGAGGTGGAACGCTTTATCCTTGTGCCGTCCGCACCTGCATCGTCTGTTTCTCAAAGAACTACAAGTTCTAATCAACCGTTTCTCTCTCGGATACACGCTCTGATCAAATTTTATGTATCATCAGGATGTTGTATCCAAAGAAGTACCCTGCGGTTCCCCTCTGACACAGAACGGCAGAATTGATAGCCCAACTGGTCAAAGGCCCGGAGATCATCCGGGTCTCTGATTTGCTTCTCTGCCATCCAGCGCACCATCTGCCCCCGGGCCATTTTGCACCGGGTGCCCTTTTCGATGACCTTGCCGCTTTTCTCCTCTCCAAAGATACAGGTGACAAATTGGACGGTCTTGGGCAGGTGGGTCTCTACCGCTCTGCTGTACTCCTTGGATGCCAGATTCAACACATAATCCGTCTCCCGGGCCAGCTGGCAGGCCAAGCGTTCCCCCCAAAACTGATACAGGTCCCGGCAACCGCCCACCGTCAGCTTGGCCTGCATCTCCAGCCGGTAGGGGGTTACGCCGTCAAAGGGCCTCAGCAAACCGTAGAAGCCGGAGAGTATGCGCAGGTGTTCCCGGAGGTAGTTCAGATGGGCCGTCTCCATCACGCTGGGGGCCATGTAGCGGTACTGGATACCCTCATAGGAGACAATCGCTGGGGTGAGGCCGCGGCACAGGTCCATCCGCTCCAGCCTTTCCACATTCAGCTTGGCAATGGCGTCGTTACACTTCCAGAGGGCCTGCAATTCCTTGGGGGACATGCCCTGGAGGACAGCCTTCAGCTGTTTTGTCTGCTCCAGAAACTGGGGCAGATCGTCCACGGCAAAACTGTCTGTATCCACCACCATCTTCTTGGCCGGGGCGATGATGATACGCATGAAGCCCTCCTCCTTTCAGACTTGGAACAACCTGTCCGCCATGTGCCCAGACCTTCACCCCCGCACAGCGGCGACCGACCAGCAGACTGGGCAGGCCCACTTCTATCCCATTACCTCTTTTCATGAGGGATGGTCACTTTTTCCACTTGCGCGTGCCCTCCCTCCACGGTCATGACGGCAGCTGTTGATATCGCCGCCGTGGATGATGACGTCTGCCCGTGACAGATATTCCAATACCTCTGGCCGCAGCAGGCTGTGGGTGTCGGATAAGACGATGACACGTTTCATACACAGGCCTCCCGGTTCAAATCAGTATCCCCTCACAGTGGTCGATCTCGTGCTGAATGATCTGTGCCGTCCAGCCGGTGAAGGTTTTGAAGCGGGTCTGGAACTGCTCGTTCTGATACTGTACCTTAATCGACTGCCAGCGTTTAGCTTTCCGGGTGCCGGTCAGGGAGAGGCAGCCCTCCTCCGTCTCATAGCTCCCGGACTTTTTGATGATCTCCGGGTTGAACATCACCATATATTTCCCCTCGTTGTCAAAGGCGATAATCCGCTTGCAGACGCCGATCATATTGGCCGCCATGCCCACACAGCCGGCTTTGTGGGCGGTCAAGGTGTCCAGCAGGTCTTGGGCTACCGGTAAATCCTCCGAGGTGGCTGGCTCGGCCTTTTGGGAAAGGAAGGCTTGGTCCCGCATAATCTCTTGTACCACAGCATTATACCTCCACCGTACGCTTCCCCCAGCAGGAAATTCGTGATATACTCATATAAGATAGCACAAACGGGAGAAAAAAGCAAATTGGGCACGGTAGACAGTACGAAGAAAAAAGTGACAGAAGTTGTGAATGGTCTCTATTTGGAAAGAGAATGGCTGGACATACATTCGCCGCATGGATGGCAACCATCCCCGTAATCGGCCTCGCCATTGCGGAAGCCTCCCGCTATTTCGAGATTTAGCGAAAGAAACCTGCACAAACTGGTGAACAACAGGCTCTCTGCATTCAGAGCGGTGTGAGCACCCTAAGCAAACGCTGGTGGTTCGAACGGTCTTTGGACAGGCCGTCGTTGATTTAAGCAGCACAGCTTACGGACAGTTCCAGCAAAGCGGTCAGGTTGATATGGAAATCAGGTCCCGGCTATGGTATACTATGAGTATCACGGCGAGGCCCTTTTTACAGAAAAGCGCAAAATATGAGCGAAAATCTGTTCCAACATGGCAAAGAGCGGCACAAACCCCAAGACGCCGCAAAACACCTACAAAGTCCGGAATATTAATTCATTCAAGAGGTTTCAGGATATGACAAAAATATTATTCGTGTGTCACGGCAATATATGCCGCAGCCCCATGGCCGAGTTTGTGATGAAAGACCTAGTGAAAAAAGCCGGTTTGGACAGCCAATTTCATATTGAATCCGCAGCGACCAGCACGGAAGAGATCGGCAATCCAGTCTATCCCCCAGTTCGGCGCATTTTAGCTGAGCACGGCATCGACTGCGTCGGCAAAACGGCACGGCAACTGAAAAAGAGGGACTATGCTCTGTATGACCTACTGATTGGCATGGACCGGGCCAATCTGCGGAACATGCACCGCATCTGCAGCGGAGACTGCGACGGCAAACTACACCTGTTGTTGGAGTTTGCCGACCGCTCCAGAGGTGGGCCCCAACACAAGCCCGGAGAAGCAAGAGAGCGTCCGGAGTTTTCACCCCAGGTGGAGAGCGGACCTTGCTGCGACGAGGTGGCCGACCCTTGGTACACGGGGGACTTTGGGACGACCTGGCTGGACGTGTTAGCTGGATGCCAGGGACTTCTTCGGTCTCTACAGAGCGTAGAAACCACCCCAGCTGGCGGCTGACACAGGCGCCGGCAAATCAGACAGACGGTGCAGCATCGGGCAGAGAGGACACCCCCGTTCACTTTAAGCGGTCACGCCACCCATTGTCAATCAATGGCGTATATTTATAGCTGCACACATGGAAGGAGGCAATATCAATGTATAAGGTGGACCTAAACAGCGACCTAGGCGAGAGTTTCGGCGCCTACACCATTGGCATGGATGAGGCCGTCATTGCTCACATCTCCTCTGCGAACATAGCCTGCGGCTATCATGCCGGCGATCCTATGGTGATGGATCGGACAGTAGCCGCCTGCAAGGCTGCCGGCGTTGCAGTGGGCGCCCATCCCGGTTTTCCCGACCTTCTCGGTTTTGGCCGCAGAAATTTATCCTGTTCCCCCAAGGAAGCCAAATCCTACATTCAATACCAAATGGGCGCTCTGCTGGCCTTTACCGCTGCCCATGGGCTCCCTCTCCAGCACGTCAAGCCCCACGGCGCTCTGTACAACATGGCCGCCAAAGATTTTGACCTGGCACTTGCGATTGCCGAAGGAGTCGCAAGTGTGAATCCAGAGATTATCTTGCTGGGACTGGCAGGCAGCCAAATGCTGAAAGCCGGCAAACAGGTCGGTCTTCGGGTGGCCAGCGAGGTCTTTGCCGACCGCGCCTATCAGGCTGACGGTTCCTTGGTCCCCCGCAGCAAACCTGGCGCAGTCATCCACAACAAAGAGGAGACCATCCGCCGAACAATCCGCATGGTCACCGAGGGCAGGGTGACCGCCGTCAGCGGCGAAGAGGTCTCCATCGAAGCCCACTCCATCTGCGTTCACGGGGACAACCCCTCCGCAGTGGAATTCGTAAAAAATATCCATGCCGCACTGCGGCACGAAGGCGTAAGCATCGCCCCTATCACTGAGATCGTATCATGACTATAGTATTGCTTGCCCATTCCAGTCGTTCGCCCACTCCAACCGCATTTCCATCAAGAAAGGAGCGCCTTCATGTCTGATGTCAGATTCCTCCTGACGGGCGACACCTCGCTGACTGCGGAGTTTGGCAACGAGGTCAGCCCGTCCATCAACGCCCGTATCCGTGCTTTCCATATCGCCCTGGAACACAGCTCGATCCCCGGCATCGTGGAGACGGTACCCACCTACCGTTCCCTGATGATCCACTATGACCCCGGCATCATCCAGTTTGCTCCTCTGGTACAGCGGCTCCAAAGTCTGCTGGACGGTCTGGATCTGGTCGAGATTCCTCCCAGCCAGGTGCTGGAAATCCCCGTCCTTTACGGCGGCGAGATGGGTCCTGATCTGGATTTCGTGGCTCAACACGCCCAAAAAACTCCTCAAGAGGTCATCAGCATCCACACCAGCACAGAATATCTCATCTATATGCTGGGCTTTACACCTGGCTTCGCCTATTTAGGCGGCATGGATGAGCGCATCGCAACCCCACGGCTGGAGACCCCCAGGGTGAAAATACCTGCCGGTTCAGTGGGCATTGCTGGCAGTCAAACCGGCATATATCCCATTGATTCCCCCGGGGGCTGGCAGCTCATCGGCCGCACTCCGGTACGGATGTATGACCCGGACCGTGAAACTCCTATCCTGCCCCAAGCCGGTCAGTATATCCAATTTTACCCGATTACCCAGGCGGAGTACGACGAAATTGCCGCCCAGGAGGCGGCGGACCGCTATATATGCAGACGTCATCCCAGACAGGAGGCAATTTGATGAGTGTCACTGTATTAAACCCAGGACTTCTTACCACCGTGCAGGACATGGGACGAATCGGCTATCAGCAGTTCGGCGTGCCTGTATCTGGCGTTATAGATCCCAGGGCCGCGGAGATTGCCAACATTCTAGTGGACAACCCTGGCGGTGAGGCGGTGCTGGAGTGCACGATGATGGGGCCTCATCTTCAGTTCGGCCGTGCCGTCTGCATCGCCATCACTGGGGGCGACCTGGGTCCCACCCTGGACGGCGCCCCCGTTCCAAATTATCGGGCCATTGCCGTCCAGCCCGGGCAGACGCTGCGTTTTACCGCACCCAAAACCGGTTGCCGCGCCCTGATTGCCTTTGCCGGCGGGCTGGATATCCCAAAAGTCATGGGCAGCCGATCCACCTATTTAAGGGCAAAAATTGGCGGTTTTCAGGGCCGCAGGTTGGAAAAAGGGGATGTAATTGGTCTGCGCGCCCCCAGATCGGAGCTAAAAAATCTAGCCAACCGCTATATTACTCCCGAGTTTATTCCCCGTCCCCAGTACAACCTCCGGGTGGTTATGGGTCCCCAGGACGACGCCTTCACACAGGAAGGGATCCACACCTTCCTATCCCAGACCTATACCGTCACCCCCGAGTTTGATCGGATGGGCTGTCGGCTGGAGGGCGCTGCCATCGCGCACAGGGCGTCAGCGGACATTATCTCTGACGGCATCTCCTTTGGCGCCATCCAGGTCCCCTCTGCCGGACAGCCGATCATCATGCTGGCCGACCGGCAAACCACCGGGGGATACACCAAGATCGCCGCCGTCATCACTGCTGACTTTCGTATCTTGGGGCAATTGAAGGCAGGGGATAAGGTCCAATTTGAACGGGTCTCCATCCAACACGCCCAAGACGCCCTGCTCACCCAGCGCGCCGCCCTGCGCAACCTGCGCCGCGCGCTTCAGGTCTGCTGACTGCTCCTGAAGCGCCCATGTCCTCCGTCGGACTGGGTTTGCCTCCATTTTCAACGCTCCGGTATCACACATAAACCTCCACTCAATAGGCGCGCAATGTCATCAGCGGCAATTTCTGCTACAAAATGACCAGTTTCTAATTAATTGGAAAAAGTTGTTTTGGGCATATTGACTTTTTCTCCCTGAAGTTCTACAATAGGAGAGTCTTATTGAGGTGGAGGCAGCCGCCTCCGCTGTGGGACAAAATTAGAAATGGAGGAATGAAACTTGAAAAAACTGTTATCCATACTGCTAGCCTCCGCCATGCTCCTTTCCCTGGCAGCCTGCGGCGGCGACCCCAAGCCCCAGGGCAGCCAACAGCCCAACTCTGGCGGCCAGAGCAGCACCTCTCAGGGCGGAGCCAACACCCCTGCCGACCCTATGGCCGACCTGATCGAGGCCGCCAAGGCCGAGGGTGAGCTAGTAGTCTACGGCTCCTGCGAGGAGGAGTATCTGACCGCCGCCTGCAAGAAGTTCGAGGAGCTCTACGGTATCAAGACCACTTTCCAGCGCCTGTCCACCGGTGAGGTCCAGGCCAAGATTGAGGAGGAGAACGGCAACCCCTCCGCCGATGTCTGGTTTGGCGGCACCACCGATCCCTACAATGTAGTGGCCGCAGAAGGGCTGCTGGAGCCCTACGCCGCTGTCAACGCCTCCCACATCGCTAAGGATGTGTACAAGCACTCTGACAATATGTGGCACGGCATCTACACCGGCATTCTGGGCTTCATGGTCAACCGGGAAGAGCTGGACCGCATGGGTCTGGAGGTCCCCCAGGACTGGCCCGACCTGCTCAAGCCCGAGTACAAGGGCCTGATCTGGCTGTCCAACTATAACACCGCCGGCACCGCCAAGCTGGTCATCAACACCATGATTCAGAAGTATGGCCATGACGAGGGAATCCAGTACCTGGTTGACCTGGACAAGAACATTGAGGTCTACACCAAGTCCGGCTCCGGCCCCTCCAAGAATGTGGGCATCGGCGAGTGTATCATCGGCATCGGCTTCCTTCACGACGGCATCACCCAGATTCTGGACAACGGCTATGACAACATCGAGCTGGTCATCCCCTCCAGCGGTACTTCCTGCGAGATTGGCGCCACCGCCATCTTCAAGGGCGCCAAGCATCCCAATGCCGCCAAGCTGTGGGTAGAGTTTGCCCTGTCCCCCGACTGCGTGGATATGGCCCAGGACAACGGCTCCTACCAATTCCTGGTGATTGATAACGGCAAGCAGCCCCAGGCCGCCATCGACTTCGGACTGGACCCCAACAATGTGATGGACTACGACTTTGACGACGCTACCAAGAACATCAGCACCTACATTGAAGAGGTCATGAACGCGCTGGCCTCTGCGGGCACCAATACTGACGACACCGGCCGCTTCCAGACTGAGTAACACAAGTACCTGTTTGCCAACTGGCGGGGACTGGCGTTAAACCGTCAGTCCCCGTTTTCAGTCTCTCGTTCCCCCTATGGGGAAAGCCTCCTTTGGCAAAGGAGGTGGCACGGGTGAGACCCGGAATGGAGGACGGTCCCCCACCTCAGCGGCTCCAGCCGCAATTCTCTTTGCTTTCCACAGTCCGCTCCCCGAAGAACAGTCCTCCGTCAGCCTTCGGCTGACAGCTCCTTTGCCAAAGGAGACTTTTGCGTTCCAACGAAAGGAGGTCCATCCCTATGGCAAAAAGCCAGAGCGCAGCTTTAGACCGAAAAAAACTGATGGCCGACCCTGTGATGGTGGGCACCATCCTGGTCCTAATCACATTTCTGACCCTGTTTATCCTCTACCCCCTGGCCATTCTGCTGGTAGACAGCTTCTACGGTGGAAACGGCTTCACACTAGACACCTTCCGGCGGGTAATGGCCATGCCCACCTTTATCACCGCCATCGGCAACACCCTGAAGGTCGGCTTCCTGGTGGGGATCCTGTCCACCATAGTGGGCCTGCTTTTCGCCTATGTAGAGGTCTATGTCAAGATGGGCCGGGCGGTGGGCGGCCTGTTTAAGGTGGTGTCCATGCTCCCTGTCGTCTCTCCCCCCTTCGTGCTGTCCCTGTCCATGATTATGCTCTTCGGTAAGGCGGGCATCATTACCCGCTTTCTGCTGAAGATCTATGACAACAGCGTTTATGGCTTCTGGGGCATCGTCATTGTTCAGACCCTCACCTTTTTTCCGGTGTGCTACATGATGCTTAAGGGCCTGCTCAAAAACATTGACCCCTCTTTGGAGGAGGCCGCCCGGGACATGGGGGCCAGCCGGTGGACCGTATTCATGACGGTCACCTTCCCCCTTCTTCTCCCTGGCCTGGGCAACGCCTTCCTGGTCACCTTTATTGAATCTATTGCCGACTTTGCCAATCCTATGATCATCGGCAGATCGGAAGAGCACACGTCTGAACTCCAGTCAC
>CAPGBJ010000036.1 GCA_948616425.1 uncultured Oscillospiraceae bacterium
GATATTGACGCATTCGCCCTCATCTCCTGCCTGTTTTCCCTTATTATCTGCTTTTCCTTCTCGTTTGTCAAGAGATTTTAAACGGGCTCTCAAGGCCCGGCGTGGTCTCCCTGCTCAGGAGGCGGAGGAGCATCCCCAGCTCATTGCCGCTTCGGAGGTCTGCGGCAGGATCGGAGTCTACATGGAGGAGTGTGTCATTCCAGAACGGGTAGGCCGGGAGCTGACAAATGCGCTCTGCGGATATGAGATGAATCTCCGCAGGGACTACCCGGAGGGAGCCATGACCTGCATCGAGCTGGCCTCCGCGCTGGCTCTGTACGCCTATGGCCGGGGGCTGCGACAGCTGGGTGAACCACATAGCAGTGAGGAACTGTTGGAGCAACTGCGGAGCTGTATCCATCCCCACCAGAATCGGAGCAGCCTGAACAGCCACACCGCTGTGTTGGCGGAACAGGCTCATGCTGTTTTGAAGCTGGCCTCCAAGCCTGGCATCCGCAGTGAGGCGGAAAAACGACAGCTGACGGAAGGCTGGCTGGAGCTGGCGCTGTCCTGCGCAAAGATATCCGTCAAGTATGAGGCGGACGTTTTGAAACAGCAGCAGAAACAGGAACAAGCGGCACTGCAACAAGAAATGGGGTGAATTTATGACGCCGCAGGGGGTTATTGCGTCCTGGCGGAGAACCGAGGGTAGGGTCACTGGGAGCCGACCAGAAGGGCCCACTCTAAGGGAGAGTTTAGAACAGAGAAAATGACAAACACGCTCTAACGGTCGTTAGGATAGACACTGCTCTGACAGAAAGCCGAGCAAAGCCGACAGGGAGTGGCAGAACTGAAAGCCGTACATACCCCAAAATCCCGTAGCCATGAAATCACCTCCTATGGGGCGATTTTACGGCATCAGGCGGGGTTGCGGCTACCACCCATTCCGCAACTTTAGGTTGCAAACTATGTTTTGGTCGGTTTTCGCAACAAAATATAACGCAGCCGTGAGACTGGATGTTGCTGAAGCGTTTTATAGTGCGCTTACTCGCTAAATACAAATTGAAATCCTGAGAGTTTTGTCCGTTTGGATTTCCCATAAAAGTAAAACTGGTATTGGCCGTACATAATGAATAAATTCTCAAAGGTCATCTTGCCATCAACCAGGGTCTGCGTCTCTCCCTCTTGGCAGTATTCGGATGGATCCTTTCGCGCCCATTGGCGTATGTCAATGCCATAAAACAATTCGTTGATTGCTTTCAGTACAGATTGTGCATCGTTATAGTTTGTTTTGTCCTCAAATGGATAGAAATATGTTCGTTCGTATATCCGTGTATACTGATAATCTATTGTACGTTTGATATGCAGGTCAGGCGCCTCTGCTCCATCTTGGACAGGGTTTGCTTTGTCACAAAAGTAAATTATAAGCCGGAGGTTATCTAATATCTCTTGATAGGGGTATACTTCATAAAAATCGTCTATAAATGCAAAGACCTGCTGAACAACATCCGCCGCATTTTCCTGTGTGACATACACAAGAAAATGCCCGCCTTGAGAATGGAACTGATTTTGGGATAAATATTCTGACATATCTACTCTGGTATTTTCACTTCTAAAAAAGCCATGAATATTATTCTTTATCAAAAAGCCGTCAAACTGCTCCAGAAAATAGTCAAACGCATAGGTGTCCTCCAACACATTCCCATAATAGGATGGCAGGGAATCGCGCGTAAATTGCCTGACATATGAGAGTACCCAAAACGGATGCTCCTGATCCTCCGCCGGAGCTGCACGGTATAGCTGAGCTTTTGGCCTGTCCGTTCTCTCATACTCGCTGCCGTCTATTGTTTCCAAAATTACAAATTCTGTCCCGCCATACCGTTCCGATAACCCTGCGAGAACTTCATCCTCCGTCGCTAACGGTGCAAATGCACTGCAAGCGGATAAGAGGAAACTTGCCAAAAGTATAAGGCAGGCAACCCATTTCCATCTGTTCATGGTATGCCGTCCAATCCACAAGATAGGCACCTCCCCCCGTATGTGCTTTAGAATCCCCGCCGCTTCAAATCCGCGACCAGCTTTACATAGAACTCCCGCACGTCGAAGCCCCGGATATTCTCCCGGTTCAGATCCACCACGTCGCCGTGGGAGATCCCCCGCTTCCCCACCGGCTCCAGGAGGGTGAACCGCTCCCCCCACTTGGCAGATTCCACCGACACCAGCCCGTCGTTCAGACCATCGAAGTGCTTCACGATGGGATAGGTCATGTTCAGCGGGAACTTGCCATGCTGGGCCTTCTTGCAGTAGGACATGACGCTCTCATACACCACGCCGGGAACGTCGGGCGTCACCTGGTTCCGGGCCAGACACGCGCTCTCCGTCAGATCGGTCACCGCCGCCAGGAAGTCCGGGTTGGGATCGCCCACCTGTTTCATGGCGGCGTTGTAGGCCGCCGCGATTTTCAGCCGGGCGGCCTGGGGGACCTTGCCCAGCAGATACTCGGCAAAGATGCAGCCCCGGTGCGGGGTGTTAATGGTGGTCAGGGTCGCCACATAGGGGGCCATCCCGCAGTGGGCGATAGCGGCCCGGCTGTCCAGCCCGCCCTTGGAGTGGGCGATGATGTTCACCTTCCCACAGCCGGTTTCCTCCACGATCTGCCGGATGCGCTCCGCCAGCTCCTTCCCGCTGTCTTCCACCGCCGCTGCGGACTGCTGCTGGCCGTAGTAGACCGTGGCCCCGTTGCGGATCAGCTCCCTGGGAATGCGGCCCCAGTAGTTGAGGTAGCGGAAGTCCCGGAAGAACACGCCGTGGACCATCAGGAGGGGATACTTCGTTTTGCAGACCTCGCTCTCCGCCCGAACCACGTCCAGCTCCCACTTCTGGGTTTCAAACTCCACCTCGTCCCCGCAGATGCGGATGATTTTTACCAGATACCAGAGGTTCACCAGAGGAATCCACCCGCACAGAGCCGCCAGAACCCGGTGCTTGATCCCCAGCTGAACCGAAGTGAGGTAGACCCGGATCATGCCATTCCAGAAGACAATGGCCTCCAGGATCACCGCCAGCAGCACGCCCATCGCGCCCCCAAAATACCCCCACCAGTCAAGGAAGCTGTCCGCCGCAATATCGACACGCAGTACGTTCAGCCAGAGAAGCTGGAGCAGGACGGTGGCCGTGGCGGTCACGCAGAAC
>CAPGBJ010000037.1 GCA_948616425.1 uncultured Oscillospiraceae bacterium
GTCCCAATTCAAAGGCCAAATCTAGCTTGGACTGAATGGACCGGGCGTCCTCAAACCAGACCTCGTGTTCCGCGCCCCGGTCGTCCACATATCGGAACCAGGGCGCCTGGGCTTGCTCGTCGTACCGAATCGCAGCCCTTCGGTTCCAGGCCAGACGGACGGCCTCCACATTACTCAGCGAGCGAGCCCGGCTCCCCTCCCGATAGGGTAGGGTCCAGTCGTAGCCATAATTGGGGATGCCGAGATAGAGCTGGCTGGGTTTAAATTCAGTGAGGGCGTATTCTACCACCCGACGTACCTGAGGGAGGGGTGCTACCGCCATGGGGGGACTGGTCAGATTGCCCCACTCGTAGGTCATCAGGAGAGCGAAGTCTACCGACTGGGCGATGAGGTGGTAGTCGATGCCCTCGTACAGCCGGCCGGGTTGGTCTGCTGAGGTCTTGGGGGCCAGGGCGGCCGTTAGAGGCAGGCCGCGGGGGATGAGGTTTTGGCGCAGTCGGGCCAGGAACTGGGCGTAGTTGTCCGCATCCTCTCTCCGGATAAACTCAAAGTCAACATCTACCCCCTGATAACCCCTTCGGTCCACGGTACGGAGAATATTTTGGATTAATTCTCTCTGGTCATCCCTATCGTTCAGCAGATCGTGGGCAAGCTCGGCGGAAAAACGGTCCTGTTCATCCAGGTTGGACAGGTGAAAAATGGGGGCCACTCTGCTTTGCAGAGCAGCGTTCACTAGGAATTCATCTTGGAGGGGGATCAGGTCGTCCTCGTCGAAGCGATAGGTGAAAGGAGTGAGCTGGGACAGGTAGGGGAGGGTAGCTCGGAGCAGATCTCGGCTGATTGTTGGATAGGCGTAGGCGTTGACAGTAAGCGCTCCCCTGGGGCGAGAGCTGTACTTTACCACGATGACCTGTCCGGGGTAGATCAGGTCCCGCCCCTGAAGAGCGGGGTTGTTGCGCAGCAGCTGGGCCACAGTGGTGTTGTGCATTTGAGCGATGGAGTACAGTGAATCTCCCATTCGGACGGTATGGGTCAGTTCTGGGTATTGTACTACAATGGTCTGACCTACTACCAGCTGGGATGGGTTTTCCAGTTGATTGTCCTGAAGCAGCCGCTCCATGGGGATACCATACTGCTGAGCCAGCCGATACATGGTGTCACCGGGTTGGACGACATGGATGTCCATTGCGTTTACCTCCTTTTCTGGCCCCCTCGGAGAGGGGGGCTTTTATACCACTGTGACGAACTCGCTGCTGGCGTAGCCGATGGTGCCGTTATAGCTCACCAGGTGCCAGCCATTGGCGGTATTGATGATGGTGATGGGGGCGCCATCGGGGGCTTGGGCGACAATGGCGGCGCTGGTGTTCGGCCGAGAGCGGATATTTAGATTGCCCCACTCCACATCTACTACCCCCGGACGGCGGTGTTCCGTCTCGAAAAAGGGGATACCGAAGTATTCTGTCAGGGCCAGGACAATCACTCGGGCGGCGTTGTCCAGATTGGATTTAATCCAGGCGGCATCCTCTGGGTTGTCGTGGAAAGCCAATTCAATGAGGACAGCAGGGGCCTTGACTCGTGCCACCTCGCCCAAGGTGGTGGTGGCCTCAGTGCGTACTTTATTGGGGTCGGGGTAGATGGTCTTCAGGCCGTCAGCGATGAGTTCTGCTGCCCGCTTGCCATCAGCACTGCCGGGGTAGTAGAAGACAATGGACCCACGGGCTTTGCCTGCCTGAGCCCCAGCGGCGGCATTGGAGTGGAGGGCTAGGTGAAGGTCATAATTGCCCGCGTTGGAGGCGGCGATAGAGGACGCGGCGGTCATGTCCGGGGTATTTCGAGCGTAGCGGATGCCAGAGGCGTCCAGCATGGGGACCATCTTGTCAGCGAGAAGGTTCATCCATTCCTCTTCAGTCCCTCCGTTGACATATTGATTCCAGTCCTGTGTAGATGGAGACAGATATATAATGGGCATAACAATGCACCTCCCGGTTTTCCCTATCCTATGAAAAAATTTTTAAAACGGTGCAACCTTTAGGAAATTTTTGCGTCAATATTTGCAGGAGCGGCCAAAAGGCCGCCTGTGTGAGACTGAAAAGTGGAAAGGGGAGGGGCAAAATGAAAAGAAAACGATTCTTGATCTGTCTTGCGGCTGTACTGCTGTTGGCAGGGTGTGGAGCTAGCAGCTCTGCCGACGCCGGGGCCAATCATGCGCCAGCCTCCAGTGCTCCCAGCGGCGACTGGAGTGGCGGGATGTCCATGGGAGGCGACCATTGGAATATGGGCATGGGCGAGATGGATACCGCACCGGGTGAGCCCATGCCAGAGCCGAATCTTCCGGGGAGCGAGGGACAGACAGGCTCTGTTTACCAGAATACCAGGGCTAAGCTGATTCGCAGGGCAGAGCTGTCCATCCAGACAGAGCAGTTTGACCAGAGCGCAGAGGCTCTGAGTCGTCTGGTAGCCGACTGCGGCGGTTACTTTGAGATGGCTAACCTCTACGGCGGAAGCCGGAGGGATGCCTATGCCAACCGCTCTGGAGAATATGTTGTCCGGGTGCCGGCTGAAAAGTATGACCAGTTCCTATCCAGCGCGGGGGAATTGGGTTATGTCACAAATAAAAACGAGAGCAGCGAGGATGTGGGGGAGCAGTATTACGACACCGAGGCCCGGCTGAAGACTCAGCGCACAAAACAGGAACGGCTGCTGGCCCTGCTGGAGAAGGCGGAGACCATGGAGGACATCATCGTGCTGGAAAACGCTCTGAGCGATGTAGAGTATCAGATTGAGATGTACTCCTCTGATCTTAATCGATATGACTCGCTCATCAGCTTTGCCACCTTTCGGGTCTACCTCAATGAGGTGGGGCGGGTGACACAGGAGGTGGGAGAGACTGCCTCCCTGGGCCAGCGGATGGTAGCCGGTTTCCAGGCTAGCTTCCGGAATTTGGGTCAGGGATTCCAGGACTTTCTTGTTTGGATCTCCTATCACCTCTTCTTCACCATAATGTTGGCTGCTGCTGTGGTGGCGGCTGTCCTTGTGGGCAAACGGGAATTGAAAAAGTACCATAGACGCAAGGAGAATAGTGACTAAAAGAGAATGGAGTCAGACAGAGGGCGGCCCAAAGGCCGCCCTCAAAATATTTCAAAAGATCTACTTGACATTGACGTAACGTCACATGATAGGATGCAGTTCCAGGAGGTGATGTGGAATGGAATACACCATCCAAGAGTTGGCACATCTGTCGGGGGTAACCACTCGCGCCCTGCGCTGGTATGACAAGATTGGCCTGCTGAGGCCTAGCGGCCGGACAGACGGCGGTTACCGGCTTTACGGCCCGATGGAAGTGGACCGGCTGCAAAATATCCTGTACTACCGGGCCCTCGGGGTGGAACTGGCCCAGATCCGGGAATTTTTGGACGATCCCTCCTTCGACTGTATAGCCGTCCTCCGAGATCACCTATCCAACCTGGAGGCGGAGCGAGACCGGGTCCAGAGACTGATCGAATCGGTCAGGGAAACTATTTTATCAAAGGAAAGGAACGAAATAATGTCTGACGAGAAGAAATTTGAGGCTTTCAAGCGGGGCGTGCTGGAGGACTATGCAAAGACGTATGAGACCGAAAGCAGAGCAAAATATGGAGACACCGAGGTAGACGAGATGCTTGTCCGGGTTCAAGGTGTGACTCGGGAGCAGTACCAGGAGTGGGAAGAGTTGGGCCAGGAAATTTTAGAAAAACTTTCCGCCGCCGTGTCCGCCGGAGATAACCCAGCCGGGGAGGTGGGGAAGGAAATTGTAGACCTTCACCGCCGCTGGCTCACCGTGATGGGGGACAGGTACGACCTCCAACGTCATCGAGGACTGGCGGAGCTCTACGTTCAGGATGAACGTTTTACCGCCTACTACGACCGGGAACGGCCGGGGTGTGCTCGGTTTCTCCGGGATGCGGTGATCCACTGGGTAACGTGAGAATGAGGGCGCGGAAGCAGTTCCGCGCCCTTTCGGCATGGATTTGGAAAAATCCTTGAAAAAATTTCCTTTTTCCTGTATGATAAAGGGGTCTCAAAAAAGGAAGGAGAGAGCCTGATGAGAGAACTGAAGCCCCAGCTGGTACATTCCCTCAAGCACTATTCTAAGGAAGATTTTACTAAGGATCTGATTTCTGGCGTGATCGTGGCGATTATTGCCTTGCCCTTGTCCATCGCTCTAGCCCTGGCCTCTGGAGTCTCGCCGGAACAAGGTTTGTACACCGCCATTGTGGCGGGCTTTCTCATCTCTGCTTTGGGGGGAAGCAAGGTCCAGATTGCAGGTCCTACCGCGGCCTTTGCCACGATTGTGGCAGGTATTGTAGCGAAAAATGGGATGGAGGGCCTGGCAGTGGCCACCATCCTAGCAGGAGTCATGCTGATTCTTATGGGGATACTGCGAATGGGCAGCATGATTAAATTTATTCCCTATACCATCACCACTGGCTTCACCGCCGGTATTGCTGTTACCATCTTAATCGGCCAATTAAAGGATTTCTTTGGCCTCACTTTCACCCGCTCCCCAGTGGAGACCATAGAGAAGATGGAGGAAGTAGCCCGTACTTTCCAAACGGTGAATGTAACTGCAATGGGGATAGGATGCCTAGCCTTGGCCATCCTGACTGTGTGGCCCAAGTTTTTCAAAAAGATCCCAGCTTCTCTGATTGCCGTCATAGTTACCGCAGCAGCTGTAAAGTTATTTTCCCTGCCGGTGAACACCATCGGGGATCTGTATGCCATCTCCAGTGATCTGCCTAAATTGACTCTACCTGCCGTCTCTTACAGTACAGTGTCAGCGGTGCTGCCCGATGCCTTTACCATTGCAGTGCTGGCGGCTATCGAGTCCCTGTTGTCTGCCGTGGTGGCCGATGAGATGATTGGCTCTCGGCACAACTCCAATATGGAGTTGGTGGCCCAGGGTGTGGGGAATGCCGCCTCTGCCCTCTTTGGAGGTATTCCGGCCACTGGCGCCATTGCGCGTACAGCAGCCAATATCAAAAATGGAGGCCGGTCCCCTGTGGCCGGAATGGTTCACGCCATGGTTCTGTTGCTGGTATTGGCGCTGCTTATGCCCTATGCCGCTCTGATTCCTATGCCCTGTATTGCAGCGATTTTATTCCAAGTGGCATACAACATGAGTGGTTGGCGTACGGTGGTGCAGGTGGTCCGACACTCCCCTAAGAGCGATGTGGCCGTGTTGGTAACTACATTTTTGCTCACTGTTGTGTTTGATCTAGTGGTGGCGATTGCGGTAGGTCTTTCCCTGGCGTGTCTGCTGTTTATGAAGCGGATGGCCGATGTAGCTGTAGTCAAGGAGTGGGACTATGTGGAGGATACCGGGGACGATCAGGGGCGGCTGAAACCTGTGCCGCCCTATGTGATGGTTTTTGAGATCACTGGTCCTATGTTTTTTGGGGCAGCGGACAAGATTCCCCATATTGAGCGCAACACTGGCCGCCATGTGCTGATTTTAAGAATGCGCTCTGTCCCTGCGATGGACATCACTGCGCTCAACGGTCTGAGACGACTCTATGAGGAATGCCAGGATAAGGGAATCAAGGTGTTATTTTCCCATGTAAATGAACAACCTATGTCGGTGTTTCAAAAATCTGGTATGTACGGTTTGGTGGGAGAAGAGAACTTTGTTTCCAATATTGATGCAGCTTTAGAGAGAGCGGTGGAACTGGAAAGTATGAGTTTGACCGCTCCAAAACTTTGAACTGGAGCACATAAGCGGCTATAGTGAAAAACTGTTTACAAAATAAGGAGATACTTCAGATGTCCGGGGGCATATCGCAGGTATGTCATTAAAAAAACCTTTATGAAATCTTAATCTTAATCCCGCTCTGTCCTTAAAGAAGCTCTGCTATCTTTATAGCCAGAACAAACGAGAGGAGGAGCGGGACATGGATTGGCTGTTTCCTGCCGCGCTGGCCCTTACGGGCACTATGGGAGTATTGATGTCGTTATGGGGGATGTGGTACTTAGTCTCTGGGATAGCTTGTATCAAAAAGCCCTTGGACTATGGGGTCCATCCAGCCCAGACGAGATTTGCTATTTTAATTGCTGCCCGGAATGAGGAATTGGTGATTGGCCCTTTGATTAACAGCCTGCTCACCCAAAACTATCCGGAACAGCTGTATGATATTTGGGTGATTCCCAACAATTGCACCGACAATACTGCGCTAGCAGCCCAGAACTTTGGGGCAAACGTGTTGGAGTGTACCGTTCCAGTAAAGAGTAAGGGGGAGGTACTCCGCTTTGCTTACAACCACCTTCGTGGCAGGGGTTATGACGCCTGGCTAGTTTTCGATGCGGACAATGTGGTGGATTCCCGTTTTCTAGCGGAAATGAATAGTGCCAGACTGGCCGGGGTTCAGGCGGCCCAGGGTTATCGGGACAGTAAGAATCCCTATGATTCAGCGGTATCTGGCTGTTCTTCCATCTACTATTGGATGATGGACCGTTTTCACAACGGGGGCAAGGCCGGACTGGGTCTGTCAGCTATGATTGGGGGCACTGGTTTTATGGTCACCCAGCGGCTGCTGGACAAGCTGGGCGGCTGGTGTACCGAAACAATTAGCGAAGATCTGGAGATTACGGTCCAAACCGTTTTGGCCGGTGAACGGGTTGCCTATGTGCCCAAGGCCATCACCTATGATGAACAGCCCCTTACCTGGGAACAGTCTATCAAACAGCGCCGCCGATGGACCAGTGGTACGCTCCAGGTAGCCCAGACTTATATGACTGCACTGGGGGCGGCCCATCTAAAGCGCCCCAGGTTAGCGCTCTTTGACTTTGAGGTCACCCTTTTGCTGCCAGCCTACCAGTTGTCTGCCCTGGTGGGACTGATCTGCACGGCGTTCACGGCCTCTTTCGGAGGAAAGACGCTTTTTCAAGCCTTGATATTGGGGCTTGCAGGGGCCTGCGGCAACATTGCTTGGGCGGCCCTCACTGCCACCATCGCTGCTGGGATTGTGATTACAATGGAGGGCAAGTGGAATCGCAGGCTGTGGAAGGGCCTGTCCACCTACTGGCTGTTCCTCCTCACTTGGCTGCCTATTACAGCCGTCAGCTTTTGGAAGAAAACTACCGTTTGGGAGGAAATCCGCCATACTCGCGCCATGACTGCTCAGCTGCCAGGGCGGTGAGAGGGCGTGTGTCGGTAGACATTTGATGCTGGTCCGTCTCTATGGAAGGCACAATTGGCAAAGGAAAATGCCGCCCTGCTGGGGGCGGCATTTTGTACTACTGTATCGGCTCGAAGTCGGAAGCTGGACGGCGGCAGATGGGGCAGACATAGTCCTGGGGAAGGGTGTCACTCTCGTAGATAAAGCCACAAATTTTGCAGACAAATCCTTTTGGCTTATCCTGTGCGGGGGCGATTTCTACAGTAGGTTCCTCCCCCTTAACGGATGTGGCAAGAACTCTGGCCAAAACGTCCAATTCGTCATCTTGGTCTGGAGTGAGGGCGGATTTGAGGGTGAGAGGGGCCTCGATCAGTTCCATATTCTTCATACCGCCCAGAATTTCAGCCATCAGCTTGCCGCTGGCAGGGGCCCAGGAACCGTTCTGGATGAGAGCTACCTTCCGGTTTTGCAGGTTGTGGTGGGCCAGGTCTCGGAGCAGGTGCTCCATGGGGTCAAAGATGCCGTTATTGAACGTGGGGGCGGCGAAGACGATGTGGCTGTATTTGAAACAGTCGGACAACACATGGGAGTAGTGGGTCGCCGATACGTCGTGCATTTCTACAGGAATGCCCAGTTCGACCAGGCGGCAGGCCAGAATGTTGGCGGCGGTCTCGGTATGACCATAGATGGAGGCAAAGGGAATCAGCACCCCCGGCACCTCCGGCTCATAGGAGGCCCACTTCACATACCGGTCGATAATTTGGCTGA
>CAPGBJ010000038.1 GCA_948616425.1 uncultured Oscillospiraceae bacterium
ACTACTACAGTCAGTCCATATACCCGGGGCAGGGGATTTCTCCCCGGGAGAACATGGAACAAAACTTTAACGTGTGCTGGAACTACGCCACCAAATTTGGCCGTGTCACCACCAAAAATCTGTTCCTCTCCGGTGCGCCGGGGCTGGGCAAAACCTTTCTGTCCGCCTGCATCGCCCGGGCCGTGTCGGAAGACAGCTTTTCCGTGGTCTACGACACGGCGGGAAATATTTTCAGCCAATTCGAGGCCCGTAAATTTCTTCGGGACAGCCGGGACGGCCTGGAAGCCCGGGATGAAACCCGGCGCTATCTCAACTGTGACCTGCTGATCCTGGACGACCTGGGCAGCGAACTGACCACCCAGTTTACCCAATCCGCCCTCTATGAAATTATTAACACCCGGCTGGTGGGGGAGAGGCACACGGTGATCTCCTCCAACCTGTCTATTGGAGAGGTGGCCCAGCGTTACGCCCCCCAGATCGCCTCCCGGCTGGACGGCGAGTACCACACCCTCGAATTCTTTGGGGACGACATCCGGCTGCTGCGGAAGAACCGGATGTAACTTACAACAAGGAGTAGTTTCCATGATCTACGCAATCATCGCCGCGGTTCTGGTGGCCGTGGATCAAATCGTGAAATATCTGGTGATGACCAACATCCCCCTGGGGGGACACGTCCCCTTCATCCCTTACCTTGTAGAGCTGACCTATGTGACCAACACCGGGGCGGCCTTCTCCATCTTTTCAGAACACACCTGGGCCCTGGCCCTGGTATCGCTGGTTATGTCTCTGGTGCTGGCTCTGGCCCTGTGGAAGGGGCTGTTCCAACACCCTCTGGGCAGACTCACCCTCACCCTGCTGCTGGCGGGGGCGGTAGGCAACCTCATTGACCGGGCCTTCCGCGGGTTTGTGGTGGACATGTTCAACGTGCTGTTCATGCACTTCGCCGTATTCAACGTGGCCGACATCTGCGTGGTGGTGGGGGGCATCGCCGCCGGGCTGTATTACATGTTCCTGATGGACAAGCTGGAGCCCCGGGAGGAAGTCTCCGATGACCAGACTGACGCTGACCGCTGACCGGGCTGGGGAGCGGGCAGACGCCTTGTTGTGCCGCCTGGTCCCCGATCTGACCCGCTCCGCCGCCCAGAAGCTGCTGGAGCGGGGGGCGGTCACATCGGCCGGCAAGCCGGTGCGGAAAAACGACCGCCCCGCCCCCGGCCAGGCGCTGGAGCTCGCCCTCCCCGACCCGGAGCCGGTCGCCATCCTCCCCCAGAACATCCCCCTGGATGTGGTCTATGAAGATACCGATGTGATTGTGGTCAACAAGCCGACAGGTCTGGTGGTCCACCCCGCTCCGGGCCATCCTGACGGCACGCTGGTCAACGCTTTGTTATATCACTGCGGAACTTCACTATCTGGAATCAACGGAGAGCTGCGCCCCGGCATTGTCCACCGCATCGACCGGGACACCTCGGGACTTATCATCGCCGCCAAGAACGACCGGGCCCACCTGGCCCTGGCCGCCCAGCTTCAGGACCACAGTTTGGCCCGGACCTATGAGGCGGTGGCGGTGGGCGGCCTGAAGGAGGACAGCGGCACGGTGGACGCCCCCATCGGCCGGCACCCAGTGGACCGGAAGAAAATGGCCATCGACCGCAAAAACGGCCGGGAGGCTGTTACACACTGGACCGTTCTGGCCCGGTATCCCGGATATACCCACGTGGAATGCCGCCTGGAGACGGGCCGCACCCACCAGATCCGGGTCCACCTGGCCTCTATCGGCCACCCACTTCTGGGCGATACTGTCTATGGGGCGAAGAAACCCGTCCCCGGTTTGGCGGGCCAGTGCCTCCACGCCCGGCGGCTGCGGTTCGTCCACCCCTCTTCCGGACAGACCGTGGAGTTGGCGTGCCCTTTGCCCGACTGGTTTCAGGAGGTTCTGCGGAAAATTGATCGCTGATGGGCAAAAACACCCCTTGACAACCCCGCAAAAACCGGATAGAATACGGAACACAGATGCAAAATGCGCGGAAAAGGACGAGTACCCGCCCCCAAGACGCGAAGAGAGCCGCCATTTGGTGCGAGGCGGACGGGAGGGAGCGGCGAATATCACCTTAGAGCTGAGGGCTGAAGGTCAGTAGGCCCCTCCGGACGCCCCCGTTACCGGGCAGCTTTTGAGCGGCCGGGCTGTTACGCCCTGGCAAGAAGAGTGGTACCGCAGAGGTTTGCGCCTTTGTCTCTTTGCAGAGACAGAGGCGTTTTTATTATTCAGAAAGGAGTTTTCCCTATGGCCATTGACATTGTCATCACACAGAGAAGCCTGTTCAAAAAGCCCCTCACCGAGGCGGACCTGTCCCCCGCCGGACTGCGGATAGGCCACTGGAACCAGGCCGGCGTACTGGACCCAGGGCCGGCCGCTGACGGACGGGTCCTGTGCGACCCGGCTCAGCCGGGTCGGGGCTGTTTCCTCCAGGCCGTCCCGGGGGAGAAGGGGAGGGCCGCCCTGCGCCAGACCCTGCCCTGCACCCCCAGAGATCTGGAGATCTTTTACGGACTGGTGAAGCACATCTGCCAGGTCTGGGAGACCGTCCGCTTCACCCAGGACGGGGAGGAATGCCGGCTGAGCGACATTCCCCGGCTGAAGGAGGGCCAGCGGAAGGGCTGCGAGGGATTTCTGAAGGCCATGGCCGAGCGTTGGCAGGCCGACGGCGAGGGGGTCCTCACCGGGGCGGTGTACCCTATCTATATCGAGCCAGAGGCCATCCAGCGGCTGAAAGGCGGCGATTTGGACTTTTTCCAAACCTACTTGACGGAGAAACAGACCGGGGACTGGTACTACGCCAAGCCCAATTTCTTCCGGAACCAAAACGGCGTGGATATTTTGGGGCTGTACGCTATCACCGAGGAGGTCCCCTCCATCCTGCCGCTGGAGCCCTTTGTGCCCCCGCTGTACTCCATCATGCTCCAGGGATTCAGCCTGACTGCCGAACAGGTCACCGACTGGCGGGTGTCCCTCAACCGGGTGTGGGAGGAGAACGGCGAGACGAAGGCGGACACCCTGGACTACCTGTCCTTTGAAAAATTTGCCCAAAAGGTCAGACTGGACCAGTGTCCCCGGTACGACGCCAAGCACGTGATCGTCCAGGTGGACGATTTGTCGGAGGTGTTGTCATGACCATAGAAGAATGCCGGGAATATCTGCCTGACGGCTGGACGGAGCTGATCCAGCAGGACCCGCTTCTGAAGGAAATTTTTGACGAGCATGAGTATGACCTGGAGCGGGAGGCGGTGCCCCCCTTCCTGATTCAAGAGCTGCGGGGCGGCAATATGGACCGCCTGCGGCCCATCCTGGCCCTGTACGGCCCGCCAGGGCTGGACATGCTCCAGGGGCTGCTGGAGATCGACGAGGCCAGCCGGGACACGGCGACCACCACCACCCTCAGCGGCCAGACCGCCTACGCGGCCTACTTCTTCGCGCGATTTTCGGAGGAGAACAGGCAGGCCGCGATTGCCGCCGCCCGGACCTACATCCGGGCCATCAACCGCGTCTATGTGGAGGAATTTGAAGAGGAGCCGCCCCTGGACGAGGACGGGAACATTGAGTTTCTCTCCGGCCAGGAGGGCCGGGACTTTGAGGAACAGGTCCGTCAGGCGTGGATACACGGGAGCGGCGTCCAGGAGGTGGACCTGGACGAGTTGACCGAGTGGTATCAGGAGCTGGAATACCGGAAGGGCTGCGAGGATATCGGCCTGATGTCCGAGGCCCTCTACCACATCAGCTGTGATTACGACCTGTCCCATTATCTCCAGTGGCCCATGTACGACACCCAACGGGAGAACCCCTTCCAGGGCTACTTTGCGCTGTGGAAAATGGGGCTGAACATCCACTTCCCCGCCCGGGACCGGGTGGTACTGGTGGGCTGAAAGGGGACTCGTATGGACATCAAACTATTGGATACCCCCGAAAAATTCCAGCCCATAGCGGAGGAAATTGTCCCACCCCTGCTGGAGCTGCTCCGGGCGCGCAACGCCCTGGAGGCGGAGATTCACCGGCGTTACCAGGCGCTGGAGGCGGAAAAACCGGCGCTGGGCCTGCCCAAAAACCAGATGCACCCCGACGACCCCGCCCTGTGGGAGGAGTACCGCCGCCGGTATCTGGAGTTGGTGGAACCCCGGTGCGTCCCCGGCCTGCTGAAATACGGCGCGGCAGGGAGCTGCGGCAAACCGGCCCGGTACGACCCTCTCTTTGAGGACCCGGAGGGACAGGTCATCTTTACGATGAAGAGCGCCAAAAAGGCCACAGTGGAGACCTCCTGCCGAAAGTCCTGGGAATACCGCTACCGCTTTACGCTGAAACCTGTCGAGGGCGGCTGGCTGATTGCCGGAATACAGTGCTGCCTTGGCGGGGAAAGCAGCTGGAGTGTGGAGCACTATGTATAACGAAATTTAAACATTCAAAATTCAAAGGAGTAATACAACATGGACTACAACAAGACCATCAACCTGCCAAAGACCGACTTCCCCATGCGGGCGGGACTGCCCGCCCGGGAGCCCGACATGCTCAAGCGGTGGGAGGAGATGGACCTCTATCACGAGCTACTGAAGAAGAATGAAGGAAAACCCCTTTACAGCCTCCACGACGGCCCTCCCTTCTCCAACGGCGCCCTCCACATGGGCCACGCCCTGAACAAGTCCATCAAGGACTTCATCACCCGTGCCGCCGCCATGCGGGGCTATCTCACCCCCTACATCCCCGGCTGGGACAACCACGGCATGCCCATCGAGAGCGCCATCATCAAGCAGAACAAATTAAACCGCAAGGCCATGTCCGTCCCCGAGTTCCGCACCGCCTGCCACGAGTTCGCCCAGCACTACGTGGACGTACAGCGGGAGGGCTTCAAACGGATGGGGGTCATCGGCGACTGGGAGAACCCCTACCTCACCATGGCCCCCTCCTTCGAGGCGGAAGAGGTGAAGATCTTTGGGGCCATGTACAAAAACGGCTATATCTACAAGGGATTGAAGCCGGTGTACTGGTGCCCCCACGACGAGACCGCCCTGGCCGAGGCGGAGATCGAGTACCAGGACGACCCGGTGACCACGGTCTACGTGAAATTCCAGGTGAAGGACGACCAGGGCAAGCTGGGGCAGTACGGCGATGTGTCCAAGATGTACTTCCTCATCTGGACCACCACCATCTGGACCCTGCCCGGCAACCTGGCCATCGCCCTCCACCCCCGGGACAGCTATGTCCTGGTGAAGGCGGACAACGGCGAGATGTATATCCTGGCCGAGGCCCTGTGCGAGAAGGTCATGAAAATCGGCGGCGTGGAGCACTACGAGACTGTCGCCACCTTCCAGGGCCAGGACTTTGAATATATGCTGGCCCAGCACCCCTTCCTGGACAAGACCTCCCAGCTGTGCACCGCCGAGTACGTCACCATGGACAGCGGCACGGGCTGCGTCCACACCGCCCCCGGCTTTGGCGCGGACGACTACGAGACCTGCAAGCGGTACAAGATTGAGATGGTGGTGCCCGTGGACGACCGGGGCCGGCACACCGACTACGCCGGCAAGTACGCCGGCATGAAGACCGAGGAGTCCAACCCGGTCATCCTGGCCGACATGAAGGAGAACGGGACCCTGTTTGCCAGCGAGGACATCGTCCACTCCTACCCCCACTGCTGGCGGTGCAAGAAGCCCATCATCTTCCGGGCCACCCCCCAGTGGTTCTGCTCGGTGGAGTCCTTCAAAGACGCCGCTGTGGCCGCCTGCGAGGAGGTGCGCTGGGTGCCCGGCTGGGGCATCGACCGGATGAAGTCCATGATCCAGGAGCGCACTGACTGGTGCATCAGCCGCCAGCGCCGGTGGGGCCTGCCCATCCCGGTGTTCTACTGCGGGGACTGCGGCAAGCCCATCTGCACCGACGAGACCATCGCCGCCGTCTCCGCCCTCTTCGGTGAGAAGGGCTCCAACGCCTGGTATGAGATGGATGCGGCGGACATCCTCCCCAAGGACTTCGCCTGCCCCCACTGCGGGAGCAAGTCCGGCTTCACCAAGGAGGAGGACACCCTGGACGGCTGGTTCGACTCGGGCTCCACCCACTTCGCCTCCATGCAGAAGGACCAGGGCTTCTGGCCCGCCACCGTCTATATGGAGGGCCTGGACCAGTACCGCGGGTGGTTCCAGTCCTCCCTGCTCACCGCCGTGGGCGCCCTGGGCAAGGGGGCTCCCTTCCAGGAGTGCGTCACCCACGGCTGGACGGTGGACGGCGAGGGCAAGGCCATGCACAAGTCTCTGGGCAACGGCGTGGACCCCGCCGACATCTTTAAGAAGTACGGCGCCGACCTGATCCGCCTGTGGGCCGGCTCCGCCGACTACCATGTGGACGTGCGCTGTTCCGACAACATTTTCAAGCAGCTGTCCCAGAACTACCTGAAATTCCGCAACACCGCCCGGTACTGCCTGGGCAACCTGGACGGCTTCGACCCCAACCATCTGGTCAAGCCGGAGGAGATGGCAGAGCTGGACCGGTGGGCCGTCACCAAGCTGAACGGCCTCATTGAGAAGTGCTTCGCCGCCTATGACAACTTCGAGTACCACGTGGTCTCCCACGCCATCAACGACTTCTGCGTGGTGGAGCTGTCCTCCTTCTATCTGGATATCATCAAGGACCGGCTGTACTGCGAGGAGAAAGACGGCCTCCTGCGCCGCTCCGCCCAGACCGCCCTGTTCCTCATCCTGGACACCATGACCAAGCTCTTCGCCCCCATCCTGGCCTTCACCTGCGACG
>CAPGBJ010000039.1 GCA_948616425.1 uncultured Oscillospiraceae bacterium
CCAAAGCGGAAGGGAGTGCGGAGATCACCGCCTCCAACAGCGCGGGAGAGTCCGGAACCGTAACGCTGACGGTCGGCCCCACTACTCCTGACACACCGGAAGCCCCCGCCGACGGGAACAACGTCAGCCTAACGGACAACCTTGAGATACGCCAGGAGATGATCCGCCTGATTAACCAGACCCGCAAGGCCAATGGGGTATCGGAGCTGCCCATAAACGAAGCCCTGATGAATGCCGCCCAGGCTTGCTCCAACCGGCGCTACACCTGGCATCACGCTCCGGAAGAAAGCAAGGCCGCTGCAGACGCCGGTTACCCCTATGGCTTCGGTGATAACCTCACTGTGTTCACCGGCACAGCCGATGCCGCCCAACACGCCGTCGACAACTGGATCAACTCCCCTGGACACTTCGAGACCATGATCGACCCAAGATGTGACTGCATCGGGGTGGGCGTGACCCAGTGCGACGGGATCACATACTGCTACATGTTTGTTGGAATCCCCAACAGCGTCAACTTCTACGCATAGCAACCGCCCAACGAAACTCAAGAGCAGACCGCATCTGCGGTCTGCTCTTGGCTTTCAGATTCTGCTCCTCAATATCCAAAGAGGTCTGCAAAGATTTTTTAAGCAATTTTTGATGGTTTATAGTTGTTTTTGCTCTGTTCCATTTGCTTTCTGACACTCTTTGAAACCAGTGTTTCCATGTGTTCCACATCTGTCTGTGGCTGTTTATGTGGTCAGGATGATCGATGCTCCGGAAGGGGCACCCTACAAACACAACGAAACGCTGTGTAATCCGCTCGATTTTCACCTCTGTATTTCTCCGTTTTAGATTGCAATTTTCTATCGACTTTCGCCTCCTATTTCGGTATTGTGTTGCTTGCAAAAGCCCCACAAAATACTGAAATCAGGAGGAAAGGCAAATGACCAGCACGAAAAAGCGCATCGCCGCCGCACTGACAGCAACTATTCTCTCAGCCACCCTTGCCATCCCTACTATGGCAACGGAAACCCCTACCATCCGAGTAAGCAGCTACAAGGGCAGTACCCTGGAGGTGGGAGAGCGTAGCGGCCTCATCATCGGCCCCAGCGGTGCAGAATACACCGTCACTTCCAGCAACCCGGACATGGTGGCGGTGGAGCTGATTATGACCTTCTGGGTAGCTGTTGCCAAGGCAGAAGGGAGCACAGAAATCACCGCTTCAAACAGCACCGGGGAGTGTGGGAGCATGACGCTGACGGTCAGCTCCGCTGCATCCGCCGCGCCGGAAACCCACACCAGCGTAGACAACACCGGCCTGACGGACAATCTGGAGATACGGCAGGAGATGATCCGCCTCATCAACCAGACCAGAAAGGCCAATGGAGTGTCAGAGCTGCCGGTCAATGAGGCCCTGATGAACGCAGCACAAGCCTGCTCCAACCAGCGCTACACCTGGCACCACGCCCCGGAGGAGAGTAAAGCCGCCGCAGATGCCGGTTACCCCTATGGCTTCGGTGACAACCTCACCGTGTTCACCGGCACAGCCGACGCTGCCCAACGCGCCGTCGACAACTGGCTCAATTCCCCCGGTCATTTCGAGACCATGATCGATCCAAGATGCGATTGTATCGGCGTGGGCGTGGCCCAGTACGATGGCATCACCTACTGCTATATGTTTGTCGGGATCCCCAACAGCGTCAACTTCTATGCATAAGAGAACAGTACTCAAGGAGGGCCGTCCAGGAAGCTGGATGGCTCTCCTACATAGCGGCAAAAGCAGAGTACAGACAGGAAAATATGACACCCGGAAGCGCAGACTTCCTGCTCAAATTTTGCATAGCAGAAAACAATGAATTAGGGGCCAATATACCAGAGCTAAATTCTATCAATGATTAAAAAGCGGCAGAAAACAAAACTCCACACAAAATTCATAATTCTCTGCTATAATCGCGTTGGTGAGGTGAATCACATGGTGAAAATTTTAGTGGTCGAGGATGAATACGACATCCGGGAGCTTTTGCAGAACTATTTGGAAAATGAGGGCTATCAGGTTGTTACCGCCTCCGACGGCGAACAGGCCCTCGAAGTATTCCGCAGCTCCCATGTCGATTTAATCCTGCTGGACATTCTGCTCCCCCGCTTAAATGGCTATGAAGTATGCAGGGCCATTCGGGAGGAATCAGATATTCCAATCATCATGCTGACAGCTCTCGACAGCGAAGAAGATCAATTAAAAGGTTTTGACTTGCGGATTGACGATTACATTCCAAAGCCCTTTTCCATGCCGGTCTTGCTCCGCAAAATTGGCGCCATTCTGCGCCGGACAATGGGAGACAGCATGTCCGGTCGGATAGCATATAAAGCTCTGACCCTGGATTTGGAGGGATACAAGGTCTGCATTTCCGGTCAAATCGTTGATTTGACCCAAAGAGAATTTGAACTGCTGAAGGTCCTGCTCCAAAACCAGGGGCGTGTTTTATCCAGGCAAACACTGTTGAACCGGGTATGGAGTTATGACTTTTACGGTGACGAGAGAATTGTCGATACGCATATCAAGAATCTGCGAAAAAAGCTGGGACTGGATTACATCGAAACAATTAGAGGGGTGGGGTATCGCATTGATTACGAAGCTGAAAAATAGTCTGACAACAAAAATTTTCCTCGTTACCTGCCTGCTGCTGACGGCAGTCTGTGCTTTGACCTATGGCCTGATTGCCCAGCTTATGCCGCTGACCTACACAGTAGATCAGGAGCGTCTGCTGGCTGCCCAGGCAGAACGTCTGGTAAAGCAGCTGGAAGAATATACACTGGCTGACTGTGGGCCGCTCCTCTCACAGTTCACGTTTCAGTATGGCGTCCCAGTGAGTATCCAGGATTCCGCGGGGAATGTTGTCGGTGGCGTTGACCCCTCCGACATCATACCGACAGGAGAACATGGGCAATGGGAAATGACGCCGACCCATTCGTCGGTCGAGGGCATTCAGCCCAACAAAGAAAACGCGGACTATATCGTACATTGTATTGGAACCGAGTTTTCTTTTCAGGATTCCTCCGAAAACTGTCAGCTGCTGATATTTGCCAGCACTCGCGCGGTCAACCAGGCGGCGGAGGCTTTGGGACATATCTGGCCCTGGCTGGCTGCGGCCATTCTGCTGGTGTCTGTGCTTACCTCCCTGTTCTACGCGCACTTCATCACACGGCCCATTGTGCGATTGAGCGGAATCTCCCAAAAACTGTCTGAATTGGATTTCAGCTGGCGGTGCGGAGAACAGCGTACAGATGAAATTGGTACGTTGGCCCACAATCTGGACGAACTGGCGGATCACCTATCCCGTTCCATGCAGGAACTCCAGGCCGCGAATGATGCCCTCCAAAAAGACGTGGAGCGGGAACAGCAGCTGGAGCAGGCCCAGCGGGATTTCTTCTCGGCGGTTTCCCATGAGCTGAAAACCCCCATCACCGTTATGAAGGGTCAGCTGGGCGGGATGTTGGACGGAATTGGCGTCTACGCAGATCGGGACAAATATCTGGCCCGCAGCCTGACTGTGGCGAACCAGATGGAGAGCTTGGTGCAGGAGCTTTTGACTGTCTCCCGTATGGAAAGGGGTGGGGAGCTGTCTATGATTCCCGTGGAACTGACCGCTCTGATTCGGAACTGTCTGCAAAATTACGATGAACTTTTCCAGCAGAAAGAACAAACAGTTATCACGGATTTACCGTCGGGAATCTGGAGCGCGGGAGATCCGGCTCTCTTGAAAAAGGCCCTGGGCAATCTGCTTTCTAATGCTGCGCTCCACTCGCCGGAGGGCATCAAGATTTGGATTTCCGCCCGTAGGAAAGAGGACAATATTATTTTAAGTGTAGAAAACGAAGGAGCGCATATTGCCCCGGAGCAGCTGCCGCACCTTTTTGAGCCATTCTTCCGCAGCGACCCATCCCGGAGCCGTCGGACAGGCGGAAGTGGATTAGGACTTTATCTTGTTCAGAAAATAGCGGAACAGCATGGGGGTTCTTGTCAAATCCAAAACACCGACAGAGGAGTTTGCGCGACGCTGATTCTGCCAAACTCCACACAAACCACATATTAACCACAAACGAACTCCACATTCTTCTGTTATCCTGACTGCAATCTCAAGCAGAAAGGATGAAACACAGATGAATGTGGAGATTTTTAATCTGTCCATGACCTACCCGTCAGGTAAAACCGCCTTGCGGGAAATCAATCTGAACCTGAGAAGCCCGAACCTGATCGGCCTGTTGGGGCCGAACGGAGCGGGGAAGTCCACCCTGATGAAGCTCCTGGTGGCGGGCCTTCTCCCCACAGAGGGGACGATCTCGGTAGACGGAAAGCCCCTGATGAAGCAGGAGCGGCTGCTGAAAGCCCGCTTGGGCTATCTGCCCCAGTCCTTCGGACTGTTTGACGAGCTGACGGTCTGGCAGTTTCTGGACTACATGGCGGCGCTGAAAGGAATCGACAACAGCAAGGAGGCCATCGCCGCCGCGATCCAGAGTACCAATCTGGAGGAGAAGCAGAAAGCGAAAATCCGCACTCTGTCCGGCGGACAGCGCCAGCGGGTGGGAATCGCGCAGGCCATCCTGGGCAACCCTCATTTCCTGATTTTCGACGAGCCTACGGTGGGCCTTGACCCGGAGGAGCGGATCAGCTTCCGCAATCTGTTTTCCCAAATGGCCCAGGACCGGCTGGTGCTTCTGTCCACCCACATCATCGAGGATGTTCAGTCTGTGTGCAATCAGCTTATTGTGATACACCAGGGCCGTATCCGCTTTGTTGGTACTCCCGCCGAGCTGATCGCCGGAGCTGTGGGCCACGTTGGTGTATTTTGGGAGAAAGACCGGCGGCAGGAAGTGGGCCTGCATATTACCTCCCGTGTCAACACGGCCCAGGGTATCGTCTGCCGCGCCGTGGCGGAGGAACTTCCTGATTTTGTGGAACAGGTGGAGCCCGCACTGGAGGATGCCTATCTTTATCTCATCTCCAGGGAGGCGATTCAATGAACACCCTGCGGCAATTTCGTTTGGAGCTGACTCGATTGCTCCAGAACCGCCTTACTTGGCTGGCAATTCTTTTGACCGCCCTCTCTCCGGTTGCCGGTCTGACGGTCTACCGGCCTCTGTATTCCAGCAGCGACAGCGGCTATGTTACCACCATGCAGGGGATGTATCTTGCAAATCCGGCCCTGGCTGGCGG
>CAPGBJ010000040.1 GCA_948616425.1 uncultured Oscillospiraceae bacterium
GGAGTTCAGACGTGTGCTCTTCCGATCTGGCCAGGTTGACCCGGGTCTTCTCCCCGCCGGACAGCTTGTCGAAGAGCCGCTCCCGCATTTCCTGGGGAATAGACAGGCCGTTGCACACCTTGTTTTTATTGGTGTCGGTCTCATATCCGCCCCCAGCCTGGAAGGCTGCGGACAACTTGTCGTATCTGGACAGTAAAGCGGGATCACTTTCCCCGTCGGCCATCCGCTGAGACAGAGCTTCCATCTCCTCCTCCATCTGTCGGAGGGGTGCAAAGGCGGTGTCCAGCACGTCCTCCACGGTGTAGCCCGCCGGGTAGACGGGGATTTGAGAGATCAGCCCCATCCGCTTATTGGGGGCCACCACGATGTCCCCCTCGTCGGGGTGGACCTCCCCCGTCAGGATGCGCAAAAATGTGGTCTTGCCGCAGCCGTTGGGGCCCAACAGGCCCACCCGTTCCCCGGCGTCCACCTGGAAGGTGAGCCCGTCCAATATTTTTTTGCCGACCTCGAACTCCTTCACAAGTCCGGATACTGATATATCAATCATGGTTAGGGTTCCTCGCTTATTTCGTTTTCTCCTCCGCCAGCTTTTTCCATTGGGCCAGCAGTTCCTCATCAGTGGGTGGCCGTACTGCCAGTTCCGTGTCCTCCTGGCAGCTGAAACAGTGTTCTGCATCTATCATGCAGAGACAGGCTTTTACATCCATAGAACTCCAGCACAGAGGTCGTCCCCCTACTTGTAACCCGCAGATATCCTGTGGTAAAATATCCTATCAAGATTCAGAAACGAGGTCTTTTTATGGAAGCCATCCGCTGGAAAGACAGTACCCTCTATCTCCTGGACCAGACCCGCCTGCCCACCATTGAAGACTGGCTGCGGTACACCGATTACCGTCAGGTAGCAAAAGCCATCCAAACGATGGTGGTCCGGGGTGCGCCCGCCATCGGCATCGCCGCCGCCTATGCCATGGTGCTGGCCGCTCAGGAGAATGTCTGTAAAGGTAATTTCCCTGCCGCTATGTCCCAGGCCAAGGCTGTCCTGGCCGCCAGCCGCCCCACAGCGGTAAACCTGTTCTGGGCTCTGGACCGCATGGAAAATTTCTGGCTGTCTGTCGGCCCCGACTTGCCCCGGCTGGAGGAGGAGGCCCGGGCCATCCACCTGGAGGACATCCAGATGAACCAGGCCATGGGTCTGGCGGGGGCGGAGCTGGTGCCCCATGGGGCCCGCATCCTCACCCATTGCAACGCCGGGGCGCTGGCAACCGGGGGCTATGGTACCGCTCTGGGGGTCATCCGGGCGGCCCACGCCCAGGGGAAGGTGTCCATGGTCTACGCCGACGAGACCCGCCCCCTGCTCCAGGGGGCTCGGCTCACCGCTTACGAGCTGGTCCGGGACCAGATTCCCGTCACCCTCATCTGTGACAACATGGCGGGCTGCCTCATGGCCCAGGGCAAGATCGACCTGGTGGTGGTGGGCTGCGACCGCATGGCCGCCAACGGGGATTTTGCCAATAAGATCGGCACTTACTCTCTGGCTGTGCTGGCCAAGCACCACGGCATCCCCTTTTACACCGCCCTGCCCTCCTCCACCATTGACCGGAGCATCCCCAACGGGAGCTGCATTCCGGTGGAACAGCGGGGCGGCGAGGAGGTGACCGGCTTGGCCGGGGTCCCGACCGCTCCCCTCGGTGTGGAGACCTGGAATCCCGCCTTTGACGTAACTCCCCACCAGCTGCTCACCGCCGCCATCACCGAGCGTGGAGTGCTCCGCCCGCCCTTCGTGGAAAGCTTATCCTACTCTTCCGGTCGGTAGGCCGTACAGCCAACCCCCTCCATCTTCCGGAGAATGGCTGTGCGGTCCGTCTCCGACACATTGATGCAGGTGATGGACAGCATTTTATCCCCATAGCCAAAGAGCCGGACCTCCTCCGTATGCCAGGGCTCCTGGGGCCGTACCTTTCGAAAGACGTCCCGGCCCTCCTGCTGCTCCCAGCCAGACAAAAGTTCCTTCAGTTGGGACACGATCTCCTCTATCGGCAGGAGCTCCACCGCCTTGACCTTGGCGCAGGTCTTGACATAACGCAGTTTTTCATAGAGGGTCTGCGGCTCCACATTGGCCCCTGGCTTCAGCTTCCAGAACACCAGCTCAATTTCTTCGGCCTCCGGCAGATCGCCGTGGAAAAAGAAATAGGCTGTCTCGTCCAAAGAGGCGCGGCTCCAGTACTCAAAGCACCAGTTTCCTACCTCCTCCGCATCCCAATTCCGGCCGGTCAGACGGCACATTTCCGCCGTCTGCTCCTCCAGCAGCGGGTTCTCCTCCACCGGGCCATAGTAGTCGGCAATCCGACTGATCAGTCCCTTGACCTTTTCATAGTGCTCCGGCAGCACGTCTGTCACCCTTTCTATCTATACCTCCGCCGTCAGCTCCAGTAGTCTGGCGGTGATCTCCTCCAGTTTCATGCCTCGGGATGCCTTCACCAGTACGGTACAGTCGGGGCAAAGCACCTGGGGCAGAACGGCCTTAGCCTCCTCCCGGTCCCGGCACTGGATCACCTGGGAAACACCGGCATCTCGGGCCCCCTGGGCAATATACTCCGCCATCTGGCCCACCGCAATCAGACAGTCAATCTGGACCTCGCCCAGATACTCCCCTACGCCGGTGTGCAGAGCGGGTGCAAAAGGGCCCAGTTCCAGCATGTCCCCTAGGATGGCAGCTTTATATCCACCGTGGCTGTCTGCCAGTACACTGATGGCTGCCCTCATAGATTGGGGATTGGCGTTGTATGTGTCATCCAAAATGGTGATGCCTGCCTCTCGGTGGAGGATGTTCATCCGCATCCGAGTGGGAACGAATTGGCTGATTCCCTCCTCAATCTGGTCGGGGGTCAGGCCAAACCGCTCGCCTACAGCTGCGGAAATCAGGGCAGGATATATCATATGCTCCCCCAAAGCGGGGATTTTGACCTCCCGATCCATTCTAGGCGTAATAAGCCGGCAATGAATGTGGCTGACGCCATCCCCTCCCATGGGCTGCGCCCGGTAATCGCAGTCCATTGACTGGCCGCAGAATACGGCTGGGACGCAGGTCTTCCCCCTCAGACCCGCCAACAGGGCGTCATCCCCGTTGAGAATGATTGTGCCCCCCTCTTTTATATGGGGCAGCAATTCACATTTTGCTCTTAAGATGTTTTCTCGGCTGCCCAGGAGTTCAATGTGGGCGTCCCCAATGTTGGTAATAACACCCACATCAGGCTGAACAATATCTGCCAGATAGTCAATTTGGCCAGGACCATCCATGCCCATCTCCAACACAGCCACCTGATGGCTGGAATTCAACTTTAACAAAGTAAGAGGCAGACCAATATTGTTGTTAAAATTTCCCTCTGTTTTCAGCACCTTATACTGAACGCCTAGAACAGCTGCCAACATATCCTTAGCGGTGGTTTTGCCCACACTGCCTGTCACCCCAATGCAGGGAATGTTGAAACGTCCCTTGTACCAAACAGCCAGATCTCTGAGCGCCTTTTGAGTATCCTCCACTTTCACATAGAACTTTCCAGGCAGATAGCTGTCCCATTCCCGGGCAGAGAGGCAGCCCGCAGCCCCACTCTCAAGGGCGGAACCAATATAAGCATGGCCATCAAAGCGGTCCCCTACCAGAGGGATGAACAGAGCACCGCGGTGAATTGTTCGACTGTCAGTATCCACTTGAGCAACTGGGAACTTTAAATCAGAGAATTCCCCCAAAAGCGACCCGTGTACCGCCTTCAGCAGTTGTTCCAACGTGATAGTCTCCACAGTTTACAACCCCTCCTTCCGCGCTTTCAACGATTTTTGGATAATCATGTCACAAAGCTGGCCATAGCTGATGCCCACAGCTGCTGCCTCCTGAGGAACCAGACTGGTAGGCGTCATGCCGGGCAGCGTATTGATCTCCAGAAAATATGGAGTACCCTTCTCAGAGAGGATAAAGTCAGCCCGGGCATAGACCGACAGCCCAAGCGTATGGAATACTGCTAGGGCCGCATCGCCCACTGCTTTTTCCCAGGACTCCGGGATATGCGCAGGACACACTTCGGTAGCCGCCCCAGGCTGATATTTGTTGGCATAATCATAGAAGCCCGCTTTTGGAATAATTTCGATAGAGGGCAAAGCGCGATCCCCCAGGACTGCCACCTGAATTTCTCGGCCCTGAATATACTGTTCCAAAACAGTGCGTCCCCCCAGAGGGATACTCTCTTTTAAGGCGCGTTCCAGCTCTTCCCTGGTCCGGGCGATGTACACTCCAATCGATGAGCCGCTGGCAATTGGCTTGACTACCACAGGAAGCTGGACCCGAGCGGTCAGTTCCTCCACATTGTCCCAAGTGACGGTGACGGTCTCCCATTGAGGGGTGGTCACCTTGTCGGCCACCAGTCGCTTTGTCAGATCCTTGTCCATGGCGATGGCGGAAGCCAAACAGCCCGAACCGGTATAAGGCACCCCCAACAAATCCAAAGCAGCTTGGATACGGCCGTCCTCACCGCAGACACCATGGAGGGCCAGATAGACGATATCCGCCCCCGCACACATCTCCAAAACACCGGGGCCAATAGCAGAGGGACCAGGGCGGCTTGAGCGCAGCTGCTCCAGATCAGGCGCCGCTCGAGCCACTCGTTTGAAAGAGTCCGGAATGGGGGCAACATACAGGTTTTCTCCATTGAGGGCTCCGTCCAGACCGTAGAAGAGGTCCATCAGCGCCGCCTGATGCCCCCGCTCCCGCAGGGCCTGACACACCATGGCCCCTGAAGACAACGATACATTACGCTCTGGGCTCAGCCCGCCCGCCAACACTAGAACTTTCATAGTCTATACCTCGCTTCATAAAATGGTAGAATGTCCTGTCGGCAGCCTCCCCAGGATTATGGGCATAACAACGACATTTTATCATTAATAAGGTATTCTAACATATCTGCAAATAATACTCAACCCGAAGAAGAAAATTTTTCCGTAGGATGAATCAACGCCCTGTTTACACAAATTGTTGGACAAGAGGAATTGACATCCATCTTATTTTCCTGTATGATACTCAGGCAGTAAGCTGGACAGCCGCGCGGGCGGGGCGAAAGGCCCGCCTGTGAGGAAAGTCCGGGCTCCGCAGGGCAAGGATAACGGGTAACACCCGCCGGGGGCGACCCTAGGAAAAGTGCAACAGAAATAGACCGCCTCTCCCGTCTTTGGATGGGTGTGGGGGCAGCGTGGCCGCCGCGCAGGCGGCTTCCCTGCTCCTGCGTTGAGGTAAGGATGGAAAGGCGAGGTAAGAGCTCACCCGATGGCGTGCCAAGCGTCCATCGCTGTAAACTCTATCCGGAGCAACGCCGTGGAGGGACACATAGGCCGGCCCGGCCGTCCCAGGGAGGCGGCTAGAGCGTACGGGCAACCGTGCGTCGAGATAGATGGCTGTTTTAAAAGACAGAACCCGGCTTACAGGCTTACTGCACCATGAAAACACCGCCGTCCTCAATTGGACGGCGGTGTTTCTTTACTCTTAGAAAAATATTTAGACGCAGTCGGCCCCCACTCCCTCAAGTATAGACCAGAGACGCCGTCCTGCATGGGACTGTAACTCTATTTTCTTGCTCAAGCCTGAACGCTGACCTCCGGAGTCGAAACGGCTGCTTCTCCGACACTGGCAGTGTATCCCTGGATAGCAGTCTCTAAAGAAACTTGGGTAGAGGTCGTAAGCTCCTGCATCTGATTTCTCAACTCCAGCTTACTGGCAGCCAGCTGATTCTGAATGCGGTTGTCTATCTCTGCCTCTCGGAGGTAACCTGACTCTCGAATCACCCGCTGCGCTTGACGGCGGCGCAGCTCATGGCGCTGGCGTTTAGCCTCACGCAGACGCTTTTCCTTTTCCAGTCTGACCTGTTTGGCAGCGGACGTTTTCTCTTGGGTCAACTCCCGTTTTTTCCGTCCCGCCCGATTCACCGCTTTCTGTAGTTGATTAATCGCCGCCTGGATGCGGTCCGCATTCTCGCCGTCACTGCGTTTTGCCGCACGTAGCCGGGCAATCTGACGGCGGGCATACCCGGATGCGGCGTCCACGTCCCCCAGACTTCTAGCCCGGGCCAGCTTGGCGTAAGCCATCATGGGCGCGTCACCGTAGCGGGCGCTGTTTTTAGGCAGCTTCAGTATTTTTTCCCGCTCCGCAGCCTGCTCTCTGGCCTCCTTCATCATCTCAGACAGATTGGGCCGCTCCTCTTTCTGTTCCCGGAGGGCAGCTGCCAGACGTTCCCCCTCCGCCTCCTGAGTTGTGGAACTGCACCTGGCTGCTGTCTGGCCCTGATAATAGGTATTCACACTCACTCCCGATATCACCACGGTACCTCCTCCCCGTCTCGCACCCCTTATTTATTTATCGGCTGGGAGAAGAAAAGCATAAGGGCATAAGAAAAATTATGCAATTTAACGGCCCAGTGTGGAAGCACAGCTTCTCTACTTGTCTGCAAATCCTCACCATAATAAACGCTCCACTCTCGTGCCTGCCGCAGTATCCACACGAACCGATATCACACAATATTTGATCGACTATAACTCCTCCTCTTGCTCCAGTTCCTGTAGAAGCTTCTGATCCTCCTGTGCAGACAAGTCCAGCTTCTCATATAAGTCCGGCCGGCGCAGCCTGGTGCGGAGGATGGATTGCTTTCTTCTCCACCGTTCTACTTTAGCATGATTGCCGGATAGGAGTATAGGGGGCACCGCCCGCCCATGCCACACCTCTGGACGGGAATACTGGGGGGCCTCCAGCATACCATTCCAGTGGCTTTCATTCTCATAGCAAGAGGGATCGGACAGCACTCCGGGCACCAAGCGGCACACTGCGTCGGCCACCGCCATAGCAGGAATCTCCCCGCCTGTCATTACAAAATCTCCCAGAGAGATCTCCTCATCCACACATTCTTCAATAAACCGCTCGTCAATCCCCTCGTAGTGTCCACACACCAGAATCAAACGGTTATATTCATCCTTTAAACGCCGGGCATCCGCCTGACAAAAGGTTTTTCCAGCTGGAGACATGTAGATAGTGTGTACCCGCTCCCCTGCCTCCTGACAGATGTGTTCCCAGCACCTGTAGAGGGGGTCTGCCTGCATGACCGCCCCCCGGCCTCCACCATAGGGATAATTGTCCACCTGCCTCTGTTTATTGACAGTGTAGTCCCGAATTTGGTGGCACTCCACCCGGATATATCCCCTCTCCTGCCCCCGACCCAACACGGATTCGCAGAGCATATCTCCCACTACATCGGGGAATAATGTCATAATGTCAATTTGGTACATGTTCTTCTCCTTATAGAATACGATTCTACCTGATTATACGGAATTGGCCCAAGTTTTTCAATATGTTTTTCACAAGTTGACTAATTCTGAAAAAAGAACGCTCCCCCGCTGGTTTTCTTTTGAAAAATGTGGTATGCTTTTGGGGAAAAAGGAGACGTAGCGCAGCGCGCAGGCTCTGCTCCTATCCTACCTCCCACTACAAATCCAAAACATGAAAGCGAGGTCTTCCCTATGTACTGTACCCGTAATATTACCGATGACCTGATTTGGATCGGCGCCAATAATCGCCAGCACCCCGTTTTTGAGGCGGCCCATCCCGTCCCCCGCGGGATGTCCTACAACGCCTATCTGCTTCTGGATGAAAAAACGGTCCTGTTTGACACGGTGGACCGGGCAGTCCAGACCCAGTTTATGGAAAACTTGGAACATGCCTTGAACGGCCGAACGCTGGACTACATCTTTGTCCACCATATGGAGCCCGATCACGCCGCCACCCTGGGCGACTTGATGCTTCGCCATCCAGAAGCCCGCATTGTGTGCAACGGCAAAGCTATCAACATGATCCGTCAATTCCACGCCGCCGACCCCAAGGGCGCTATCCTGGTGGGCGAAGGGGATACTCTTTCCACCGGAAAGCATCATTTCACCTTTGTAGCCGCTCCCATGGTCCACTGGCCTGAGGTAGTTGTGAGTTACGATTCCACCGATAAGATTCTCTTTTCCGCTGACGGCTTTGGCTCTTTTGGGGCGCTGAATGGTGTGCTCTTTGCCGACGAGGTAGATTGGGAGCGGGACTGGCTGGACGAAGCCCGTCGATACTACACCAACATCGTCGGTAAGTACGGCCCCCAAGTCATGGCCCTTTTGACCAAGGCCTCTAAGCTGGATATCCAGATGATCTGCCCTCTTCACGGCCCCGTGTGGCGCAAGGATTTCAGCCAAATTATCGACCGGTATGTGAA
>CAPGBJ010000041.1 GCA_948616425.1 uncultured Oscillospiraceae bacterium
CGAGTCCACCATCCGCGACACCGACGTGGCCGAAGAGATGATGAGCTACGTGAAGAACAACATCCTGGTCCAGTCCGCCCAGGCCATGCTGGCCCAGGCCAACCAGGTGCCCCAGGGCGTACTGCAGCTGCTGGGCTAAGAGTAGCCTAAAGATAGCATAGTCTATCACCGGCCTGGGACAGCATGGCCAACCAGGTGCCCCATGCTGGGCTAATCTCTGAAAAACAGCTTTTATCTCATTTGCACATGCAGGGGGCGGGCGCTTGCCCGCCCCCCTTTTTGTAGGGTCGGATATGATGCACCTGTCCCCCAGGTGTATGATACGCGCCCCTATCTATCAACAAATGAGGTGTTACCATGGCCGAAAAGCCTATGATGATCCGCACTGCCCTGATGCCGCTTTACTATAAAGATTTCCACTGCGTGATGGGCGCCTGCCAGTGCAACTGCTGTGATGAAGATTGGAGAATTGAGTTCAGCAAAAAGGACTACCTGACCATCAAGCGAGCGGTGCAGAGCGAGGAATTAAAGGCGGTGATGAGTCAGAGCCTGCGCAGACTCCGGGAGCGGGAGCACGACGGGATGTATGCAGAGTTCCAAATGACAGAGCAAAAACGCTGTGCCTTTCATACGCCGGAGGGCCTGTGCCGACTTCAACTGGAGTGTGGGGAGGAGACGCTGCCCCTGGTATGCCGCAGCTTTCCCAGAAGGAGGACCTACACGCCTGCGGCGTTGGAACACTCCCTCTCTCCCGCCTGCGAAGGGGTGCTGGGCCTGCTGTGGGACTTGACCGAAGGGATTGACTTTGTAGAGGAGCCGATACACCCCAGAGAACAAATCACGTTGTGGCCCTCCTCCCCTGCCTCCGCCCGGTTTGGGGACATTCGCTCCCTCTGCATCGACATTCTTCAGGCGCGGGCCATGTCCCTGCGTCAACGGATGCTGATGTTGGGCATAGCACTTCGGGACCTGATGGAGCAGAACTGGGAAGAGGCGGAGGTCTTTGACGGCTGGCACGCCAAGTGGGAACTGCTGCTGAACAGCCCTGACGCGGTGGTGGAGCAGCTGAGGCAAATGCCCCAAAACCGCCCGATGTTCTTGAGCCACAATCTCCAAACCCTTTTTAGAAGTATCGAAGGAGAATTGCGCAGAGAACTGCTGTCCGTGATCACGGATGAAGACTTTACCGGGGAAATCAATCTGGACGAGGTGACCATAAAGCCGGCCCGCTATCAAAGGCTGGAGGGGCAGATGGAGAGTCTGTTGGGACATTCAGACTACTTTTTTGAAAATCTGATGGTGACCGTGGCCTTTTATCTGGCGTTTCCAGACGGGAAGAGCCCGGAAAACATGTGGAAAAGTTATGTGAATCTGTGTAATATTTACAGCTTCTACCGCTTCTGTGCGGTCTGCGGCTGCGGAAAAGAGGTGAGCCGGGAGCGGTTGTTCTACGTCCTGGTCCAGGTCAGCCGCAGCATTCTTCATAATTCCAAACGGAGGAACCGATTCCGGGACAAATTGTTCCAGAACGACAGCGCCACCCTGGCCCACATGGCAATTCTGGTGGGCGGATAGAAGAGGAGAGGAAGTCAGCGTGACAATCGGTCAGAATATACGGATCATTCGGAAAAAGCGGGGCCTGACCCAGGAGAAGCTGGGGAAACTGTGCGGTATGACAGGGGGAGCCATCTCCAGCTATGAGAACGGCGTTACCATCCCAAAGCGCCGGGTGGTGGAAAAGCTGGCCCAGGCGCTGGGTCTTCCGCCAGACAAACTGACCGCGGACACAGTCCCGGATGTATCTGCCGGTACGGCGGTTCAACCGGCGCGGGCCAGCGATGGGCTGCTCTATGATGGGGTCTTGGCCGTCCTGAAGGAGCTGTATGGCATAGTGGAGGGCAAGGTTATTGTGGGCAGCGGCTCCAGCAGGAAGTACTACGTGGTCAGACAGATTCCCGGTGATTTTATCCTTTACGAACGGGATATTGACGCAATTGTCCGCTCGGCCAAGGCATCCATGTCCCCAATTGTGGAATATATGCGCGGTGTACGCAGGCAAGAGGTGAGGTCCTATGACCGTGGGATTGAATATCAGCGATCTTCGGAAACGGCGGGGGCTGACGCTGGATGAGCTGAGCGCGCTGTGTGGGGTCAACCGGGACGATTTGGGGCAGTATGAGCGGGGCGGTATGACGCCGCGGCCGGATACCGTTCAAAAAATTGCCCAGGCTCTGGATGTGCCCATTGCCGCGATTCAGGGCGGTATGGGCTGGACTGCCCCTCGGCCCACCGAGGGATGGGAGACTTCGAAAGATGACAGCCTGCTCTATCATGCAATTTTGGAAAATTTGAAGGAGTCGTATGGCGCTGTAGAAAACGAATCTGGTGGAGAGGGGCAGCAGCGGTTTCAGGTGGGGACGGATTTGGATGGTTTCGTCCTGGAAGAGCGGGATATCCGGGCCCTGATGGAGGCGGTGAAGGCGTCTATCCCGGCTCTGATTGAGCATATGAAGGATACCCGCTCCGAAGCGGTCGTCAACCGGGAGATCTTGCAGGAATTGGATGTGCTTCCAGAGGACAGCGAGCAGGCCCTTATTCGGCAGTATGAGCTGACAGACGATCAGTGGGAACAGCTGAGGGAACTGTTTCCCTCGGAGAAGGCGGGAAAGGGCCGTGCGTTGAAAAGTAATCGCCTGATGCTGAACGGCATTTTGTACTGGATGAAGACTGGGATTGCCTGGAAAAATCTTCCGCAGCACTATGGGCGGTATAAGTGTGTCTCTGACCGTTTGCGCCTGTGGAACCGGACCGGAGTTTGGACTCAGGTGGTAACTCGTCTGCTGGAATTACATATTATAGAAGAGGATATTGCAGAAAAAACAGCCCGCTCCACAGATTGATGTGGGCGGGCTGCTGTCACGATCAATGGGCGATTCGTCGCTGTTGTTGTGCCAAAACTAGTAAATATAGGCAGGTGACTCAATAGGTATATCTCCTCCATTCGAGGCAAAGCTATGTGTGGATGTTCCATCCAAGTCAAACAAAAAACAAGAATGAATGAAAAGGAGAGACGAGTCATGTCTAACAGCAATAGTAATAAGATTATGGTTCCCAATGCCCGTGAGGCTATGAACAAGTTTAAGATGGAGGCCGCCAACGAGGTGGGCGTCAACCTGAAGCAGGGCTACAACGGCGACCTGACCAGCAAGCAGGCCGGTTCCGTGGGTGGCCAGATGGTCAAAAAGATGATTGAGTCCTACGAGAACGGCATGAAGTAATGTGCTCCTAACGGGGCCATACTGCTTGACAAAGTAGGCAATTAGGGGCCGGACGGACCGCCTGTTGGGAGACGCTGTCAGAGAAGACCGGGCAGTCCGGTTTCCGGGACAGTTTTTCTCAGGGCGCCGTCCGGCCCCTTATGAAAGAAAAGTCCTCCGGTTTGACCGGAGGACTCTTTTCTATCTGTTTCCTTCTATGGATAAGACTGTACCGTGGGGAGACAGAGCTGGCTGTTCAGCGGGGCTACGGCCGCAGTAAGGCGTACATGCAGGAGTCGATGACCTCTCCCCAGATGTACACGCTTCGGCGCAGAATGCCCTCCAGTGTGAATCCGGCCTTCTCCAGTACGCGACGAGAGGAGGCGTTGTGGGCGTAGGGCTCAGCATAGATGCGTTCAATATCCCAGTGGGTAAAACCCTCCTGGCAGATCTGCTGGACGGCCCGAGTCATGATACCCTGGCCCCAGCAGTCCTCCGCCAACCAGTAGCCCAGTTCGGCCCGGGGCCGGTACATGCCGGCGCACCGACATAGAGAGATGCTGCCCACCGCGTGGCCGTCAACCTCAATGGCCCGGAACATGAGAGATTCCTTCGCCTCCAGGCAGTCTGTGATGAACTCCTTGGCGTCCTTCAGGGTGTAGGGGTGGGGGAACACATCCCGCAGATTGCGGGCGATCTTCTCATTGTTGGCGTAGTTGGCCAAGTCGGGGGCGTCGGTCTGCCGCCACTCCCGCAGGATAAAATCCATGGGAAATACCTCCTTGTAGTGACATCATATCCATATGTAAGGCAAGGGCAGCGCCCTTGCCTTACATATCGGCGGCGGTGTGAATTCTATTCTTCCCAAAATTCCTTGTGGGGTTTCCAGCCCTCCACCAGGGGGCCCAGCTGTCCGATGACCTTGGGCGTACAGACAGCTAGTACATCAATGGTTTCGCCATATTCCACGCGCTCTACTTTGGCGTCCTGGTAGAGCTTGTCCAGCAGGCCGCCTTTGTCGTAGGGGAGATGAATGGTCACCCGCCGGGCTGCGTTGTCCAGCACCTTTCCGATGGCGGCCAACAGGTCAGGCAGTCCCTCGCCGGTTTTGGCGGAGATGGACACCTGTCCCTCCCCGTGGGGGCGGATGTCGCCGGTCCACAGGTCGCACTTGTTGAATACCTCGATGCGGGGGGTCTGTTCCGCCCCCAGTTCGTGGATAAGCTGGTCTACCACCTGGGCCTGTTCCTGCCACTGGGGACTAGAGGCGTCGATGACATGGAGGAGGAGGTCGGCGTATTCCAACTCCTCCAGCGTGGCTTTGAAGGCCTCTACCAGGTGGTGGGGCAGCTTGCGGATAAAGCCCACCGTGTCGGACAGCAGGACGGTGCAGGTGTCGGAGATCTCCAGGGGCCGGGTGGTGGTATCCAAGGTGTCGAAGAGGCGGTTATTGGCGGGGATCTCCGCCCCGGTGAGGTGGTTGAGCAGGGTGGACTTGCCCGCGTTGGTGTAGCCCACGATGGCCACCACTGGCACTTCGTTCTTGAGGCGCCGCTCCCGCTGGGTGGCCCGAACCCGGCGCACGTCCTTCAGCTCCCCCTCAAGCTTGGAGATCTTCCGGCGCAGTACCCGTCGGTCAGACTCCAACTGGGTTTCACCGGGGCCCCGGGTGCCGATGGCCCCTTCTTGGCGCTCCAGGTGCTTCCACATACCCAGCAGCCGGGGCAGCAGGTATTTGTACTGGGCCAGCTCCACCTGGAGCCGCCCCTCCCTGGTCCGAGCCCGCTGGGCGAAGATGTCCAGGATCAGTGCGGACCGGTCCAGCACGCCGACTTTCAACGCCTCGGCCAAGTTGCGCTGCTGGGAGGGGGAGAGGGGGTTGTCGAAAATGACCAAGTCGGCGCCGGTAGCGTCCACCAGCTCCTTCACCTCGGTTACTTTGCCCTCACCGATGAACGTGCGGGGGTCTGGGCTGTCCTTGGACTGGGTCACCACCCCTGCCGTCTGGCCGCCCGCTGTCTCCAGCAGGGCGGCCAACTCCTCCATGCTCTCTTCGTCCGCATTCTCCTCCCGGTCGAGGCTGAAGGCGTTCAGCCCCACCAGGACGGCGCGGTTAAAGGTCTCTTTTGTTATATTATCTGTCATACTACCTCGCTAAAACTTCAATAATTTCTCCAATATACATGGTGTGGTAGTCCTTCTCCGGATACCACCTGTCTTTGATCTCCTGGGGGATGTTCTCCGGGGCCATAGGCTGGACGAACCGTTTGCGGCATACCAGCACCAGCTGGGCCTCCTGGAAGTAGGGGGCGCCGCAGTCTGCGACCTGGACCGTAAAGCCGCACTCTTTTATTTTGTCAGTATCGCGGCCACTTTTGGAGCCGCACAGCTGTAAGGCCTTACGGCTTTCCTCACCCAAGAAAGACAGAGTGAAGTACTCCTCTTGGTCTACGAACTCCTTGGTGTACCGCTGGGGGCGGATGTAGCAGGTGGCGGCCGGGGCGCCCCAGATGACACCCAGCCCGCCCCAGGAGGCGGTCATAGTGTTGCAGCGGTCCGCAGTCCCGGCAGTGATAAGCATCCACTGCTCACCGATGGCGGAAAAAACGTTTTGGTTCAGTGTCTTCGGATCAATTTTACGCATGGCAGTTACCTCCTTATTTAAGCCCCCGCAGGGGAGCGCCCCCTTGGCAAAGGGGCTGACAGCTTCAGGCCAACTGGGGAACCCCCTTTGCCAAAGGCGGTTCTGGTGTCATACCTTAAAGTTTATGCTGTTTCCGGGCATTTTGATACAAAAAGCCGCACCGAATCCACGGTGCGGCTTTTGTACACAGGGACTTACTTGTCGAGGCCAAACTTCTTGTTGAAGCGGCTGACACGGCCACCGGTGTCCACCATTTTCTGCTTGCCGGTGTAGAAGGGGTGACACTTGGAGCATACTTCTACGCGGATGTCCTTCTTGGTAGAGCCGGTCTCAATCACATTGCCGCAGGCGCACCGGATGGTGGTCTGTTGATAGTTAGGGTGGAGGCCTTCCTTCATTATGTTCACCTCTTTCTCGTTGGAGGGTATTCTTGTAAACGCAACTGGTATCATAACATAGTTTCTGAGGAAAATCAACTGTTTTTTCAAAAAAATTTACCGCTCGACGAATGTTGTCCCCTATGCTATAATCCCAGTTGCAGTTTAACGCAGAAATTTCCAGAGGGGAGGCGGCACAGTTGGGCGGAGACCATAAAAATAAGCCGGTGAAGCGGTTGTGTATCGGTCTGCTGGCCCATGTGGACGCGGGCAAGACCACCCTGTCTGAGGGCCTTTTGTACCTCAGCGGCGCGGTGCGCAGACTGGGCCGGGTGGACCACGGGGACGCCTTTCTGGACACCGACGCCCAGGAGCGGGAGCGGGGGATTACCATTTTCGCCAAGCAGGCGGAGCTCACCTGGGGGGATACCGCCCTCATCCTGTTGGACACCCCGGGACACGTGGACTTCTCCGCCGAGATGGAGCGCACCCTGTCCGTGCTGGACTGCGCCGTGCTGGTCATCAGCGGCACCGACGGCATCCAGGGCCACACCAGCACCCTGTGGCGGCTGCTGGCGGGACACGCCATCCCCACCTTCCTCTTCGTCAACAAGATGGACCTGGCGGGGGCGGACCGGGACGCCCTCCTGGCCCAGCTCCAGGACAAACTTGACGGCGGCTGTCTGGACTTCTCCGGGGGGCTGGAGCCTGTCCAGGAGGACCTGGCCTCCCTGGACGAGGGGTTGATGGACCAGTATCTGGAGGGGGGAACGGTCACGGCCGGGGACGCCGCCGCTCTGGTGGCCCGGCGGCTGGTCTTCCCCTGCTTCTTCGGTTCGGCGCTGAAGCTGGAGGGGGTGGAGGCGCTGCTGGACGGCCTGTCCCAGTACACCCTGCCCTCTGTCTATTCTCCGGACTTCGGGGCGCGGGTCTTCAAGATCACCCGAGATGGGGGCGACCGGCTCACCCATGTGAAAATCACCGGCGGGTCCCTCAAGGTCCGTACCATGCTGGGGGAGGAGAAGGTCAATCAAATTCGCCTTTACTCCGGGGCCAAATACCAGACCTTAGACGAGGCCCCTGCCGGGACGGTGTGCGCCCTGACCGGCCTGACCAGAACCCGACCGGGGGACGTCTTTGGGGCGGAGCCCCCCGCCGCCGAGCCCGAGCTAGAGCCGGTACTGACCTATCAGGTGATTATCCCCCCCGCCTGCGATGTCCACACCATGCTGCGCAATCTCCGCCAGCTGGAGGAGGAGGACCCCCAGCTCCGGGTGGTGTGGAACGAGGCCCTGGGGGAGATCCACATACAGCTGATGGGGGAGATCCAGCTGGAGGTGCTCACCCGCCTGATCCAGGAGAGATTTGGGGTGGAGGTCTCCTTCGGCGCGGGTAACATCGTTTACCGGGAGACCATCACTGGCCCGGTGGAGGGGGTGGGCCACTTTGAGCCTTTGCGCCACTACGCCGAGGTGCACCTGCTCTTGGAGCCCGGGCCCCGGGGCAGTGGGCTGGCGCTGTCCTCCGCCTGCCCTACCGACCAGCTGGACCTGAACTGGCAGCGGCTGATTTTCACCCACCTGCTGGAGAAACGGCACCGGGGGGTGCTCACCGGGTCGCCTATCACAGATGTGAAGATCACCCTGGTGGCCGGCCGGGCCCACGTGAAGCACACCGAGGGGGGCGACTTCCGCCAGGCCACCTACCGGGCGGTGCGTCAGGGGCTGATGCAGGCGGACAGCATCCTGCTGGAGCCCCACTATGATTTTTCTTTGGAGCTCCCACCCGACTGCGTGGGCCGGGCCATAAACGATCTTCAGACCATGGGGGGCAGTGTGGAAGGGCCGGAGCAAGAGGGGGAGCTTTCCCTGCTCACCGGCCACGCCCCGGTGGCCGGCCTGCGGGACTACTGGCGGGAGGTGGCCGCCTACACCCGGGGCCGGGGGCGGCTGTCCTGTGCACTCAGGGGGTACGAGCCCTGCGCCGACCAGGAGGAGGTGGTCTCCCGCCTGGCCTACGACCCGGAGCGGGATGTGGAGAATCCGCCCGACTCGGTCTTCTGCTCCCACGGGGCGGGGGTGATCGTCAAGTGGAATGAGGTCCAAGACCACATGCACGTGGACAGCGGCCTGCGCCTGGGGATGGAGTCGGTTCAGCCGGAGCCCGCCGCCCCCGCAGGGGGACAGCGGTCCTGCCAGGGGGGCAGCCTGGAACAGGACAGGGAGCTGTTGGCCGTCTTCGAGCGGACCTACGGAAAGGTGGAGCGGGAAGCCGCCTTCCAGCCCCAGAGGAGGCCCGCCCGCACCAGCTTGGACGAGGGAAAGTACGCCATCCGGGAGCAGAAAACCGGCCCGGAATACCTCCTTGTGGACGGCTATAACATTATTTTTGCCTGGGACGAGCTCACCCAGCTGGCCCGGCAGGACATGGCCGCCGCCCGTGGGGCGCTGGAGGACATTTTGTCCAACTACCAGGGGTTTCGAAAGTGTGTTGTGATTCTGGTGTTCGACGCCTACAAGGTAAAAGGGAACCCCGGGTCGGTGGAGAAGAAGGACAACATCTACGTGGTCTACACCAAGGAGGCCGAGACGGCGGACTCCTACATCGAAAAGGTCACCTACGATCTGGGCAGGGACCACCGGGTCCGGGTGGCCACCTCCGACGCCCTGGAGCAGCTCATTATCTTGGGCCACGGGGCCCTGCGGCTGTCCGCCCGGGCTTTTCAAGCGGAGATCGAGCAGGTCCAGGGTGAGATATCCACCCTGGTGGCCAAACTGAACCGGCGCAATCCCGGGGATCGAAAGCTGAAGCACACCGCAAAGATTGTTGAGAAATCGTAGGAGGCCGCCCCCGGGGGCGGCCTCTCCGCTGTGTCACAGGGAACGTAGGGCCGCCCCGGCCAGGCGGGTCAGGGAGGTTGTCAGGGTGAGCAGGTCCTTCCCATCCACATCCTTGACAGCACGGAGCGCGGCGGCCAGATTTTGAGGTTCCAAGGCCTCCCGAACCGTGCTGGCGTCCCCGGAGGACAACAGCTCGTAGAGGGTATCCGCCACCGTCTCCCGCTGGGCGTTGGTCAGCCCAGACAGCCAGTCTTTCAAGGTCCGGTCGATGAGACGACTGCCGGCGGAGACCTCCTCCAGCCTGACGAAGTCCCCTCCCAGTACCTGCCAGGAGTAGAGGTCGTGCTGAAACAACCCCCTTTGATCGCTGTCTACCACCGTGTGGGGCTCCTCATGGGTCAACAGCAGCCCTACCACCGAGGACTTGGGCACAAAGCTGCGGATACGGGTGCGTAGTTCCTGATAACCTGGCCGGGCCAGGAGATAGGAGGTAAAGCCGGGGCCGTCGAAGGAATATACGGACTTGATGCGGTCTCTGGCCTTCATAGGGGACAGAGAGGCGCCGGCAATTGCCAGATTGCCCCCCTTAGAGTGTCCCGCCAGGTGCAGAGGGCCAGAGAATTGTTCGGCACACTCCTGCACATACGCTGCGGCCTCCAACTGAGCGGGGACCAGATCCAGAAAGCTCAGGTTGAAGTCCTCCTTCCAGCCCACTAGAGTGCCGTCAGTGCCCCGAAAGACCAGACAGGCGGAACCGTCCCCCACCAAGACGGCCAGAGCGGCAAACTGAGTTTCCTCCTTGGGGACGAAGCGGTCGGTCTGGCAGGCCAGCCCCATAGAGGCAAAACGGGGGGCATCCGCCAGGACGCGAAGGAGTTTTAGGTCATTCTCACACCGGAATCTCCCCTGTTGGACAGCAGGAAGGGAGAGGTATTGTTTTGCGGCCTGACCCAGCGGGATAGGGGACCTCAGTCTGCCGGGGATTATGCTGTCAAAGTGTACATAGGCCAGGGCGGACAGAACCAGGGTGTCCACCGTGCCAAAGGGGACCTGTTTTAGGGACAAATCTCCCCTCCAGGCCAGATAATCCAAAAGGTTTCCCACTGCGCACATCTCCTTTTCTCCAGTCTATTCCCCAGTGGGAAAAGGGCTCATATCTGTTCTGAAGACCGCATAGGATGGAACAGCAAGAGTCGGGGAGTGTTGTGCTTTGAAAGGAAACATGGAGGAACGTGCTGAACGTCTGGCGCTCTTCATTCTAGAGAATCGGACCACAGTGCGGGCCGCGGCACAAAAGTTTGGAATCAGCAAGAGCTCGGTACATAAGGACTTATCCGAACGTCTGCCCACCTTTAACCGGTCGCTCTACCTCCAGGTGAAAGAGGTGCTGGAGCAGAACAAGGCGGAGCGTCACATACGGGGAGGCATTGCCACACGGAAGAAATACAAAGGAGCTTGAAAAAAAGAGCGGGCACATCTTGTGCTTCGCTCTTTTTTGTGATAAAATCACACGAAAAGTTTAGAAGATTGAGAGGACAATACAGAGATGAGCTACGCCGACCAGGTATTTATTCAGAACTGTAGAGATATTTTGTCCCAGGGTGTCTGGGATACAGACCGGGAGGTGCGCCCCCGCTGGGAGGACGGCACTCCCGCTCACACCGTGAAGTGCTTCGGTGTGGTCAATCGGTATGATCTGCGCCGGGAGTTCCCCATTCTCACTGTCCGCAGGCAGTTTATTCGATCTGCTGTGGATGAGCTGCTGTGGATTTGGCAGAAGAAGTCCAACAATATCCGGGACCTGAACAGCCATGTCTGGGACGCCTGGGCGGACGAGAACGGCTCCATTGGCAAGGCCTACGGCTATCAGCTGGGGGTAAAGCATCACTATCCCCAGGGGGACATGGATCAGGTGGACAAGCTGCTTTGGGACTTAAAGCACGACCCCGCCTCCCGGCGTATCCTGGCCATCATGTACAACCACCATGATCTGAGTGAAATGGCGCTCTACCCCTGCGCCTACTCCATGACCTTCAATGTGTCCGGGAACACCTTGAACGCCATCTTAAACCAGCGATCTCAGGACATGCTCACTGCCAACGGCTGGAATGTGATGCAGTACGCCGTCCTTCTCCATATGATTGCCCAGGTCACCGGATTTCAGGCCGGGGAACTGGTCCATGTCATCGCTGACTGCCATATCTATGACCGCCACATCCCGGTGGTGGAGGAACTGATTGCCCGTACCCCCTTCGATGCGCCAAAATTCAGTCTGGACCGGGGGGTCACGGATTTCTACGACTTTACCCCCGCCAGTGTCACCCTGGAGGGCTATCAGGCCCACCCCCTGGAGGGGAAGATTCCCGTGGCGGTTTGACCTTAGGGGGCGCGGGAGTGCCCTGCGGCCATTTGGTTGGGGGGATGGATGCCCCTGAAAAGAGAGAGGGTTTTGCCATGAAGGTAATCGTTGCTGTGGACCAGAACTGGGCCATTGGAAGAGACGGCGAACAGCTGCTCTACCTATCAGAGGATCTGAGACGATTTAAAGCCATGACGTTGGGCCATCCGGTGATTCTGGGACGGAAGACCCTGGCCACTTTTCCCGGCGGACGTCCGCTGAAGGGGCGGCGTAATTTAATTTTGTCCCGGAATCCAGACTTTGGCCCGGAGGGGGCGGAGGTGTTTCAGAGCCTGCCGGCTGTGTTGGCCGCGGCTCCCGAGGATGCTTTTGTCATTGGCGGCGCCTCGGTGTACACGGCCCTGTTGGACCGGTGCGACACCGCCTATGTGACGAAGATCAAAACAGCCTTTCCAGAGGCTGACTGTTGGTTTCCCAACCTGGACCGACTCCCGGAATGGAAGATTTTGGAGGAGGGCCCGGAGTTGGAGGAAAAAGGTGTCAAATTCTGCTATTTGACTTACCAGAGGATATGAGAAAACCGCCTCGATTGAGAGGCGGTTTTTTCATTACAGTCCCAGTGTGAGACCCTCTTGATCGGACAAACCGTCCTTGGCCAGCATTCGTTCCAGTACCTCCACATCGGTGGTGATATCCATAGCGTCCCCCTGGAAGAGAAGATCCAATTGTTTCTCGAATCCCTCCACTACTTTGTCCATCATCCCCTCGATGCGCTGCATCGCGGCAGTGATGTTCTCGCCGGCCACCTCCTGGGCCTCCAACTGGCCGTAGGCCCGAAGGATTTTCAGCGTGGTGGGCAGGTAGTAGCTCAAAAAGCTGTGAAGCTGAGGGGCCTTTGCCGGGTGGGTTTTCTGGTAGTCCAAAATTCTGGCGGTGATCACGCCAATTCGGTCGATTTGGGCGGACATCTTCTCGTCGGCAATGGCGTCGTTGACCGCCCTGATCTCCGCTAAGATGGTGTTTTCGTCCTCTTTAGCGGGGGGAGGGGGAGCGGGTTGCTCTTTAGAATGCTCGCTCACGCCGCCGCCGGAGATGACCAGCCGGTCCCCGCCGTAGTCTAAAAAGCCGTGGGGAAACAGACCGTCGTCCAGCATGTCGGCCAGATCGTCCCGAACTTTGTCGGGGGAGCGGCCGGTGGCGGAGGACAGGGCTGAGATGGATACCGAACTCTGCTGGCCGATCATGGCCAGGTAGCTGCGGTAGCGGCTGGCCTGCTTTCGTTTGCGCAGGCCGGCCCATATTCCGCCCAGACCGGCAGCGGCACAGCAGGGCAGAACCATCAGACCCATCAGTTCTTCAATAAAGAAGGCGAAATCGCCGTTGAACAGCCAAAACAGGGGGTCGCCAAGGCTGCTGATAAAGGCGATCAGACAGCCGGCAGCGAGAGCGGCCCCCGCAATGGCCATCTGTTTGCCCTTTCGGTCCATCTCAGTCGGCAAGTCCCGGAAGACAGATTTTTTCTTTCCAGCTTTGGGCGCGGACTTTTTTAAGACCGGGGCCTCCCGGCCGGTGACATCCTGAGAGGCGGTGCGGGCGCCCATGGGCGCCTGGCCATATTGCTGCTCGTAGTAGGGGTGGCGGCCCTGTTTTTTGCGCTTTTTCTCTTTGCTCTCCCCGTTCAATGCCTTAATCACGATCATCAGCACGCCGACCGGAGCGGCGATTCCAGTAAAAATCAATCCGAGAGCGATGAGCCAATAGATGGCGTCGTTATTTTTCTGATTTCCTTGATAGTCAGACATTTCGTGCCCCCCCACATCATAGTACCATACTACTATATCAGAAATTTCACAAAAAGGAATTGATTTTTTCTTAAAATTCAGTGAAGAGCGGTTCCCTTTTCTGCTATCATAGCGCATGGAGGAACAAATGTAAATGGCTGTCGGCCAATTTTTCCTGGAGCGGCCTGGGAAAGGGAGGAAAAAGGTACACTTGTAACTAATCTGTAATTATTTCATAGGGTACCCGTGTTATAATATATGACTGGTGTGGTCTGCCGCGCTGAAATGATTTTTGTGTTGAGCCGCTCCGGTCCGCGGTCGAAAAAAGAGATAGATATTTGACCCCGGATGGGGCTTTGGAAGGGAATGAATGTGATGGAAGGACAGCGTGTGGCGAAGAGTAAGGGCGGCGGAAAGCTGCCTTGGATTGTGGCTGGCACGGCGTCGACCGCCCTGCTTGCAGCCTATATTGGGGTATGCGTCTGGGCCAGCGGGCGGGACTCCATCCTGCCCAATGTGTCGGTGGCCGGCTTGGACGTGTCCAACATGACCGTGGAACAGGCCCAAAGGGCGGTTGAGACCGCCGTGACACAGCAGGGCGGGGATGTGGACTTGACCTTGACCTACGAGGGGATGAGCGAGACGCTCAATGCCGGTGACCTATCTGTTGACAGTGCCCAGAGCGTCCAGAATGCCTGGCAGGTGGGCCGGGAGAACTTTTTTATAGGTGGTCCCCAGCTGCTCGGCCATATGCTGGGTGCCTCCACCCAGGTGCCTCTGGCTTTGCCAGAGGAGGAGCCCGCCATGGAGCAGCTGTTCTCCGCCATGGAGCAGACCGTGGCCGACCGGGCTGGCGGCAATGAATACCGGTTAGAAGGGGACCAGTTGGTCATGACCAAGGGGGCGGCTGTGGCCACGGTGGACTGGGAAAAGGTCCGCCAGGATGCGGCGCGCAGCCTTCAGGAGGGCTTTGAGGAGCGGTTTAGCGGGACCTCCAGCCGGGTAAACAAGACTGTGGTGCTGTCTGCGGGCCGGGGGGAAGAGATTCCGGAGCCAGATTTTGACCAGATCTACGCCTCTTTGGCGGTAGAACCCAGAGACGCCCAGCTGGACCCTGAGACGATGGAGGTCTCTGACCATGTGGTGGGGGTGGATTTCGACGTTCAGACCCTGAAGACCGCCTACCAGAAGGCCCAGGAGGGGGAGACCTTCTCCATTCCTGTGACGGTCCTTCAGCCGAAGGTGACCCGGGAGGACCTGGAGGGCAAGCTGTTCCGGGACTTGCTGGGAGAGGCTACCACCACGGTTACCGGTACCGCGGCTCGGAAGAGCAATGTAAAATTGGCGGCTGCCCGCTGCAATGGGACCATCCTGCTGCCGGGCGAGGAGTTCTCCTACAACAACACCGCCGGCGCCTTTTCGGTCCAGAACGGTTACCTTCCGGCCCCTGTCTATGTGGCGGGCCGGTCAGAGGACGGCGTGGGTGGCGGAGTCTGCCAGCCCTCGTCCACAATTTACTACGCTGTGCTTCACACAACACTGGAGATTGTGGAGCGCCGCAACCATCAGTTTGCCGTCAGCTATATGCCGGCGGGGATGGACGCCACGGTAACTGGCAGCAGTATTGATTTTCGGTTTAAAAATAATACAGATTATCCGGTAAAGATTGTCACCTCCAGCTATGATTCCGGTAAGTCCCGCAAACTGAGTGTAAAAATTTACGGAACGAATGTGGACGGCCGCTATGGTGTGCCCACCAGCACTGTTTACGATGTGGTGGAGCCCACCACCACCTACGAGCCTGATCCCACTGTGCCCCGCGGGTCTCTGGTGCTGGAGCGGGAACAGAACCCCTACACCGGCAAAAAGGCCCACACCTACCGCACAATCTGCGAGGCGGACGGCACTGTGGTGGAGAAGCAGGACATGGGTGTGAGCAAATACAAGATGCGTACCCGCATTTACTACTATAACCCTGCCGATGGAGACCCGACCACGTGGGTAGGCGGCAAGCCGCCGGCCCCAGTGGACCCCGGTACTACCACGCCGCCTGATCCGGGGGTGACCGATCCTGGGACTGAGACGCCGAACACGCCTGCAGATCCCGGCGTTACAGATCCCAGCGTTACAGATTCCAGCGGGGGAACGGCCGAGCCGGATACCCAGCCCCCGCGTTCAGATTCCGGCCTGAATCCCATTGATCCCAACGCCGTGCCGGCCTGAGTGGGACAGGGAGGGACAGTTATGTTTCATGGATATACCCAGGGAACAATTGATTTTTTGTGGAATTTGCAGTTTCATAACGAGCGCAGCTGGTTTCAGGCCCACAAAGAGGAGTTTCTTACTCTGGTAGATGGCCCCACCCGAGAGCTGGCCGCCCAGTTGACGGAGGAGATGACACAGGCGTATCCGAAGCTGGGGCTGGAACTGAAGGTGAGCCGCATTTACCGGGATGCCCGGCGCCTCTTTGGGCGGGGACCTTACAAAGACCACCTGTGGTTTTCCCTGCGCAAGCCGGGGGAGCACGACGGTGAGATTCCCTGTTTCTGGTTTGAGGTAGCTGCCAGCCGGTATGGCTATGGGATGGGCTGCTGGGAGCTGCCGCCGGTCACCATGGCCAAGCTCCGCGCCCGTATTGACCGGGATCCCAAGCCCATTGAAAAGCTGGCCCGGGCGGTGGAGAAGCGGGGGGAATTCCGGCTGGAGGGGCAGGAGTACAAGCGCCCGAAGGGGGATCCGGGGCCCGTGCTCTACCCGTGGTATAACCGGAAGGGGATCGGTTTTACCTGTGAACACAGCTGCGAGGACCTGTTTTTTACCCCGGAGCTGGCCGGCCAGGTGCTGGAGGGCTGGAAGTCCCTGGTACCTCAGTATCAGTTTTTGTGCTCCCTGCCCGGCGATCCGGTACCGGAGCATATGTGACAGCGCCATAGCTGCGGGACCCGTCCAGACAGACGGGTCCCGCATTTTGCAAGATGATACCGTGGATTATTCAAAATGTAAAAAACCGCCCAGGGAATTTGTTGAGAAAAACGAACAAAAAAACTTGACAAGATTGCGCTGTTGTGGTAAATTATAACCAGAACAAGAGAGGGTGAGTCCAATGTACAGGTAAGGGCCCCAGCAACTGAAACCGGATGCAAGGTCATATGGTAGAATGCTATGATGTGATACCAAGACCCGGCAAGTGCTGTGAGAGGGAAACAGGAGAAAATAGTCAAACAAAAACCTGAGCGTAGGGGGGATGAAGAGAGCTCCGCTTTAGGGACCCCGGGAGAACCCAGGATCTGGAATATGATGTGTCTCCCCAGAAAAACCCGACCAGAGCAGACGGTTTTCAGGAAGCGCGAAACGCGGAATTTAACAGACGAAGGAAGAGGGATCCGACCGAAAGGGCCTCACATATGAGGAGTTTGGCCATAGAACGGCAACACAGAGGATGGTCGTTGAGGAACTTGGGAGTTTGTTGTGGGAAATTTGGCGTGGAGCGTATCTAATAGAAATGGAGGTAACCATATGATGTTAGATAATAAGACAGAACAGAAATGACCCTTGGCTGCAGCGGATTACGAAACGGGCAGTCAAGGGTCATTTCTTTTGGTTCGATGAGGTGGACGGCGAAAGGCCGTCTTTTTTTGTGTCAGAATGCAGCCCCGTTTCGGTTGGGAAGCCAGACTTTTCGTTGGCTGGGGTGTCAGCGCAGGAACAGCCGCATCAATTTTTCCTGAGCCGCAGTATAGGGGGCGTATCGGATCGGCAGATCTACCAGGGTGGATTTTTTAACGATACTCTTCTGGTGGGAGAAGGTGTCGAAGCTGGCCTTGCCGTGGTAGCTGCCCATGCCGCTGTGCCCTACGCCGCCGAAGGGCATCCGGCTGGTGGCCAGATGAATGATGGTGTCGTTGATGCAGCCGCCCCCGAAGGGGACCTGGCGGAGGAACAACTCCTGAACCCCTTTGTCCTGGGAGAAAAGGTAGAGAGCCAGGGGGCGGGGGCGGGCGTTGACCAGGTCCAGCGCCTCCTGGATGTGGTCGAAGGTGAGGACAGGCAGGACTGGACCGAAGATCTCCTCCTGCATCACCGGGTCCCCTGGGTCCACATTGTCCAAGATGGTGGGCTGAATTTTAAGAGTGTCCGGGTCGCCCTGGCCGCCAAATATCACATTGGCTGGCTGGATGAGTCCCATTACCCGCTGGAAGTGTTTTTGGTTCACCATACGCACATAGCCCCGGTTGTCCAGGGGCTGCTGGCCGTACATGGCGGTGATCCACCGCATTACATAGGCCAGAAAGCGGTCTTTGACCCTCCGATGGATCAGCAGGTAGTCTGGAGCCACGCAGGTTTGGCCGCAGTTGAGCAGCTTGCCGAAGACCAGCCGCTTGGCGGCCAGATTCAGCCGGGCGGTGGCGTCCACAATACAGGGGCTCTTGCCCCCCAGCTCCAGGGTGACGGGGGTGAGGTGGACCGCCGCCTTGGCCATAACCTCCCGCCCCACTGCCGGCCCGCCAGTGAAAAGGATATAGTCGAACTTCTGGTCCAGCAGGGCCTGGTTCTCCTGTCGGCCCCCCTCCACCACCGACACAAACTGAGGTGGGAAGCAGTGGGCCAACATCTCACGTATGACTGCCGATGTTGCGGGGGAGTAGGCTGACGGCTTTACAATACAGCAGTTCCCCGCGGCGATGGCGCCTATGAGGGGGGCCATCGTGAGCAGAAAAGGGTAGTTCCATGGGGACATGACAAGGGTCACCCCGTAGGGCTCCTGGACGGTGAAGCTCCGAGCTGGGAAGTGGGCCAGAGGGGTGAGGTGGGGCCGATCTCTCATCCAGCTGGCCAGGTGTTTTTCTACGAAAGACAGCTCTGACAGGGTGAGTCCCACCTCGCACATGTAGCTCTCGGCAGAAGACTTGTTCAGGTCGGAGCGCAGGGCGGTACCGATCCTCCCCTCATAAACCGCGATGGCCTCCCGCAGCCCCTTTAAGGCTGCCTTGCGGGCGGACAGGGGCAGAGTGGCGCCGGTGTTGAAATAGGCCCGCTGGGCCGTTACAAGGGCTTGGATATCCATAGACGCACCTCATGTTTGCTTCACACATTTCGCCTGGAGCGAACTACAATCCTCCGCCCCAGTTTGCCAACTGGGGCATCTCTTTTCACTGGATATCTGTTAGCGGCTCTGCCGCTTACGGATATCGCGTCCCCCCTGCGGGGAAAAGGAGATTTTTTTCCAGCATACCATAAAACTTTCCTGCCGTCAAAAATTTCTCTTGACAAGATTCCCGCCGACTAGTATTATATTTTCAACAGTACCATATTTTTATCACTAGAAGGATGGAGGGGTCCCCATGAAACAACAGAAGCCCCTGACCAGGGAGCAGTACCTAAAAAAATTTAGCCGGGCGGTGCGGTGGCGGCTGCCGCCCCAGGAGTCGGAGGAGGCCATTTCCGACTATCGGGAGCTGATCTTTCAGGAGGAGCGGGACCCGGAAAGGTTGGTGGAAGAATTGGGAGAACCCGTCCAGGCAGCCCACCTGCTCACCGACGTGAAGACCTACCGCCGGTGGCTAAAGATCTTTGTCGTGCTGGCCTTTGGGCTGTTTTTGCAGGTCAGGTGGGTTTGGACGGCCTGGCCCGCGGTCCGTTTTTGGGGATGGGACTGGGGTGTTTTTGGCGAAGGCTGGCGGGGAGTTGCCGTAATGGTGGCAGGGCTGATCACGTCGCTATACTGGTTCCGGCGGCATGGACAGAAATCTGGAGGAGCGCCAAAGGGACTGTGGCTGTCTTGCGCCGCCGTGCTGCTTTTTGCGGCCGGAACAATGATACTGCTGTGGTATGTCTCCAGTCCAAGTTTTTTGGAGTATTATCGTACTGTCATGGAGGTGGCACACAGGGTTCCGTGGCAAATTAAATTGCTCCGGGAGCTAATGATGGAGGGCGGAGTGGCGTACACGCTGGCCGCGCTGGCAGGGCTGGTACTGGCCCGATGCTACGACCGCCGGTGGCTGGCGTTATACAGCCTGGCGCTTACTGCGGCAACGCTGTGTGTGTTTGTCGTGTTTTCACTGAACAGTATAGACCTCACTTATGCCCAAGCGTTTGAGATGCAGACCTATCTCTTTACCCGGATCATCCCCATCGGGGCGGTAGGCCTCGTCGGAACGGGGGTGGCCCTGTGCTGAAGAAGGACCTGCTGGAGTTGTGCCTGCTCCAGCTCCTTTCCCAGGGGGACAAGTACGGTTACGAGGTGCTTACCCCTCTGCGCTCTGCCTTTCCGGATACCCAGGAGAGCGCCATTTATGCCCTGCTCCGGGGGCTGGGCAAGGAGAACTTGACCGAATGGTACATGGCTCCCGGAGGGGGCGGGCCCGACCGGAAGTATTACAAGCTCACCTCGGCAGGCCGGGCGCGGCTGGAGGCCCTCCGGGGGGACTGGCGCAACATGCGGGACGCCATCGCCTCCTTTGGGGTGGAGTAGGACCGGGACAGGCGGCGGCCCTGCTCCGGCGCGTTAAAAAAATATTTACAAGCCCGGGAAATCGTGCTATCATATATTGTTGTGAGAATTTTCCGCACAAACGATATCAAAACGAGGAGTGTTCCTTTATGAGCCGTATGGTCGGTACAGTATCCCGGGGCATCCGCACCCCCATCATCCGCAGCGGGGACGATCTGGTGGAGATTGTGACCAGCTCCCTGCTGGAGGCCGCGGCGGAGGACGGATTTTCCATCCGGGACCGGGATGTGGTGGCCATGACCGAGGCCATCGTGGCCCGGGCCCAGGGCAACTACGCCTCTGTAGATGACATCGCCGCCGATGTCCGGGCGAAGCTGGGGGGAGGGACAATTGGCGTTCTCTTCCCCATCCTCAGCCGCAACCGTTTTGCCATCTGTCTGCGTGGCATCGCCAAGGGGGCGAAAAAGGTGGTTCTGATGCTCAGTTACCCCTCGGATGAGGTGGGCAACCATCTGGTCAGTCTGGACGCGGTGGACGAGAAGGGGGTGGACCCCTACAGAGATGTCCTCACGTTGGAGCAGTACCGCTCTCTGTTTGGCTATGAGAAGCATCCCTTCACCGGTGTGGATTATGTGGCCTACTATCAGGAGCTGATTGAGGGCTGCGGGGCCGAGGTGGAGATTATCTTTGCCAATGACCCCCGGGCTGTCCTGGCTTACACCCAGGATGTGTTGTGCTGCGATATCCACACCAGGGCGCGTACCAAGCGGCTGCTCAAGGCAGCTGGAGGGGAGCGGGTTTACGGCCTGGATGAGATTCTTAACGCCCCGGTGGACGGCAGCGGCTGCAACGAGAAATATGGCCTGCTGGGCTCGAACAAGTCCACTGAGGATCAGGTGAAGCTCTTCCCCCGGGACTGCCAGGGGCTGGTGGAGGCTATCCAGAAAAAGCTGCTGGAGAAGACGGGAAAGCGTGTAGAGGTCATGGTCTACGGCGACGGGGCCTTTAAAGACCCGGTGGGCAAAATCTGGGAACTGGCAGATCCAGTGGTCTCCCCGGCCTACACTGCCGGCCTGGAGGGCACCCCCAACGAGCTGAAGCTGAAGTATCTGGCCGACAACGACTTTGCCGACCTGTCCGGCGAGGCGCTGAAGGAGGCCATCAAGGACCGCATTCACAGGAAAGACGGGGATCTGGTGGGTCAAATGGTGTCTGAGGGCACCACCCCCCGCCGTCTCACCGATTTGATTGGCTCCCTGTGTGATCTGACCTCCGGTTCGGGGGACAAGGGTACCCCCGTGGTCTTTATCCAGGGCTATTTTGACAATTACACCACAGAGTGAGAGAAGGAACGCCGCCCACCTGGGCGGCGTTCTTTTTGTGCGTTAAGTTGTGCCCTTCAGACGGTTTGGACATTGGGATCTGCACAGGACCTGGCTGTGAATTTATACCAGTTCCCTGCGCAGTTTTTCCAGTGCCCTGCGCTCCAGGCGGGACACCTGCACCTGGGACACGCCCAGCACCCGGGCAGTGTTCATCTGGGTCATACCCCGGTAGTAGCGCAGAAGCAGGACCTGCTGTTCCCGCTCCGGAAGGGCGGAGACGGCGGCGCGCAGGGTGATATGTTCTACCAAGTTCTCTTCTTCATTGCCCACAGTGAGAATTCCTTCCAATGTGAGGCCGTCCGCCCCCGTCTCCGCCTGAAGGGAGACCACCGGTTCAATGGCCGTCTCGGCGGCGGCAATGTCCTCGGGGGACAGACCGGTCTCCTCCGCCAGTTCGGACAGGGTGGGCTCCCGCCCCAGAGCGGTGGACAGGCGGGCCCGGGCCGCCCGAATGCCCGTTCCACGTTCCTTTAGTCCCCGGCTCACTTTCACCGGGCCGTCGTCTCGGAGGAAACGGCGAATTTCCCCGGCAATTTTCGGGACGGCGTAGGTGGAAAATTGGGTGCCGAACTCCGGATCAAAACCCTGGACCGCCTTGAGGAAACCCAGGCAGCCCAGCTGGTACAGATCGTCAGGCTCTACCCCGCGTCCGTAATACCGGCGCACCACACTCCAAATCAGGCCGTTGTTTTCTAGGAGCACCTGTTCACATGCCTGACTGTCCCCCTCCCGGGCGGCCTGGAGCAGGGCGGAGCCGGACAGCGGGCCGCTCACCGCCCAGCCCGGCGGGCGATTTTCCGTACCATGGTGACGGTAGTGCCCTTGCCGGGGGCGGAGCGGACCTTTAAGGTGTCGGTAAAACTCTCCATAATGGTAAAGCCCATACCAGAGCGCTCCTCGCTGCCGGTGGTGAACAGCGGGGTGCGGGCCTGTTCCACGTCGGCGATGCCGACCCCCCAGTCCTTTACCACAATCTCCAGAGCATGTCCCTCTTTAATCCGCAGTTTTAGGACGATTTTTCCCAGAACGTCGGGGTAGGCATGCACAATGGCGTTGGTCACGGCCTCGCTGACGGCAGTTTTGATATCGTTGATTTCTTCCAGGGTGGGGTCCAGCTGGGCGGCGAAGCAGGCGGCAGCTGTCCGGGCAAAGCCCTCGTTGGCAGAGCGGCTTGGAAACTCCAAAGCAACTTGGTTCTCAATTTTCATATGTATCGGTCCTTTCTTTGGCCGTGTATTGTGGCTTGCAAGGCCATATCCCGTGGAGGAGCAGGGCGGCGACCTGATCTACGACTCAAACCGGATGATCCGTTCCAGCCCCGCGGCCCGAAACACCTTGCCGGCCTGATCCGGAGTGCGCACTACCCGCATGGCCCCTTGGACCTGTCCCATTCGGCGGTGGGCCCGGAGCAGTACGGCGATGCCTGAACTGTCGGTAAAGGTCAGGCCGCCCAGGTCTAAGGTCAGTTCGCGAGGCTGAACCTGATCAATGCGGCGGTCCAGTTCCTCCATGACGGCCCGAGCTGCGTGGTGGTCCAACTCTCCAGATACCAGTGCTGTCAGGCAGCGTTTTTCCTCTCTACAGGTCACCGGCATAGGGACCCGCTCCTTTCCTTGGGGCATAACCCATTATTTTCCAGTTCATTATAGGACAAGCCCTGAGTCGGGTCCTGTCGGTTTTTGATTGGGAGCTCAAGAGAATTATTTCCCAATTTGCTTTTTGATGTGCTGCACGCAGAGAACCCCTGGTACAGTGGGAGGGGGCGGAGGCTGGGCGGCGGGGGATGTCTTGATCCTTGAAACCTATGGCAGCGGGGAGTAATTTCCAGAAATTTTCATTTTTTAGTTGGTTTTTTGGTTGAAATATGATATGATAGATACACTCAAGACAGTCAAGGCCGCAATTAGAACCATTATAGAGAGGATGTGCCCTTTGTGGACGATTTTTCCTTCTCCCTGTTCCCAAACGAGAATTTTCTCGATCTGCGGCTCTACCAGTACGGCTGGGAGCGGTGCGCCCCCCTCCACTCCTTTGGCCCCAGTGTTCGCAACCACTACCTGTTCCACTATGTGATCTCCGGACAGGGTAAGTTAGACGCCCATGACCAGAACGGCGTGACCCGCAAGTACACGTTGAGGGAGGGAGAGGGCTTTCTCATTTTTCCCGGACAGGTGACCACCTACTGCGCCCATAAGATGGATCCCTGGAAGTACGTCTGGCTAGAGTTTGACGGCCTGCGGGCGGCGGAGTATGTGGACAGCGCTGGGCTGGAACTGTCCCAGCCCATTTACCGGCCCCTGAGCTCCGCTCAGGGGGATGGACTTCGGGATACCATGCTCTACATTGCCGGCCAGAACAAGGCATCTCCGCTCCACCTGATCGGTCACCTGTGTCTCTTTGTGGACGCGCTTATTCAGTCCTCCTCCACCCGGAAGGAGCTGCATAATGGCCAGCTGCGGGACTTTTATATTCAGGAGGCCATTACCTTTATGGAGCACAACTACCAGCGGGAGGTCACAGTGGAGGAACTGGCCGGTGTGTGCAAGCTGAATCGGAGCTATTTCAGCAAGCTGTTTAAGGAAAATATGGGCTGTCCGCCTCAGGAGTTTTTGATTCGTCTGCGTCTGGCAAAGGCGGCCGAATTGATGAAGGGCACTGGTAACTCCATTGGTGATATCTCGGTGATGTGTGGCTATCCCAACCAACTGCACTTCTCCCGGGCTTTTAAAAAGCGCTATGGGGTTTCGCCCAGGGAGTGGCGCGTACAAAATCAGATTCCCAAAAGAGCGGACCGCCTGTAGGCGGTCCGCTCTTTTGGGAGATGTGAAGTTAGATTGCGCTTATATAGAATTGAGTGGCCTGGTAATCCCCCTGGGGAATGGGGAGGGGCCAGCCGGCCTCCATCAGGACATCGCCGGGGTAGCTGCCCTGCCCATTGACCTGGTAGGTCAGGTGGGGATCTAGTCCCTTCAGGCGCAGAATCCGGAAAGGGGTAGCGGCCCGGGCGGGGCCGGCGACCAGAGAGACCAGGGCCTCCCGCCGGTCCGGGGAGACCTGCTCCCAGGCGGTGTAAGAGTCTTGGAAAGGATTGGACAGGCGGTAGTAGTCCCCCAGCTGGATCAGGTCGTAGTGTTCTTTAAAGAAGGCCACTTGTTCTTTGATGATGGCCTTTTCCTCCTGGGTGGTCTCGCTCAGATCCATCTCATAGCCGAAGGTGCCCGACATGGCCACCACACCCCGGGTGGCGATGGGGGTGGAGCGGCCGGTCTGACCGTTGGGAACAGCGGAAACATGGGCCCCCATGGTGGAGACAGGGTAGCAGAAGGAGGTGCCATACTGAATGCGCAGGCGGTCCACCGCGTCGGTGTTGTCGCTGCACCAGATCTGAGGGGTGTAGTAGAGCATCCCCGCGTCAAACCGGCCGCCCCCTCCGGTACAGCCCTCAATGAGAATATGGGGGTAGTCCTGGCGCATCCGGTCCAGCAGTTCATAGACGCCCAGAATATATCGGTGGAACACCTCGCCCTGTCTGTCCGCAGGCAGAGCGGCGGACCACACGTCAGTGAGACTGCGGTTCATATCCCATTTCACATAAGAGATATCGGCACTGTCCAGCACCTTCCTGATGTCCTTATAGATATGCTCCCGGACCTCCCTGCGGGAAAAGTCCAAGGTGAGTTGACTGCGGCCCCGGGTGTGGGGGCGACCGGGGGCCCCCAAGGCCCAGTCGGGGTGGGCGCGGTAGAGCTGGCTGTCCTCGCTGATCATCTCCGGCTCAATCCAGATGCCAAAGGACATGCCTAATGCCTTGATGCGGGGCACGAGGGCCTCCAGCCCGCCAGGAAGTTTCTCCTGGTTGACCATCCAGTCTCCCAGGCCGCTCTTGTCGCTGTCTCGTACGCCGAACCAGCCGTCGTCCATGACAAACAGTTCCAGACCCAGAGGGGCGGCGGACTGGGCGATGTCCACCAGCTTGTCGGCGTTGAAGGTGAACTCGGTGGCCTCCCAGTTGTTGATGAGCACCGGACGGCGGCGGCCCTGAAGGGGATCGTGGATCAGATTTTCTCGGATGGCCCGGTGGAACTGGCGGCTCATCTGTCCAAAGCCGCAGGGGGAGCAGACCAGGGCGGCCTCCGGGGCGGTAAAGGAGTCCCCGGGGTTCACAACGAAGCAGAAGTGGTAGGGGTTGATGCCCATCAGCAGCCGGTTGTGCTCCAGCTGGGTGCGCTCCACTGCGGCCAGGAAGTTGCCGCTGTACAGCAGGGCAGTTCCATAGCACAGACCGTGGTCCTCGTCGGCGCTGTGGTCGCAGAGAATGAGAAAGGGGTTGTGGTGGTGGCTGGAGGTCCCACGGACGCTCTCCACACTCTGGACGCCGGGGCGGAGGGGGGAGCGGTTTAGGTTGCGCTCCAGGGTATGGCAACCGTCGAAGGTGATAAGGTCAAAATCGCCCCTCTGGACGTCCAGACATACGGAGGCGCACCGGCGCAGACGGACAGGGGCGGCGCCGCGGTTTGTGACCCGAACCGCCCTGGTAATCAGGTCATACCGCTCCAATACGCCGTAGTACAGCTCTACCAGCATTTGGGTGGAGGCGTCCTCCATTTGGATCACCAGGGTTTCCCACTCATCGCCTCCCCAGAAGGTGGGCAGCCCCTCCAGAGAGTATTTTCCCTTTCGCAGCTCATAGCCCGTATAGCGCAGATCGGCCAGGCGGCTGCCGTCTTCGGGCTCAAACTCGATGGAGGGCAGACGGAAGTCCCCTACGCCGCAGGTGGAGTACTCCTGAGGCAGGGTGTCCAGGGAGTAGTCCCGGCGATGTCCCGCCTCATTTGGGTTGGGAGAGGACCCGCGGTCGGCATATTGGATCAGGTAGGACAGATCGCCGCCGCTGACCCGGGGGCCGTAGTAGGTGTGCAGGAGCACATGGTATTGGTCGGACTTCATCTGGTAGGTGGTGTTTTGCGTATGCAGAGTGAAAACGGTGTGTTCCTTGTCAAATACAATCATTAGGGATACCCCCTGATAGAAGAATTTTACGGGCTGATTGTACGAGATTCCATGCCGGGAGGCAAGAGTTAAAATAGAACAATTCTCTTGTCTGTTCCCCATCAAAAATTGTCGAATTTTTAGGGGAACAGCCCCGGCCAACCTGTGCCGGGGCTGTTCCAAGGGGAAAAGAGAGAAAGGAGAACGCTTATTTGCCGCCAGTAGAGGCGATGCCCTCGATGAACTGCCGCTGGAAAATCATGTACAGAATCACCATGGGCAGCATGGCCAGCAGGGAACCGGCCATGAGAACGGGGAAGTTGGTGGTAAACTGGCCGCGCAGGGTGGCCAGGCCGGAGGACAGGGTCATCATAGTCAAATCGGAGTTGACCACCAGGGGCCACATCAGGTCGCCGTACGCAAAGACGGCGGTGAAGATGGTCAGGGCGGCCACAGAGGTGCCCGTCAGGGGGAACATGACCTTGTAGAAGGTCTGCCACTGGTTGCAGCCGTCCAGATAGGCGGCCTCGCCGATCTCGGTGGGGATACCCATATAGGTCTGCCGCAGGAAGAATACGCCGAAGGCGCTGACCAGTCCGGGGAAGACCAGGGCGAAGATGGTATTGGCCATGCCCATCTTAGCCACCATCTGGTACTGGGGGATAATAAAAATCTGGCTGGGGAGGGACATCTGGACCAGCACGATACCGAACAGCAGGTTTTTGCCCCGGAAGTTCAGCTTGGCGAAGGCGTAGCCCGCCATGGAACTGAAGACTACGGCGCAGATCACCCGGAAAAACACCATCAGTCCGGTGTTGAGGTACAGGTTCAGGAAGGGCAGGCTCTTCATCGCGTCCCCGAAATTGCCGGTGACCAGCTCATTGGGGAAAATGGAAGGGGGCACCTTCATGCTCTCGGGGACGGTTTTCAGGCTGGTGAGGATCATCCAAATAAAGGGGAAAATCATGATGATAGCGCCCAAAACCAGCACCACATAGGTGAGAATGGTGGTCATTTTTCTGGATTGCTCCAGAGAAGCACTGCGTTTCATCCATATCCCTCCTTACACGTCGTAGTTGACCCACTTCTTCTGGCCGATAAACTGGAGGACAGTTATCGCGCCAATGAGCAGGACGGTCCAGATCACGATGGCAGAGCCGGTGCCGCGGCTGCCGGCAATGAAGGATTCGCGGTAGAACAGATACATCAAGCTCTGCACACTGGTTACTGCCGGGTTGGTCTCCTCCACCATCATATAGATCAGGTCGTACACCTTGACGGCGGACATCAAGCGCATGATCATCACCACAAACAGGGTGGGGGAGACCATGGGCAGGGTGATCTGGAAAAACTGGGTGACCTTGGTGGCGCCATCGATGTTGGCGGCCTCGTAGTAGGACTTGGAGATGTTCTGCAGGCCGGCCAGCAGCAACACCGCGTCATAGCCGATGTTGCTCCAGATGGCGACAATGGCGCAGGCAATCATGACAACCTTGGAATCGGTGATCCAGTTCACATGGGTACCGAACATCTGGTTGAGAATGCCGTACTCGGCGTTGAAGATCCAGCGCCACACCATCGTGACAGCCGCAGGGGCGCACACCATGGGCAGAAAGAAGATGGTGCGGAAGATGCCCTTGCCCTTGATTTTGGCGTTTAAGAGCATGGCCACCAGCAAAGCCAGGAACAGGCCCACCGGCACGGTGAGGATACAGAAGTAGATGGTGTTCCAAGTGGCTTTCCAGAACTCAGGGGTCTGGAAAATTTCAATGTAGTTGCCCAGTCCGATGAATTTGTAGTGACCAAAGCCCAGATGCTCGCAGAAGCTGGTATACAGCGTCTGTACAAAGGGCCACAGGTTCAATACGATCAGGCCGATGATGGTGGGGGCCACCATGATCCAGCCCCAGTTCTCCTCCCGCCGGGCGGCGACGGAGAGTTTCATTCCTTTCTTCACGGAAGTCCCTCCTCTCAGTCTCCCGCCAATTTCTTGGCGGTCTCAGTATCTACGATTTTCTGCATGTTGGCCAGTGCGGAATCCAGGCTCTGCTGGCCGTTGTAGACCTTGTTCAGCTCGTCCAGAACGGGGCTTTTCCACTTGGGCTTGGCCGCGTTGTTGACATTCTGGACGCCGTATTCAAACTGGTCCATCACGATCTCTACATTGATGTCGTAGCCCGCCTTGTCAAAGGCGTCGAAGTAGGGCTGCTCAGTGCCGGTGTAGGCGGAGATGGCCGCGCCATAGGAGCTGGCCAGCAGCTGGGCCTCTTCGGTACCAAAGAATTTGATGACATCCAGGGCGATTTCTTTTGTCTTGCCGTGGGCGGCGGTGGAGTAGCACAGACCGTTGGAGATGGTGGCCCGGCCGTCTCCGCTGACAGGGTCGGGGCACTTGGGCATGGGGGCGATGTCCCACTTGCCGTCCATATTGGGGAAGTTGATGCACTTGTTCATCAGTTCCCAGTTGCCCTCGATGTACATAGAGCCGATCTCGGAGAAGAAGGCGGTGCCGGGGGCGGTCTCAGCAAAGTAGGCCTGGTTGGGGCACCAGTCGTTTTGCTGAAGGCCCACATAGAACTCCATCCCCTTCTTGGTGCCGGGCTGGTCGAAGCCGGCCCTGGTCTTGTCCTCGGTGAGGATGCAGCCGCCGGCCTGATAGACAAAGCTCCAGTAGCCCATCTGATCGTCGTTGTAGGCCATGTAGCCGTATTTGCCCGTCTTGTCATAGATCTGGGCGGAGGCGCTGACCAAGTCGTCCCAGGTCCAGGTATCGTCGGGGTAAGCGACCCCGGCGGCGTCGAACATCTCCTTGTTGTACACCAGGAAGATGTTGTCCTTGTCCTTGGGTACGCCATACATCCGGCCATCGGAGCCGCTGGCGTTGCCAATGGAGATCTCAGAGAAATGGTTTTGGTAGTAGTTGGGGTCCTCGTCGGCGTACAGATCGGTCACGTCGGCCAGCATCCCGAAGTCGGAGTAGTACAAGATCTGATTGGTGTGCATCCAGAAAATGTCTGGCATCGTGTTGGATTCGGCGGCGGCCTCCAGCTTGGTCCAGTACTCGTTCCAGCTGGTCACCTGTACCTCAATGACCACATCGGGGTTTTTGGCGGTGTAGGCGTCGCAGATGGCCTGCATACTGTCGCGCTGGGCGACGTCCCAAATCTGGAATTTTAGGTGGGTCTTGCCATCTGTTGCGCCGCAGCCGGAAAGGGACAGCAGCAGCGTTATGGCTAAGACAAGAGATGCTATGCGGGGGATCTTTTTCATAACTCCACTCCTCTACATTGATTTTTTGCTGAGAACCAGTGTACTTGGGCTTGTTTGAAACATGGTAACATGCCCCAACGCCGGCTTTTTTTCCGCCATGCTTTGCCAATTTTCCTTGAAATACATCCAGTATTCCTGCGTCAAATTGGCTTCCTCTGGCGAAAAAATTTCTCGCCATTGGGCACAGTTCCATTTTTCAAACAGCGCCTAGGCGCCTGTCATGTGGTAATAAAATGATAATACCCGCTCAGCCGTCTGTAAATGGACTGGATTTTACGAAATATACCCAAATGTTGTGCGGCAATCCTCTGATGCAAAACGTCCAACATTTGGGTATATTTTAAAAAATTTCATTGTTCTGCACAGCTGCGAGTGGCTTATTTTGTGCAAAATATCAAGGTGTGTCCCGCAAAGTGGACATGGATCATGATATGCCAATATGAGGCACACGATGTTCGGGCAGCCGAGGAACACTCTCCAAATATTCACTGGGGGACATGTTGGTCTCCTTACGAAATACTTTGGAAAAGTAGTTGGCATTGGCAAAGCCAGACGCCTCGGCCACATAGGAGATGGTGGTATCTGGGTCTTGCAGCAGCAGTTTGGCGTATTCTACCCGCATATGGGTGATGTATTTTCCCGGAGATATCCCAGTTTTCTTAGAAAATACCCGGCTCAGGTGGGCGGCGGACACCTCCAACCGCTCGGCCAGTTCCTCCACGCTCTCCAAGAATGGGAACTCCTCCTGAATGATGGCCAATGCCCCCTCTACCAGGGGGGAGCCGAGCATTTCTCCGGACTGCTGGGGCAGGGAGCGCAGCCGGAGCAACAGAGTGTAGGCCAGGGAGGAGGCGACCCCGCCCGGGGCCCGGCCCTGTTCATCTTCCAGCACAGCCAGGGAGAGTACGGCCTCCCGCACCGCGGCGGCGCCGCCAGCGAAGAGCGCGTTGCCGCCGCTGGTCCGCCCCTCCAGCAGGCGGGGGGGCAGCTCGCCTTGGAGCAGGACCAACATGCACAGCCCATCGGACACTGCCTGGACGGTGTAGTCCCCGGGACTCTCCAGCAAGAAAGCCTGCCCCGGGTCCAGCAGGGCGTATTGGTTGTGGGCGGAGACTGTCAGGTTTCCCTGGATTGCCGCCGCCAGGATGTAGTCCCCCGTCTTTCCGTAGCCGTCAGACCGGCTGCCGGCAGTGAGGGGGAGAATACGGGCCAGGGGCAGGGTCAACAGCTCCCGGACGGCGGCGTCGGGAGCCGTTGGTTGGATCTCTCTTTTTTCGTTCTGAAAAGGCGACATATTTGAAACCTCCGGTGTCGTCTTTGAGTATACTCTGTGGGGAGGAGGGACAGAGGCGTCTCTGCGGCCCTCCAGGGCAGGGGAGACCGCCAGAAGAGCGGCCGGCCTGAAAAGAGATAACACGCAGTATGGTGGAGTGGACCCACCATACTGCGTGTTGTCAATGACGGATAGTTTCCTTCAGTGGGCGGATTGTGGAGATCAGTGGGCAATCGCCAATTCGGTCTCCTTGTCAAAGAGGTGAATCTTGTTCCGGTCCAGTACCAGGGCGGCGGTGTCCCCCTCCCGACCGGCATAAGTTGCGGCGGCCCGGACCACGAGGCGGCTGTTTTGGAAATCTGCGTGCAGGTTGATCTCGGCGCCCATCAGTTCGGCAATCTCAATTTTGGCATCCAGATCGTGCTCCATGTTGTTGTCTACCGCATCAATATCTTCGGGGCGGATGCCCAACACCACGGTTTTGCCCACATAGGGGGCCATAACCGCCTTGTCCAGTTTAGCGGACAGGGCGATGGTGCTGCCGCCAATCTGGGCGCAATAGCCGCCGTCCTTTTCGGCAATGACCGCGTCCATAAAGTTCATCTGGGGGGAACCAATGAAGCCGGCGACAAACAGGTTGCAGGGGTAGTCGTAGAGATTTTGAGGGGTGTCGTTCTGCTGGATGATGCCGTTTTTCATGACGACAATACGGTCGCCCATCGTCATGGCCTCGGTCTGGTCGTGGGTGACATAGACAAAGGTGGTCTGCAGGCGCTTGTGCAGCCGGCTGATCTCGGCCCGCATGGCGGTGCGCAGCTTGGCGTCCAGATTGGACAGCGGCTCGTCCAGCAGGAACACGTCCGGGTTGCGGACCATGGCACGGCCCAGGGCCACCCGCTGGCGCTGGCCGCCGGACAGCGCCTTGGGCTTGCGGTTGAGGTAGGGTTCCAGGTCCAGGGCCTTAGCCGCCTCATGGACCCGGCGGTCTATCTCGTCCTTGGGCACCTTGGCCTGCATGAGACCAAAGGCGATATTTTTGTACACAGTCATGTGGGGATACAGCGCGTAGTTCTGAAATACCATGGCGATATTCCGGTCCTTGGGGGCCACGTCATTGACCACCCGGTCGCCGATGTACAGCTCGCCGCTGCTGATGTCCTCCAGGCCGGCGATCATGCGCAGGGTGGTGGACTTGCCGCAGCCGGAGGGACCGACTAGGATGACGAATTCTTTATCCTGAATTTCCAGGTTCAAGTCGGGCACGACGGTGACATTACCGGGGTAGGTTTTTTCCACATGCTTAAATGTGATACTAGCCATAGTGTGATCTCCTCCTTTGATTTTGGCAACAGGATAACACGAGTTTTCTCCTAGCACAAGGGTAAATTTTAGATGGTGTTGGTAAATTATTGACTTTTCTGGAGAATACAAAAAAATTACCCGCTATATCAGATTCTTGCCCTTGTACCAGACATTGCGCTGTGATATACTTCAGTGTCAACAAGGTCAGGAGAGGAGGAGCAACGTGTTCTTTAAAAAGGATTACGCGACCCCCGGACCGGGCATTGACCCCGACGCGCCGGAGAAGACGGGCGTGGCCCGCTTTGTGGAGATCCTGTCCTTGGAGTGTGTCACGCTGGTAAAGCTCAATCTGCTCTTTCTGGTCAGCTGTGTTCCGGTGGTGACCATTCCGGCGGCTGTCTTTGCGATGAATCAAGTGGTGCGCATGATGGTTCTGGACCAGCCAGTGCTCTGCTTCTACCATTACAGTGCCGCCTTCCGGAAGTGCTGGAAGAGGGGGCTTGCCGCCTTTGCCCTCACGGCTGGCCCTCTGGCGGTCGCCGGCGTGGGCATGTGGTTCTATTTGAGCCGGGCCATGACACAACCGGTGTTTCTGGCCCCCTTTGTGCTGTGCTCCACCGTCTTTCTGGTGACGATGCTGGCCTCGACCTACCTGTATGGGCTGCTGACCACAGGCCGGCCCCTGCGGAAATCAGTCCGGCTGGCACTCCTGCTGGGGGTGGGCAGACCGCTGCGGGGGGTGCTGGCCGCTCTGTCGGTCTATGGAACCTTGGCTGTGGCCATTCTGGCATTTCCCATCAGCGGGATCTACCTGCTGTTAATTGGTTTTTCAGTCCCCTGTCTGTTGGGGAATTTTTTCACCCGTACAGTATTGAAACAGTTTGGAGGAGAGGGCGATGAAGAGCAGAGAGACTGTGTTTGACCGGCGGCTTTCCCGGCACCACGACGAGCTGCAACAGCTTTATCAGGGGTTATACCACGACGAGGAGGCGTTCCAGTATTTTCTTCAGATGCTCAGGCGCTGCTGGGGGGAGCGGAAAAAGGCCCTGCGGGACCAGGACGCCAGGCGAGAGACGGACCCGGACTGGTACCGCCGCCGGGACCTGGTGGGGATGATGCTCTATGTGGATGCCTTTGCGGGCGACCTGAAGGGCGTGCAGAATAAATTGAAGTACATCCAGGAATGCGGGGTGAACTACCTCCACCTCATGCCGCTGCTCCAGTCCCCCAAGGGCCGCAGCGATGGAGGCTATGCCGTCAGCGATTTTCGGACGGTCCAGCCTGAACTGGGCACCATGAAGGACTTGGAGAATCTGGCGGGCGCCTGCCGAAAGGCGGGGATCAGCCTGTGCCTGGACTTTGTGATGAACCACACCAGTGAAGACCACGGGTGGGCTCAGGCGGCCCGGGCCGGAGACCCCGTTTGCCGGGGCCGGTATTTCTTTTATGACAGCTGGGATATCCCTCGGGAGTTTGAAAAGACTGTCCCCCAGGTGTTCCCCACCACCGCCCCGGGCAGCTTTACACAGTTGGATGATGGCCAGATTGTGATGACCAGCTTTTATCCCTACCAGTGGGACCTGAACTACGCCAATCCGCTGGTCTTGAACGACATGACGGAGAACCTCCTCTTCCTGGCTAACCGGGGAATTGATGTGATCCGTCTGGACGCCATCCCCTACATCTGGAAGGAGCTGGGGACCGACTGCCGCAACCTGCCCCAGGTCCACACTCTGGCCCGGATGCTGCGCATGGTGTGTGAGATCGTCTGCCCCAGCGTCCTTCTGCTGGGGGAGGTGGTGATGGAGCCGGCTAAAGTGGCCCCCTACTTCGGCACACCTGAGAAGCCAGAGTGTCACATGCTCTACAATGTGACCACCATGGCCACTACCTGGCACACCTTGGCCGTCGGGGATGTATCCCTGCTGAAGCGGCAGATGGAGGTTGTCTGCGCTCTGCCCAAAGACTTCCTATTTTTGAATTATCTGCGCTGTCATGACGACATCGGCTGGGGGCTGGACTATCCATGGCTGGGACAGCGGTTTGGGACCAATGAGGTGGCCCATAAGCGATATCTCAACGACTGGTTTACCGGCCGCTGGCCGGGCAGCTCCAGCCGGGGAGAGCTGTATAACGACGACCCGCGCCTGGGGGACGCCCGGCTGTGCGGCACCACGGCCTCCTTGTGCGGCATGGAGGCCGCCGACTACGAGGGGGACCCCTTTAAGCTGGAGCGGGCTGTGGCCTGCGACTTGACCCTCCACGCCTGGATGCTGTCTCAAAGCGGCATCCCGGTGATCTACAGTGGAGACGAGGTGGGGCAGCTCAACGACTACACCTATCACAGTGACCCGGACAAGTGGGAGGACAGCCGGTACCTCCATCGGGGCAGGTTCCTGTGGGAGCTGGCCGGGAATCGGGAGGACCTGGACACCCGGCAGGGAAAGTTATTTCAGGGGCTGCGGCGGCTGGAGAGAATTCGGGCCGGAGAGCCCTGTTTCGACGCGAAAGCTGATGTGGAGGTAGAGGACAGCGGGGACAGTCGGGTGCTGGCCCTCTGCCGCCGGAAGGAGGGGCGGGAGCTGGTCTGCCTGTTCAACTTCAGCGGGGAATTTGTCCGGGCCGGCGTGGACCGGGAGGGTGCGTATACCGAGCTGATGTACGGAACAGAATACGAAGATATCCGCTCTATCGAGTTGTGGCCCAACGGCTTTGCCTGGCTGCTCCGCAGCGAGGAACCGTGCCTGGAGTGAGCATATGGTCAGAGAGAGGAGAATTGTCCTAGGACAATTCTCCTCTTTTTTGCGGCGTGTGTTGGAGGGAAGCGGTTTAGGAGAACCGCTGCGCCCCCGATTTTTGTGAGAAAAGGATTGAAATTCTGGATTATTTTTGCTATTCTGGTATCCGCAGGCGGAGCGAAAACGAGATCTGGCTGCAAGATTTTGACGATACTGCGAATTTAGGAGGAACGGCGAGGAGAGCGCCGCTGAGGTACTGGAATCATGAGTAATACTTTGATTGGCTGTCTGTTTTGGGGGGCGGTGCTGGCGGCCCTGTATGCGGTGCGTCCCAATGGGGGGCTGAACAGCCTTACAGGGGAGACGGCGGGCCGCAGAGAGAAGATTGTTCTGCTTGTACTGGCCGCCTCCGTTGTGCTGCTGTGTACGCTGCCCATGTCGCTGAGCCCCTATTGGAATGGGGAGTTTCCAGAGCACAGGAACCAGTATGAGCTGATGGCGGAGGCCATATTGGACGGTCGGCTCCACCTGGAGTATGATGACGTTGACCCCAAGCTGCTGGAGATGGAAAACCCATACGACACCATGAAACGCATAGAACTGGGAGTATCGGTCCACTGGGATCACGCCTTTTATAACGGCCGACACTATATGTACTTTGGCATTGTCCCGGTCATCTTGTTGTTTCTCCCGTTCCGACTGGTCACAGGCGTCACCCTGGTGACCTACCAGGCCACGCAGATTTTTACCGGGCTGTTTATTGTGGGGATGTTTGCGCTGTTTCGTCTGGTGGCGAAAAAGTTTTTTCCCTCCCTCTCCTGGGCCGCCTACCTCAGTCTGTCCGCCGCCTTCTCTATGATGAGCGTGTGGTATCTTGCAGGGGAGCCGGCGCTGTACTGCACGGCCATTGCCTCCGGAATCTGTATGGAGGTTTGGAGCCTGTACTTCTTTGTCAAGGCGGTGTGGGACAGCCCCAACGACCGGCGGGCTGTCCTCTGGGGGGTCGCTGGCAGTCTCTGCGGGGCGCTGGCCTTTGGCTGCCGACCGCCAATCGCGCTGGTAAATTTGCTGGCGGTGCCCATGCTGCTGCACTATGTCAGACAGAAAAGGCGAGATGGCGGCAGGCTACTGGGACAGGTTGCGCTGGTGGCCTTGCCCTATGTGGTGGTAGGCGTCCTGCTGATGGCCTACAATTATGCCCGCTTTGACAACCCCTTTGAATTTGGGCAGAGCTATCAGCTGACGGTGACGGACCAGAGCGCCTATGGCAGTCTGTTTTCCCACATTAATCTCCTCCAGCTGTTTAATGGCCTGATGAATAACTTTGTGAAGTTTAGCCCGTTTCGAGAGGAATTTCCCCATGTCACCTTCAGTTCTGTGCTGGTCAACTTCCCGGCGCTTGTTTTCGCGCTCTTCTGTCTGGCCCAGCGAGATACCCTGGCCCAGCTGAAGAGACTGCGCCTGCGCGGCTTTATGGCGGTTTTGTGCCTGCTGCCCGTCTTGATTACCGCCTCAGAGGTACTCATGTCCCCCTATCTGATGGAGCGATATCGGGCCGATATCTACTGGCTGATGGGTCTGCTGGCCTTTCTGTCTTTTGGTGCGTTTTGTGAGAGTGCCCCGGAGGCGTCTCGAAAGAGGTGGTGCTTCGCCTTCTCCGCTGCCGCCTTTCTCACCGCGTTTAAGAGCTTTTTGCTGTGGGTAAAGCCCTTTGACTTCAATTTTACCGAGTGCTTCCCGGAATATCTGGATAAAATCGAGTCAATCCTCAGCCTGGGCCTGCGATAGGGTGGGGATTGTGTGAAGAGAGGACCCTTCTATGGATAAGATCGCGGTTTTAATCCCCTGTTACAACGAGAGTCAGACCATCGGAAAGGTGGTTTTGGATTTCAAGCGGGCGCTGCCCGGCGCGGTTGTCTATGTCTATGACAACAATTCTGACGACGGCACGGGAGAAATTGCCCGGCAGGCCGGCGCGGTGGTCCGGCAGGAGTATCAACAGGGAAAGGGAAACGTCATTCGTCGAATGTTCCGGGAGATTGACGCCCAGTGCTATATTATGGTGGACGGGGATGACACCTACCCTGCGGAGTGCGCCCCTGAGATGGCTGAACAGGTGCTGGACAGGAAGGCGGACATGGTGGTGGGAGACCGGCTGTCCTCCACCTATTTTGAGGAGAACAAGCGGCCTTTTCATAACCTTGGCAACAGTGTAGTGTGCAGAAGCATCAATCTGCTGTTTAAAAGTGATATCAAGGATATTATGACGGGGTACCGGGCGTTCAGCTACCAGTTTGTCAAAAGCTTTCCCGTCCTGTCCAAGGGCTTTGAGATTGAGACAGAGATGAGTATCCACGCCATTGATAAAAACATGCAGATCAGCAATGTGGTCATTGGCTATCGGGACCGGCCGGCCGGAAGTGAATCCAAGCTGAACACGGTGTCGGACGGCTTCAAAGTTCTGATGACCATCGGAAAGCTGTTTCGGAACTACAAGCCCTTCACATTTTTCGGAGTACTGGCCTTCGCGCTGATGGCGCTGTCTGGGCTGTTCTTTGTCCCTGTCTTTCTGCACTACCTCCAGACGGGGCTGGTCCCCAATCAGCCCACCCTGATTGTCTGCGGCTTCACGGCCATCGCCGCCATCCAGTCCTTTTTCTCCGGGTTGATCCTGGAGACCATCAACCAGAAGAACCGGCAGGACTTTGAAATGCAGCTGATTCGGATTCAGGAGCGGTGGAGTGTTCTCACTGGGGAGGAGCGCGGGGGCGGCAGTCAGAATCAATAAAAAAATTTGCCAACCATGTCAAGATCATGTTAAGAAATTGAAATTGGTTGAAGAGAGCCCTGGAAACAGGGCTTTTTCTATTGTCCGCCTCTTGACAACGGTAGTACAATTTGAGAAGGAAGCACTGGACTTCAGCACTTCCAGAACGGAGGGGCTGGGCGCAGGCTCAGCTCCCAGGTAAATGCGAGAGAGGGCATGTGGAATGAAACAACATAAAAAGGGATTGGCGCTGTGGCTGGCGGCCATCCTGCTTCTGCTTGCGGGCGCGCTGCTCACCGGCTCTCCTGGCCGGACAGAGAGCGTGCAGGAGGCCATGCGGGATGCCGTGCTCCACAGCGTCAATCGAATCAGCCTGTTTGGGCTGAAAACGGTCAACCCTGGGATGGTCTCCGCCTTCGTGGTCACAGGGGTTCTGCTGGCTGCCGCCGTAGGTATCCGCATCCTTGTGATCCCCAGATTTCAGTATGTGCCTGGAAAATTTCAGCTGGTGCTGGAGGAGGCAGTGGGCCTGTTTGACCGCATGGCCAGGGGGGACAGCCCCCACCGCAATCAATTTTTGGGGGCTTACATCTTTGCTGCCGGCGCCTTTATCTTTGTTGGCACGCTGTTTGAACTGCTGGGGCTCCAGGGTGTGACGGTTCATGGGCATCCCATTACCCTGCCGGCGCCCCTGTCCGACGTGAATGCGGCGATTGCGCTGGGTACGCTGTCCTATCTGGTCATTCTCTCTGGCGGCATCGCCGGCAGTGGCGTGAAGGGGGTGGGCAGGACCTTAAAGGAATTCTCCCTGCCCATTTCGATGAGCTTCCGCCTTTTTGGCGCCCTGCTCAGCGGCCTGCTGGTGACGGAGCTGGTATATTACTACATCAACCTGAGTTTTGTTTTGCCTGTGTTGGTCGGTGTGCTGTTTACGTTGCTGCACGCGCTGGTCCAGACCTATGTGCTGACCATGCTGGTTTCCATGTACTACGGTGAGGTTTCTGAACCCAGCACACCGAAAAAAGAGCAAAAAAATTCGCATCTCACAGACATCAATTGAGGGGGTTTTTGTGATGAAGAATCTGTTAAAAAGAATCCTTGTGCTTGGTGGAGCCCTGGCCCTGTGTTTGGCGCTGGCGGTTCCCGCCTTTGCCGCCGGAGAGGCGGCCCAAGGCGAGGGGGCGGACGTGGTGGCTGCCGCTGAAAATCAGGCGGACAATACCATTGGACTGAAGGCGATTGCGGTGGCTCTGGCCATCGGCATTGCGGCCGGCGGCGGCGGCATCGGTATGGGGTTAGCCACTGCCAAGTCGGCGGAGGGGATTTCACGCCAGCCTGAGGCGGAGGGAAAAATCCGAACTATGATGATGCTGGGTCTGGTCTTTATTGAAACGGCCATCATCTATGCTTTGCTGGTGGTTATCCTAATTATCTTTGTGTTGTAAGGCAGGTGGGAGAAGTGCCGCTGAATATTGATTGGCAGCAAATTTTGCTGCACTGGATGAATCTGGCGATCCTCACAGGCGGGCTGTATATTCTGCTGTACAAGCCGGTGAAGGAATTTATGGCCAAGCGGGAACGCCATTACCGCGAGCTGGATGAGCAGGCGTCCGCTAAGCTGGAAGAGGCGGAGCAGATTCGCCTGAAGTATCAGGTTAAGCTGGACGGGGCGGAAGAGGAGGTTCATCAGGCCCGACTCAAGGCCCAGCAGGATGTAGCTAAGTCGGTTCAGGACCAGCTGGATCAGGCGCGGGTCCAAGCCAGACAGATTGTGGCCAAGGCTCAGGCTGAGGCGGAGTCCAGCCGGGAGCGGCTGCGCAGAGAGTCCCAGCGGGAGCTGAGGGAGATGGCGGCGAAGGCGGCGAGAAAGCTGGCTTTCCGGCAGGGGGCGGACCCCTTCGACCAGTTCCTGGACCTGGCGGAGGGAGGCGGCGCGGATGAGAAACGCTAGGGGCAATCTGACGGCCACCCTGCGCAGCGCCCAGGAGCCCGCACCGGAGCAGCTGGAGCGATTTTCTGAATTTTTGGCTCGAACCTACCAGCGTCAAGTCCCCTTGGTCTGGGAGCGGGATGACGCGCTGCGCACCGGATTTCGGCTGCAGGCGGGCTCTGATATATATGACTGGACTCTGGGCGGCCGTGTCCGCCAGTTCCAAGACTATCTGCGCCACATCCAGCCGGGACAGGACGACATCCTGCCTCTGATGCGCCAGGCGGTGGAGGAGTGGGAGCCCACCATTTTGCCCGAGGAGATTGGCTATGTGCTGACGGTGGACAGCGAAATCGCGACGGTCAGCGGGCTGGATCACGCCCAGTACGGTGAGATTCTGGTCTTCGCCTCTGGAGTCAAGGGGATGGTTCAAGATCTGCGCCAGGGTGAGCTGAGCTGTATTCTCTTTGGGGACAGTGAGGAGGTCAGCGCCGGCAGCATGGTGCGTCGCACCCTGAAGACTGCCGCCATGCCGGTGGGCGAGGTCTTTCTGGGCCGGGTTGTAGACCCCTTGGGGGTCCCGATTGACGGGAAAGGACCCATCCGGGCGGATACCTACCGGGCCATTGAGGCCCAGGCCCCCGGCATTCTGGATCGCCAGCCGGTGAATGCCCCCATGGAGACGGGCCTGCTGGCCATCGACTCCATGTTCCCCATCGGACGGGGACAGCGGGAGTTGATCATAGGTGACCGCCAGACGGGCAAAACGGCCATCGCTCTGGATACGATTTTGAATCAGCGGGATAAGAATGTGATCTGCATCTATGTGGCCATTGGTCAAAAGACCAGTTCAGTGGCCCAGCTGACAGAAAATCTCCGCCGCCGTGGGGCGATGGACTACACCACGGTTGTCAGCGCCCCCGCCGGAGCATCGGCTACCCTGCAGTATATTGCCCCCTATGCCGGCTGTGCCCTGGGGGAATACTTTATGTATCAGGGCCGGGATGTGTTGATTGTCTATGACGATCTGTCCAAGCACGCCATTGCGTACCGGACCCTCAGCCTGCTGCTGGAGCGGTCCCCCGGACGGGAGGCGTACCCCGGCGACGTGTTCTATCTCCACTCCCGGCTGCTGGAACGCTCTGCCCATCTCAGTGATGAACTGGGGGGCGGCAGTATGACCGCGCTGCCTATTGTGGAGACCCAGGCGGGGGATGTGTCCGCCTATATCCCCACCAATATCATCTCCATCACAGACGGTCAGATCTTTCTGGAGGGGGATCTGTTCTTCTCCGGCCAGCGGCCCGCCGTCAACGTGGGCCTGTCCGTCTCCCGGGTGGGGGGCGACGCCCAGACCAAGGCCGTCAAATCCGCGGCCGGGGCCATCCGGCTGGATCTGGCCCAGTATCGGGAGATGGCGGTGTTTACCCAGTTCTCCAGCGACCTGGACGAGGCCACCCGCCGCCAGTTGACCTACGGCCAGGGACTGATGCGCCTGCTGCGTCAACCCCAGTACGCCCCCCTCTCCCAGCATCAGCAGGTGGCTGTGCTGGTGGCTGCCCTGGGCCATGTGATGCAGGATATCTCTTTGGAACGGCTGGATGCCTTCCGGACCGGGCTTCTGGCCTGGCTGGAGGAGCAGGCCCCAGACCTGTGCCAGCGGATTGACCGGACGGGCCAGCTTCCCCAGGAGGACCGGGAGGAGCTGCTGGCCCAGTCACGGAAGTTTTTGGCTCAGTTTCAAGCTGATGAAAAACAGGGGTGAGGGATATGGCCGGGACAAAGGAGATCAAAACTCATATTGACAGCGTGCAGGAGACCCGCAAGATTACCAACGCCATGTACCTCATTGCTGCCACAAAACTGCGTCGAGCCCGGCAGGGGCTGGACAATACCCGGCCCTACTTTGAGGCCCTGCGGGGGGAGATCAAGCGGATTTTCCGTGCCGTCCGCGACGTGGACAGCCGCTATTTTTACCCCTCTGATCCCCCTGCGTCTACAGGGGGGACCTATGGCTGCCTGGTGATCACCGCGGACAAGGGGCTGGCGGGGGCCTATAATCAGAACGCGATCCGGGAGGCCCAACACCTGCTGGAGCAGCATCCGAATACTAAGCTGTTTGTGGTGGGGGAATATGGCCGGCGCTTCTTTGACCACCGGAATATCCCCATCGAGCACAGCTTCCTCTACACGGCCCAGAACCCCACCATGGTCCGGGCCCGAGAGATCAGCGCCCTGCTGCTGGACAGGTTTGACCGGGGGGAGCTTCAGAAGATTTTTGTGGTCTATACTGACATGGAGAATGGAACCACCTTTACCGCCCGTTCCACCCGTCTGCTGCCCTTCCATCGAAATTATTTCGACTCCCCTCGTACGGAGCGGAAGCCGGTGGAGCCCTTTGAGTTTTTGCCCAATCCAAAGGCGGTTTTGGAGAATATGATTCAGAGCTATGTGTCTGGATTTATCTACAGCGCGCTGATTGACAGCTTCTGCTGCGAGCAGAACGCCCGCATGATGGCCATGGACAGCGCCAATCAGAATGCGGAGAAGCTGCTGGGGGATCTGTCTCTGGAGTTTAACCGGGTCCGCCAGTCGGCCATTACCCAGGAGATTACTGAGATTTCCGCCGGGGCCAAAGCCCAGCGCCAGAAGCGTGGGAAGGAGAGATGAGCGAGTTGGAGCGAGGGATTATTGTACAGATTTCCGGCCCTGTGGTGGACGTGGAAATTGTGGATGGGGACCTGCCCAGGCTGAAAGAGGAGCTCCGGGTGGAGAAGGACGGCGTCTATCGGGTGATGGAGGTGGCCCAGCACCTGAACCAGGATACGGTGCGGTGTATCATGCTCTCCCCCAGCGAGGGACTGGCTAGGGGGCTGGCTGTGGACATCCCCGGCCATACCATTCAGGTCCCAGTGGGGCAGGCCACTTTAGGCCGGATGTTCAACGTCCTGGGGCAGCCGATTGACGGGGGAGGCCCCCTGGCCGAGTGTGTTCCCGTGCAAAGCATCTACCGCAGACCCCCCTCTTTTGAGGAGCAGAGTCCGGCAGTGGAGATTTTGGAGACGGGCATTAAGGTCATTGACCTGTTAGAGCCCTACCCCAAGGGGGGCAAGATCGGCCTGTTCGGCGGCGCTGGAGTGGGCAAGACGGTCCTGATTCAGGAACTGATTCACAATGTGGCCACCGAGCACGGCGGCTACTCCATCTTTACCGGTGTGGGCGAGCGCAGCCGGGAGGGCAACGACCTGTGGCGGGAGATGAGGGAGAGCGGTGTGCTGGACAAGACCGCCCTGGTTTTCGGACAGATGAACGAGTCACCCGGCGTGCGGATGCGGGTGGCCCTGTCCGGGCTGACTATGGCGGAACACTTCCGAGACCGGGAACATAAGGATGTGCTGCTGTTTATTGACAACATCTTCCGCTTTGTTCAGGCGGGGAGTGAGGTGTCCACTCTGCTGGGCCGGATGCCCTCCGCCGTGGGCTACCAGCCCACCTTGGCCAACGAGATGGGCCAACTGCAAGAGCGGATTACCTCCACCAAAAGCGGCTCGGTCACCTCGGTTCAGGCGGTGTATGTCCCTGCTGACGACCTGACCGACCCGGCCACCGCCACCACGTTTGCCCATCTGGATGCGACCACGGTGCTCAGCCGGCGTATTTCAGAACAGGGCATCTATCCGGCTGTCGATCCCCTGGCCTCCTCCTCCCGGATTCTAGAGGCGGATGTTGTGGGGGAGCGGCACTACCGCATTGCCCGGCAGGTACAGGAGATTCTGCAAAAGTACCGGGAGCTTCAGGACATCATTGCCATTTTAGGGATGGATGAGCTGAGTGACGAGGATCGGCAGACGGTGGCACGGGCCCGGCGTCTCCAGCGATTTTTGGCCCAACCCACCCATGTGGCGGAAAAGTTTACCGGTATCCCCGGCGTCTATGTGCCGCTGAAGCAGACTTTGGAGAGCTTTGGCGCCATTGTGGACGGCGAGATGGACCAGTATCCGGAGGCGGCCTTTTATAATGTAGGCACCTGGCGGGATGTGGTGGAGAAGGCCCGGAAGCTGGAAGCGGGGGAGCTGTGATGGATGTCTTTCAAGTGCATATTCTTGCGGCGGACAGAAGTTTTTACGAGGGGCCCTGCCTCAGCCTGACCTTTCCTGCCAGCGACGGGGAGATGGGCATTTTGGCCCACCACGCCAGCATGATTGCCGCCGTCCTGCCCGGGACGCTGCGCTGGCAGGTGCCGGGACAGCCTGTTCAGACGGCGGCCGTCTCGCCCGGCATGGTAAAGGTGGAACACAATGACGTGTTGGTGCTGGTGGACTCTGCCGAACATCCGGAGGAGATCGACGCCGCCCGGGCCCAACGGGAGGCGGACGAGGCCAGAGAGGTGCTGCTCCAGAGGCGCAGCCGGCAGGAACATCAGATTGCCCAGGCCGCGCTGGCCCGGGCCCTGAATCGGCTGCGGGTAAAGTCAGCCGACCAGGGGCGCTTTGGATAGCGCCAGGAAATATAGCCTTTATACAGATGCGGCAGGCGTTTTGCGCCTGCCGCTCTTTCTGCGCCTGCCCTTGTCAGCCGGCGGTACCCTTCCAAATTGTAACCACACTGTAACTTGACGAAAATCGACGACAAGTGTAGTATAATAGTTAACTACATTTGAAGTGGATGTGATCCGATGAAGCGGCTGCCTGATACGGAGTTGGAAGTTATGAAGGCGCTGTGGGCTGCCGGGACAGATACCCCTCGGGCTTTGTTGGAGGACCGGCTCGCCCATTTCGGCTGGGCTGCCAACACCATCAACACCTACCTGTCCCGGCTGGTGGAAAAGGGCTTTGTGACGGTACACCGGGAGGGAAAGAGCAATCTATATACCCCTCTGGTGGGGCAGGAGGAGTATCAGGCATTCGACAGCAGGGCGGTGCTGGACCGGCTGTACGGTTCCCCGCGGAATTTTGTGGCCGCCCTGGCGCGGGAGGGACTGCAGCGGGGGGAGCTGGAGGAACTGCAAACCCTTCTGGACCAGCTGAACGGAGGGGCAAACAGATGAATCAGACGCTTCTCACCCTGGGCGGGCTGACTCTGGGCGGCTCTGCGGCTGTGCTTCTGCTGGCCCTGGCGGGCTGGGGCGCTAAGCCGCGGTATGGGGCAAGGTGGCGCTGCTGGGCCTGGCTGCTGCTGTGTCTGCGCCTGGCGATTCCCCTGCCGCTGATGCCCCAGGCGCAGGGGAGGGCCCCCATTCAGGTGGACCTGCCTACTCCGCCTGCCGCTATTCAGCAGCCCGCCGACCTAACTCCCTCCCATACCTCGCCGGACCCGACGCCTTCAGGGGATGGGGGGCATGGACAGCCGTCCGCCTCTGGCGGGGAGAAATATGACGTGGATATTCAACCGGCCTCTCCTGGTCCTGTGGAGCCGGAGAGAGAGGGGAAAATTGCCCTCCCCCAGGTTCTGCTGGAGGTGTGGCTTTTGGGCGCGGGTTTGATGCTGGGGTGGAGCGGTTTGGCCCACATTCGGTTTTTGTCCTACCTGCGCCGGTGGTCCGCCCCCGTTTCAGACGAAGAGGCGGTACAGGCGTTTTCCCATCTGGGGGATCAACTGGGGCTGGGCAGGCGGCCCAGACTGCTGACGTGCCAGGGGCTGAAGGTGCCCATGCTGGTCGGACTGTTTCGGCCTGCCGTTCTCCTGCCCAAGGGGAGCATCGCGGGAGAGGAGTTGGGCCTGTCCCTGCTGCATGAGTTGACCCACTTTAGGCGCCGGGATATCTGGCTTAAGACAATTTCTCTGTGGGTCAATGCGCTGCACTGGTTCAACCCGCTGATGTGGTATATGGTGCGTCTGGTGGAGCGGGACACTGAGCTGGCCTGTGATGAGGATACTCTGCGCCGCCTGCCCCAGGATGCCTACTCGGCCTATGGACAGACCATTCTGGCCGCGGTGGCGAGGCTGCACAATCCAGATGATTTGTAAGGTGACAGAGAGTCGGGTATTGCTACAGATAGGAAGGAATGCTCATGAATAGTAGGAAAATACCGCACACCCCTTTCTCGACCCCGCTGTCCGGGTCGGCCCGAGAGGTGGAATTCAGGCTGAAACATATTTTTTTCAGGCCAAAAAAGCGTCCGCCCGTGATCTTCTTGGCTCTGGTGTCGGCACTCTGTCTGCTGTGCGGCAATCTGGTGGCCTGCCAGGTGCGGGAGAAGGAGTCCTCTGGCTGGGGCCGGCAGTCCCAGACGCCCGGCGACCCTCCGGCTGTGGAGGTGGACGCCAGGGCCCGAGAGGCCTATGCCCAGGTGGTGGAGGACATGCTCTGGAACAACACCCTGCCCGACGGCACCCGAGTCTCTGAGGAGTCCCTATCTGGATATATGTTTGAAAATACCTTCTCTGTCGCCGATGTGGACGGGGACGGCCGGGAGGAACTGATAATCTGTTTCACCACTGCCCCCACTGCCGGACGTATGGGGTATGTGTTGGACTACGACGGGGATACCGACTCCGTCCATATCCAGCATGAGGGCTATCCCTCCTTTACCTTCTACTCCAATGGAGCCATGGAGGAGGGCGACTCCCGCACCCAGGGAAGTTGGACCAGAGACTTCTGGCCCTATACCTTGTACACCTACCAGCCCGAGACCGACAGCTACCAGCTGGCGGGCCATGTAGATGCCTGGGAGAAAAAAGTCTCGGACGACAGTCCGGAAAATCTGCCCCCCTTTCCCGTTGAGAAGGACAAGAGTGGGGCGGACATCCTCTACTACATCACCCCAGGGGAGAACTTGGGGGAGAATTTTACCGGTTTCAGCAAGGAGGAAGTGGACCAGTCGGTCTACCTGGACTGGCTGGAGTCCTGCCTGGGGGAGGCCCGGCCTCTGACCCTGCACTTCCGGCCCCTGCCCGACGCCGCCGGCTACCTGGGCAGCCAAGAGCTCACCGCCGACGCGTCCCGGCCTGGCCTGGCCCGAACCCCCGACTGGAACCGCAACGGTGTGCCGGAGGAGTTCGTCCTGCTTAAGGAGGCGGACGGCGATCTGATGTTGGAGGTCTGGGAGAACGGCCAGGTTCTCGCCCGTTGCCCAGGCGAGTGGAACTACCCCAGTTCTCTGTTCCTGTGCACCCTGGAGGGGGTGGACTATCTGCTGGACTACAGCGTAAGCGAGGAACAGGGGGCCTACCACCTGGACTACAGTCTGAGCACCTGGGTGGGGAAGTTTACCGAGAACGCCCGGTGGAACAGCGTCTCCTTCGACCTGAATTTCGGCTCCCCCCACCACAAGGACTTTGACCCGGAGACCATCGCCGCCTTTGTGGACGAGCTCAACGAGCTGCTCGCCCACAGTGAACTGCTGTTCAGCACCGACCCCGGTCTGTCGGAGGGGAGGCGGGAGGAGCTGAGCCGGCTGGAGGGCTTCACTGGAAACAGCGGAAAGTCGATGGCGGAGGACCTGCGGGCACTGGCATCGTCCATGCCCCCCGACTGGATACCCCCTGCCGGGGCGCCGGGGGCCGGACTGCCCATAGAGGGCCCCCTGAAGATGACCTTTGCCAGCGGGGTAGGGGCCTGGTCCACTGAGCTTACCCTGAACCCAGACGGCTCCTTCACCGGGCTGTTTGTGGACTCTGACATGGGGGTAGACGGCCCGGGCTACCCCGGCGGCACCCGGTATGTGTGCCGGTTCCACGGAAAGTTTCAGGAGATCGCCCAGGTTACCGACGCCTCCTGGTACATGACCTTGGAAGAATTGGTCCTGGACACCGGCCGACCCGTGGGGACCGAGTGGCTGGCAGATGAGGTGCGCTACATCGCCAGTGACCCCTATGGCTTTGACAATGGAGACGGCCCTCTCCAGCCTGGGTCGGCTTTTCTGTTCTACACCCCCGACGCCCAGGGCCACGCCCCAGGTACCGAACTGTACGGCGCCTACGACTTCTGGACTTGGTGGCCTTACCGCCACGCGCTGCACAGCGCGTCGGATACCCTGGGTTGTTATGGCCTGCATAACCTGGAGATGGGATATGGCTTCTTTGGCTGGGATTGATCAAAGCCCGTCTGCGGCAATAGAAAGGAAATCACTATGAGACACAGTGTCCCCCGGACCCCCTTTTCCACATCTCTGTCTGGCTCGGCCCGAGAGATTGAAATCCGCATCCGCAATATTTTTGCCGGCCCTAAGAGGCGCCCGTCCCTGCCGTTGATGCTTTTGGCTGCTGCCCTCTGCCTGCTGTGCGGCAACCTGGTGTCCTGCCAGCAGCGGCCCATGGCGCCCACCCTGGTGATGGAGACCCAGTACTACGACAACTATGGCAACTATCTGGAAATTCCCGTGCTGGCCCTCCCCGCCGGGGAGGAAAACCAGGCGGTGGAGGCCATCAACGAGGCCCTCAACGAGCTGCGAGAGGAGTATGCCGGGCTCGCCTCCTGGACAGGAGGCGACGCTTGGGAGAATCAGTGCCTGTTTTACCCCTCTACCACCGAGCGGTACTTGAATCTGCTGTTTTTCCAGTCCCGATTCACCACCGACCTGAATACCGGTCATGTGTTCTCTCTGGTCTACGACCTGAAAGAGGGGGCTGTGGTGTCCAGCGGGGATGCTCTGGCGCTGGCGGGGCTGAACGAGAGGGCGCTGCTGGACCAGGTGGCGGAACAGCTAGAGCCGGAGATGAATCCGGAGGGACAGGCGTACAAAATCGCCCTGCACAATTTGACCCTGGAGGGCTTTCGCATCAAGACGGACGGCCAGCCTGTGTTCTATCTCACCGGACGGATGGACGACGTGGACGACAGCCTGGTGGACGCGGTCAGCGGGGCGGACCAGCTGTTTATCTGGGAGGACAGGGTGGTCTCCATGTACGCGCAGTATGGACTGGAAAAGCCTGCCCTGGTCCCGGCAGAGGAGACCGACCAGCTGGACCCGCCCCTGTGGAACCAGTGGTATTTTGCCGGGGAGGAGCCGGCAGGGGGCTTTGTGGACAAGCCCTTGCTGGAGCCGGAGTACGTCTACATCCCCGGGGAGGACCCCTACGGCAATAATTTCTTTTCGGTCCTGTTGAACTGCTACATCCAATATTCAGATGAGTGGAATGTGTTCTATGCCCCCTGGCAGGAGGAGACCGACAAGGCGGGCGACCTGCGGGTGACGCCCACCTACCTGGGGGAGATCCCCTGGGGAGAGGACACCTGCGCCGCCGCCTACCAGGTGTGTTACACCTTCTACATCGACGGCCCGCAGGGACTGGAGTGGCACGCCAATTTTGAGGACATCGTCTTGGAGCGCAGCACCAAAGACGGCGAATTTACCGGTCTGCTGGCCCGGATGGACTATGAGGACCGGATGCGCTGGATGACCGCAGAGGAGATCATCCAAGAGGCAACCGGAGGATAGGAGGGACCGAATGAACCGCAATGTGCCCCGCACCCCCTTCGCCACCCCGCTGTCCGGGTCGGCGAGGGAGATCAGGATGCGCCTGGAGTATATTCGATCGGGCCCTAAAAGGCGGCCACCGGCGCCCCTTTTGGTCCTGGTGGCTGTGGTTTGTCTGCTGTGCGGCAATCTGGTGTCCTGTCAGATGTGGGAGGAGACGCCCACCGCCCTGGACGGCACCGCCCAGAATGGCCCTGTCCTCACCCGGTACGACCTGCCCGGTGAGGGGGTTCGGGAGATGACCTTGGAGGGCCGCTGGGTCCTGTCTCTGGAGGACGTCCCCGTTGCGGACGATGACACCGCCCAGATCACCGAGCTGGTCTGCCGGGATCTGGAGACAGGGGCCTATGAGATCTGGGAAAGTCTGTACTACAACCCCTACGGCGGCGCGGCGGACACCATCCGGCTCTACCCCTTCGAGAACATTATGGGGCACAGCGGGGTGCTGCTGTCCTCCCAGGTGGAGTACACGGACGGGGGTGTCCCTGTCGCCCGCCTGTTTATCTGCAACGGGGGCGTCCCCACCCTGATTGCCCGGTGCGAGGGGACGCTGTACACCTCCCAGGTGGATGGCTTCGATATCCTGTTGGCCGCCCACCCCTACGGCTACGACGGCAGGCGAAGCGGGGCCACCCTGTACTGGCAGGAGGGGGACGGTACCCTTCGTTCCCGCCCGCTGAGGGAGGCGCTTCAGAACTTTTTGGGCCTGTCCTGGGATGTGCTGGTCAGCCTGTCCCTGGAGGTGCTGGAGGAGGAGGGAGCCCTCTCCCTTTGCTGGCAGCCCCAGGGGGCCCCGGTCCAGACCGTGGACCTGCCTCTGCCTGAACTGCTTGCCTACGCCCGGGAACAGGCAGCCCGCGGGGAGGAGGTGCCGGTGGACCATGTCAACGGGCAATTGCTGAAGCTGGTGCTGGAGGAACACCGGCTGGAGAGTGAGTACGGCTGGGACACCTTCGAGGTGGACAGGATCCTGGTTTATCAGGGAGAGCAATTGATCCAGACCCTTCTGCCCGAGGACTGGCTGGGGAGCGCGGAGTTCGGCCTGTTCGTCTGCGACGGGGACGGTCTGGGCTCTCTGGGACAGCCTCTGACCCTGGATTTGAACTGGGACGGCGTGCAGGACTTTGGCCTGATGTGCATAGAGGGCGGGGCCCGGAATGTCCCCTATCTCTACTTTGTCTGGAACGGGGAGGGCTTCTCCCCCGTGGCCGTCCTGTGTGCCCCGGCGGAGGTGGACCTGGAGTCCCGCCAGATCGTGGAGCGGGTGTGTGAGGGCAACGGGGTGGACACCGTCAACTGGTATGAATTTGGCGGAGGCAGCCAACTGGAGCTGGTCCGCTCTGAGACCAATACAGTCCCTGATGGGATGGGATAGAGAGGTGATTGACCATGGAAAAGCTGCCTGGCACCCGTTTTTCCACTCCGCTGTCCGGGTCGGCCAAAGAGACCCAGATGCGGCTTGAACATATTGCGTCTGGGCCCAGGAGACGGCCCCCGGTGATTTATATCGCCCTGGTCTTCGCGTTTTGCCTGCTGTGCGGCAACTTGGTGTCCTGCCAGGTTAAGGAAGAGGAGGCCCCGGACATCTCTTCGGCAGATATCTCCATCCCCGCTCCGCCAGCGCAGAACCCGGATATGGAGGTGCGGGAGGAGCGGGAGACACTGGAAGCGGTCGACCTGGACGGGGACGGCCTGGCGGACACCGTCACTGTGGCCGCCCGGTTCGACCCCTTGCTGTTTGAGGAGGGGGAGAAGGCCGGCGCGATCACCGTCACGGCAAACCTGGGCAGCGGTGAAACGCTGGAATGGGGGTGGACCGGGGAGGACTGGTATGGGATCTGGTCCCTGGAGGCCGCCCGCCTCACCAGTCCGGACCGGGACGCCCTGGTTCTGGAGCTGACCTTTCCCAACAGCAACTACAGAGCTGCGGAGGTCCGCGTCTTGGAGCTGGACAGTGGCGAACTGACCGAGCGGTTCCGCACGGATTTCGAGAATATATTCTGTATCTTGGGCACCTACTTGGCGAGCCGAGAGGGCTCCCCCCTCTCCGCGGTCCGGGTGCCTACCCTGGTGGACAAGTGGCACGCTCCGGAGTGGTACACTCTGAGTTGGAACGGCACCGGCTGGGACATGATCGGGGACGGTTTCTTTACCGATACCGAGACGGTCGTCGTCGCCGAAGGCCGAGAACTGACGGTGATGCTGCAGGGCCGGAGGGGTGACAATGGGCATTTCGGTCACAGCCTGGTCTACGACTACATCCAGGTGTTTGACGGGGACGACCTTCTCCAGACGATCTTACCAGAGGACGTCCCGGGAGACGACCGCTTTCCAGAGCAGACCTTCCTGGCGGAGGGCTCTCCCAGCGTCCTGGTCCAGGACATCAACTTCGACGGGGCGGAGGACTTTGCCGTCTCCTGTGATATGACACGAGATCAAGGCTACCGCTGGTTCCGCTGGAACTCGGGACAGGGGCGGTTTGAATACAGCTTCTCCCTGGCCGGAATACCAGAGCTGGTGCCCCAGGGGCAGAAGATCATTGAGGGGTGCTGGACGGAGAACTGGGAGTCTACTGTTTATAACATCTACAGCTTCAACAACCGGGGCTGGCTCATCCTGGAGAGCACCTGGGATACTCTGTCCGAGGCCCAAAACGCATGTCAGGAGGACGGTTTGCCATGAACAAAAACATGCCCCGCACCCCGTTGTCCACCCCGCTGTCTGGATCGGCGCGAGAGGCGGAGATTCGCATTCGCAATATCTTTTCTGCACCCAAGCGACAGCCTCCAAGACTCTTTCTGGCATTGATGTGCCTGCTTGTCCTGTCCTGCGGGAATCTGGTGTCCTGCCAGGTGGCTGAGGTGGAACAGGATGCCCAACAGGGCGGCACTTCCTTTTCAAACCCTGTACCTGTGGGCCGGGGGGTTCCGGTGGACCTGGAGCACCCGCCCCAGAGTGAGCAGGAGGAGTGGCTGCTCCAGGCACTGTTCCAGGCAGCTGACCAGGCGGAGCCCTTCCAGAGCCCTACCGCTCAGCTGATAAACTTCATCCGCCAGGGGGACCATATTATGGGGGCGGCTTTTGTAAAGGATCACCTAGAGAACACACTCATTCTGGGGGTGATGAATCAGGAGACGAAGGAGATGATTGGGCCGCTCTTCCGGTACGCTGTAAAGGGAGGTGTGCCCAACACAGTCACTTTCCAAGACGACGAGGGCAGGGACTGTCTGCTGTATACCTTCAACGGCCAGATGATGGGCCAGTACCGGGGCCAGGCAGGTGCAGTCCGCCTCGACGGGACAGACATCACCTGGGAGTGGCCGGTGGAGGGGGATATTCGGGACCCGGGCAGCACCCTTCAAAAGGAGTATGAGGACTACTGCCTGGGGCACCTGGCCCTCATGGCCCCCGGCGGGGTGGATATCTACGAGGCCAATCCGGAATTTGAATGGGGTCAGGAGGAGCCCCAGTCCATGTGGCAGCTGAGCGCCGGCGAGCTCTTTTATGCGGACTCCAGCAGCGCAGCCGCGCTGCCCATGCCCATCTACTTCCAGACGCTGAGGTGGCTGGCGGAGGCCACTGGCGACCCCGGGGGCTGGCGGATCACCGCTCTGACTGCCGACGAGGAGCGGTCCGACCCGGAGAGGCTGCTGGACTGCTATACCCTCCAGGCCAGAGAGGAGTTGGGGGACGAAACACTGACTGCCGACCTGTTTTTCTCCTATGACGCGCAGCCCGGCCGGTGGCGGAGCTACGACCATCTGGATCACGCTGAGGTGTATGAAGTCTATGATGGTACGCCCGGTGTGAAGACGGCGTTCTGAACTGCTTCAAAAATTTCCTGCCCCCTCTTGCTTTCCCATGAAAAAGCGGTTATACTGATAGGCAAGAGAGCGGGGCCGGATCCTCCGGCCATTTCCCGCCAGAACATCCGGCATTATCTTACATTTTTTAGGAGGAACACAGTTATGAAAGTAGCGATTTTCGGCGCCGGCACCATGGGCAGCGGCATTGCCCAGGTCTTTGCGGCCAAGGGCCACACCGCCCTGATGTACGCCAGCAGCGTGGCGTCTGCACAGCGGCACAAGGACAACCTGGACAAGTCTCTTCAGAAGCGGGTGGACAAGGGCAAGATGGACCAGGCTGCCAAGGACGCCCTGATGGCCAATGTGCTGGTGGAAGAGAAGTCCGCCGCGGCCGACGCCGACCTGATCATTGAGTGCGTCAAAGAGGACATGGTCACGAAAAAAGAGCTGCTGAACGAACTGGATGCCATGTGCAAGGAGGGCGCTATTTTCGCCTCTAACACCTCCTCTCTGTCCATCACTGAGATGGCCCTGGGCCTGAAGCACCCTGTCATTGGGATGCATTTCTTCAACCCTGTGCCCAACATGAAGTTGGTAGAGATCATCCGTGGCGCCAACACCACCCAGGAGACCTTCGACGTGATCTGGAACCTGTCTAAGGAGATCGGCAAGGAGCCTGTGGAAGTGGCTGAGGCCCCCGGCTTCGTGGTCAACAAGATTCTCATCCCCATGATTAATGAGGCGGCCGACCTGCTGTACACCGGTGTAGCCAGCGCCGAGGGCATCGACACCGCCATGAAGCTGGGCGCGAACCACCCCATGGGCCCCCTGGCCCTGGGCGATCTGGTGGGTCTGGACGTGTGCCTGGCCATCATGGATACCCTGTATAACGAGACCGGAGACCCCAAGTACCGCGCCTCCCTGCTGCTGCGGAAGATGGTCCGGGGCGGTATGCTGGGCCGCAAGACCGGCAAGGGCTTCTTCGACTACAGCAAATAATTTTTCTGCCAATAAAACGCCGTCGGAACCATCCGGCGGCGTTTTTTGGCGCCGGTCAGCTGGGAGGACTTTTCGTTAGGGGCGCATATTGCACGCCACAAAATAGGACTGGCTGTGTTCCCCTTCAGCGAAGGGAATATGGCAACCTGAAAAACAGGTATACAGAGTAAAAAACGCTGCGTCCGGCAGAGGAAAAATGGATGATGATTCGCACGGGTTATTCCATACAAATTGTCATTGGATCAAGGCAAGAAGTGAAAAAAGTCAAGAAAATCCTATTAAAAATCAACATTTGCATATTTCGTCTTTTTAGACAAAAGAGGAAAGGAAAAACTATCTATTTTACCAAGAATGTCCCCCTTGCGCCTGGGAGGGAAAACAGCTATAATTTGAACAGTAAATTTACCCCTGCCCTGTGGAATGGGCGCCGCAACAGCGGGAACGGTCCTGCGTTGCGCTTTTTTCGGATTTTCATTGTTAAAAATCTAACAAAGGTTCTCGGGCATTGCCCTGGGAACGCGTCTGCCACACCCCTGCGCGCACCAACGTAATTAAAACTAGGAGGACTGCAAAATGGATTTTCATCTGACGAAAGAGCAAGAGATGGTCCGCAAGATGTACCGCGAGTTCGCCGAGACCGAGGTCAAGCCTTTGGCCGAGGAGATCGACGAGGAGGAGCGCTTCCCCATGGAGACCGTGGAGAAGATGGCCAAGCTGGGCATGATGGGCATCTACTTCCCCAAGGAGTACGGCGGCGCAGGCGGCGACGTGCTGTCCTACGCTATGTGTGTGGAGGAGCTGGCCAAGGTGTGCGGCACCACCGCCGTCATCGTGTCCGCCCACACCTCTCTGTGCTGCGCCCCTATCTTTGAGCACGGCACCGAGGAGCAGAAGAAGAAGTACCTGCCCGACCTGCTCTCCGGCAAGAAGATCGGCGCCTTCGGCCTGACCGAGCCCAACGCCGGTACCGACGCCTCCGGCCAGCAGACCACCGCTGTGCTGGAGGGCGACCACTACGTACTGAACGGCTCCAAGTGCTTTATCACCAACGGCACCGTGGCCGAGACCTTCGTGGTCTTCGCCATGACCGACAAGAAGCTGGGCAACCACGGCATCTCCGCTTTCATCGTGGAGAAGAGCTTCCCCGGCTTCTATGTGGGCAAGCACGAGAAGAAGATGGGCATCCGCGGCTCCTCCACCTGCGACCTGATCTTTGAGGACTGCATCGTCCCCAAGGAGAACCTGCTGGGCCAGGAGGGCAAGGGCTTCAAGATCGCCATGATGACTCTGGACGGCGGCCGCATCGGCATCGCCGCTCAGGCCCTGGGTCTGGGCGAGGGGGCCATCAACGAGGCCATCAAGTACACCCAGGAGCGCGTCCAGTTCAAGCGCCGCCTGAGCCAGTTCCAGAACACCCAGTTCCAGCTGGCCGATATGCACACCCGGATGCAGGCCGCCCAGTACCTGGTTTACGCCGCCGCCATGAAGAAGCAGAACCACGAGAACTACTCCATGGACGCCGCCATGGCCAAGCTCTTCGCCGCCGAGTCCGCCTCCGACGTGACCCGCCGCGCCGTCCAGCTGTTCGGCGGCTACGGCTACACCCGTGAGTACCCCGTGGAGCGCATGATGCGCGACGCCAAGATCACCGAGATCTACGAGGGCACTTCTGAGGTCCAGCGGATGGTCATTTCCAGCCACCTGGGCGTGAAATAAGATAGGAGGCAGATTGAAATGAAAATTATTGTTTGTGTCAAGCAGGTCCCCGATACCTCCGGTAAGGTGGCCGTCAATCCAGACGGCACCCTGAACCGCGCCTCCATGGCCGCCATCACCAATCCCGACGACCTGAACGCCGTTGAGGCCGCCCTGGTCCTGAAGGAGCAGACCGGCGCCGAAGTGATCGTCGTCTCTATGGGCCCCCCGCCCGCCGAGGGGATGCTCCGCGAGGTCATGGCCCGGGGCGTGGACCGCGCCATCCTGGTGTCCGCCCGGGAGTTCGGCGGCTCCGATACTTACGCCACCTCTCAGATCCTGGCCGCCGCCATCGACAAGATCGGCGTGGAGAAGGACGACATCGTGATGTGCGGCCGTCAGGCCATCGACGGCGATACCGCCCAGGTGGGCCCCCAGATCGCCGAGAAGCTGGGCCTGCCCCAGGTGTCCTACGCCGCCGAGATCACCAAGGAGGGCGACACCATCACCGTCAAGCGGATGCTGGAGGACGGCTATATGACCATCAAGGTCAAGACCCCCTGCCTCATCACCTGCATCAAGGAGCTGAACACCCCCCGCTACATGAGCGTGGGCGGCATCTACGAGTGCTACTCCAAGCCCTATGAGATCTTCGACTACAACACCCTGAAGGATCATCCCTTCATCGACAAGGATACCATCGGCCTGAGCGGCTCTCCCACCAACATCCTGACCTCCTTTACGCCTCCCCAGAAGGGCGCCGGTATGATGCTGGAGGGGGCCGACAAGGCCACCTGTGACAAGCTGGCCGGCATCCTGGCCGCCAAGCATATGATCTGAGAAGGGAGATAGAAGAATATGTCTACTTTTAATAGTTCCGACGTCGCTGCCTTCAAGGGCGGAGTCTGGGTATTCTGTGAGCAGCGCCAGGGCAGCATGATGCCCACATCCTTCGAGCTGATCTCCGAGGGCCGCAAGCTGGCCGACGAGCTGGGCACCAAGCTGTACGGCATTCTGCTGGGCGAGGGCATCGAGGGCATCGCCAAGGAGCTGGGCGGCTACGGCGCCGACGGCGTGTACGTCTGTGACCACCCCATGCTGAAGGACTACACCACCGACGGCTACACCAAGGTCATCTGCGACGTGATCGAGGAGTATAAGCCCGAGATCATGCTCATCGGCGCCACCAACATCGGCCGGGATCTGGGTCCCCGCTGCGCCGCCCGGCTGCACACCGGCCTGTGCGCCGACTGCACCCACCTGGACGTGGACATGGGCATCTACAAAGACTTCCTGAAGGAGAACTCCACCCTGGCCCCCGAGCGCATCGACGCCACCAGCCACGCCATGGTGCTGGGCCAGAAGCACGATGTGTCCCGCGACCTGAAGATGACCCGTCCCGCCTTCGGCGGCCACCTGATGGCCTCCATCATCTGCCCCCGGTTCCGTCCCGCCATGGCCACCGTCCGCCCCGGCGTGATGAAGAAGGCCGCCTTCGATCAGGCCAAGGCCGACGCCTGCGAGATCATCAAGCCTGAGTTCTCCCTCACCGCTGATGATATGAAGACCGAGGTGGTCGAGGTGGTCAAGGCCGCCAAGAAGCTGGTGGACCTGATCGGCGCCGACGTGGTCGTCTCCGTGGGCCGCGGCATCTCCAAGGACGTGGAGGGCGGCATTAAGCTGGCCGAGGAGCTGGCTGAGGTTCTCGGCGGCGTCGTGGGCGGCTCCCGCGCCACCATTGACTCCGGCTGGCTGTCCGCCGACCACCAGGTGGGCCAGACCGGCAAGACCGTCCACCCCAAGATCTATGTCGCTCTGGGCATCTCCGGCGCCATCCAGCACAAGGCCGGTATGCAGGACTCCGAGTGCATCATCGCGGTCAACAAGAACGACACCGCCCCCATCTTCGAGATCGCTGACTACGGCATCTGCGGCGACCTGTTCAAGGTCACCCCGCTGCTCATCGAGGCTATCAAGGCCGCCAAGGCTGCGAAGTAAGGGATTTCTCCCACAACGCAAGAGCGCCTGTCCGAAAAGGACAGGCGCTCTTTTTTGTAGTGAAACAACCACAGGCCGGGGCCAAAAACCCCGGCCTTTTTGCACCTCTGCCCGCCCGCGCCCATACAATGGAGTAGAAACCTACCGCCGCTCCACCGGCGGTCCTGGAGGTATTGCCTATGAAAGACGAACTAAATATCTGGGTGGTGGGCGGCGACCTGCGGCAAGCCAAGCTGGCCCAGTTGCTGGCTGAGGACGGCCACACCGTCCATACTTACGCCCTGGGTCAACCCCAGGAGGCCGTCTCCGGCCTTACTGCGGAGGCCACTTTGTGTCGAGCGGACCGGGCGGACTGTGTTATTTTACCCCTCACCGTCTCGGCTGGAAAGGGACTGCTTAACGCTCCGCTGTCCCTGGCAGAACACCCCTTACCCCCTATTCTCGACCGGATCTCGCCTCGGCAGTTTCTCTGCGGCGGGCGGGTGGACCGGGACACAGAGGAACTGGCCCGGGAGAGGGGACTCACCATCCGGGACTACTTTGCCCGGGAGGAACTGGCTGTTGCCAACGCCGTGCCTACGGCGGAGGGGGCAGTACAGCTGGCCATGGAACATCTGCCCATCACAATCCACGGCTCGAAGGTACTGGTCATCGGCTTTGGACGGGTGGGGCGGCTCACCGCCCAGCGGTTTCAGGCCCTTGGGGCCCGGGTGAGCGTAGCCGCCCGGAAATACGACCAGCTGGCCTGGGCCCAGGCTATGGGCTTTGGCGGAGAGCACTTGAGCCATCTCAGGGGCTGGCTGTGCGGCTATGATTTGATTGTCAACACCGTTCCTGCCCAGGTGCTGGGGCGGGAGGAATTGGAGGATGTCAACCCCAACTGTCTCATCCTGGACCTGGCCTCTAAGCCGGGCGGGGTGGATTTGGGTGCGGCCGGCGCGCTGGGCCTCACTGTGGTCTGGGCTCTGGCCCTCCCGGGTAAGGTGGCGCCGGTCACGGCGGGCGCCGCCATTCGGGATACCATCTATAATATGCTGCGGGAAATTGGATTCTGATTTCCTATGGAAGGGCATACCCGATATGCCCGCTCAAACTGAAAATCGACTGGGGGTGCGGAAAATGCACCTCTACAGGTTCCCAATAGAAAGGAAGATTTCTTTGCAAGACAAAACTGTTGGATTCGCCATATGTGGGTCCTTCTGTACACACGCCAAGGCCATAGAGGCGCTGGAGCAGGTGAAGGCCCGTTTTGAGCGGGTGGTGCCCATTGTCTCTGAGGTGGTTGCAGACACCGACACCCGCTTTGGCAAGGCCCACGACCTGATGCGGGAGATGGAACGCATCTGTGATCATCGGGTAATCGCGACCGTCAAGGGGGCGGAGCCCATTGGCCCTCAGAAGCTGCTGGACCTGCTCATCATTGCCCCCTGTACCGGCAACACGCTGGGCAAGCTGGCGGCTGGGGTTACGGACACCAGTGTTACCATGGCGGCAAAGGCCCATCTGCGCAACTGCCGGCCTCTGGTGATTGCCCCTTCCACCAACGATGGGCTGGCCGCCTCTGCCGCCAGTATCGGCGCCCTGCTGCCCCGGAAATACATCTACTTTGTCCCCTTTGGACAGGACGACTTTGAGAAGAAGCCGACCTCCCTGGTGGCTGACTTCGCCCAGGTGGCCCAGGCCGCCCAGGCCGCCCTGGAGGGGCGGCAGCTCCAGCCCATTTTGTTGAGGAGTTAAAATAAGGTGGCCAGCTGACAAAGCTGGCCGCCCTTTTCTGGGCAGACTGGGCACAGAAGAACCGGCCGCTGGAATGGATCTGCTTGCCCGGAGAAGTGCCCGGAATATTTTGCGGGAGAACCGGCCCGCGCCACGATCTGAACCCGGGAATTTAAGATAGAACCCCACGGAATACAGGCGGTGTTCCGTGGGGTTCTATGAGAAGCGCGGAGATGTTCTATTTGCCGCAGAAGTCCTTGGCCACCTCCACAATGTGCTCCGCCGACAGGCCAAACTGCTTGAGCAGGGCGGCGGCGGGGCCGGAGTGGCCGAATTCGTCGTTGACGCCGATCCGGCGCACAGGGGTGGGGTATCGCTCGCTGAGCAGGGCGCATACCGCCTCGCCCAGGCCGCCAATGACGGAGTGTTCCTCGCAGGTAATCACTTTGCCGCACTCCTGGGCGGCCTTGAGGACCAACTCCTCGTCCAGGGGCTTGATGGTGCACAGGTTGATGATCCGGGCGGAAATACCCGCCTCTTTAAGGGCCTTGCCCGCCTCAATGGCCTCGTTAACCAGCAGACCATTGGCGATGATGGCCACATCAGAGCCATCCTGGAGAACCTCTCCCTTGCCAATCTCAAACTGGAAGCCGGCCTCGTCGTGAAAGACGGGGACAGCCAGCCGGCCAAAGCGCAGATAGACGGGGCCCTCGTAGGCGTAGGCGGCCTTGACGGCGGCCCGGGCTTCCACATCGTCGGCGGGGGACATGACCACCATGCCGGGGATGGAGCGCATCAGGGCAAAGTCCTCGCAGCACTGGTGAGAGGCCCCATCCTCGCCCACAGAGATACCGCCGTGGGTGGCGCCGATCTTCACATTCAAGTGGGGATAACCAATCGAGTTGCGCACCTGTTCAAAGGCCCGCCCGGCGGCAAACATGGCGAAGCTGGAGGCAAAGGGCACCAGACCCATGGCGGCCGCCCCGGCAGCCGCGGCGATCATGTTGCCCTCGGCAATGCCGCAGTTAAAGTGGCGCTGAGGAAAGGCTTTTTTAAAGGTGCCGGTCTTCGTGGCCCCGGCCAAGTCGGCGTCAAAGACAATCAGATTGTCATAGCGTTCGCCCAGTTCTTTCAGGGCCGCGCCGTAGCTGTCACGGGTGGCGATCTTTTTCATCTCTGCCATGTTACATCGCCTCCACTTCCGCCAGTTGAGCCCTCAGCTCATCCATGGCAATTTCGTATTCCTCGTCGTTGGGGGCTTTGCCGTGCCAGCCGGCCTGATTCTCCATGTAGCTGACTCCTTTACCCTTGGTGGTCTTCATCACAATGGCGGTGGGTACGCCTTTTGTCTGCCTGGCTTTGGCAAAGGCGGACTCCATCTGGTCAAAGCTGTGGCCGTCAATCTCTGCCACCTCAAAGCCGAAGGCCCTGAGCTTATCTGGAATGGGGTAGGGGCTCATCACCTGGTCCACAGGGCCGTCAATCTGGAGGCCGTTGTTGTCAATGATGACACACAGGTTGTCCAGCTTGTAGTGGTGGGCAAACATCATAGCTTCCCAGACCTGGCCCTCCTGAATCTCGCCGTCGCCCAGCAGCGTGTAGACCCGGCAGTTTTTGCCCTGATGTTTGGCCGCCAGGGCCATACCAGCGGCGGCGGAGATACCCTGTCCCAGGGAACCGGTGGACATGTCCACGCCGGGGACAGTGTTCATATTGGGGTGACCTTGAAGGTAGCTGTCGATGTGCCGCAGGGTGGGCAGATCGGCCGCGGGGAAGAAGCCCCGCTCAGCCAGGGCGGCATACAGCCCCGGTGCGGTGTGGCCCTTGGACAGGACAAAACGGTCCCGGTCGGCCCATTTGGGGTTCTTGGGGTCTACATTCAGCTCTTTCAAGTAGAGGTAGGTAAACAGGTCGGCGGCGGACAGGCTCCCGCCGGGGTGGCCGGCTTTGGCCCCATGCGTCCCCTCGATGACGCCCATCCGCACTCTGCAGGCCGCGGCGCTCAGCTGCTTCTTTTCACTGGCTGTCATAGTGCTCTCCTTTGTCCGAAATTTATTCTGTGAAAACGGTAGAAATGCTGCCTATCCATTGACGAGGGGAGGAATATGCCTGCCGGAGGCCGTGTTTCCTCCCAAAAGGGGATCGTCCCTTGCCAATCGAAAGCACTTCCATTATAAAACAGCGGACTTCAATTTACAAGAGCTCCCGGAGAAATTGAAGTGGGAAACTTACAATGTTTTCACGGCCGAGGGGTGGCGTTCAGAGGGGAGAGAGCGAAAAAGGACCGCCCCCTTTGGCGGAAGGGGGCGGCTATCCACAGCCGGGGAGAGAGGCGGCCTGTCTGAACTGGAAGGGGAGGCCGGTCCGGTCTGCGGAGATGATCCGGGAAGAAGTGAGTCAGACCCGGATACCGGCAGAATTCGTGTGTAAACGAATTGCTCTGCACCACCTATCCTATCAGAAGATAGGTAAAATGGGTGTCAATGATGGGGGAGAGCCTATAAAAAAGCTGTTAATATGGGAGGGAAAGGGGGCGTCAGTCGTCCAGCATCCGATAGCCGATGCCAAGTTCTGTGTGGATATACTTGGGATCGGAGGGGTTTTCTTTTAGTTTTCGGCGGATGTTGGCCATGTTGACGCGGAGGATCTGGTTGCTTCCGCTGCCCCCGTAGGGCCCCCAGATATGTTCCAAAATAAAGTCGTAGGTGAGTACCTTGCCGGCGTGGATGGCCAGCAGCTCGATAATTTTGAACTCGTTTTGTGTAAAGTGAATCTCCTCTCCGTCCAGAAGAATCTGGTGTTTGGCCAGATCAATGGTCAGGTCCTTGATCTGATAGATATCCCGCTGGATGCCCTGACTCAGCTTCATGCGCTCCGCCCGGCGCAGGGCAGAGCGGATGCGGGCCAGCAGTTCAGATACCCCAAAGGGCTTTACCACGTAGTCGTCTGCCCCCATGTCCAGGGCCCGCACCTTCTCTGACTCCCGGTCTCGGGCGGAGATGATGATAATGGGGACCTCGCGGGGCAGATCCCGCAGCTGGGTCAAAATCTCCAGGCCGTCCATATCGGGCAGCCCCAGGTCCAGAAGCACAAGGTCAGGTCCGTGGGAGAAGAATAGGGACAGGCCCTCTTTCCCGGTGAAGGCGGAGATGGTGCGGTATTCGTTGGTGGCCAGGGCCCGGCTGATAAAGTTGCTGATGGCCCGGTCGTCCTCAATGATGAGAATGGTCTGTTTTTCGCTCATGAGAGTCCTCCATTGTGTACTGTGGGGCGAAACTGCGATACTTTGGGCGGTCATGCCGTACCTGCGGCGGACAGACCAAAGCGGAATACTGCCCCCCCTGATGGGTGATTGCCTGCGGTGAAAAAGCCGCCATGCGCCTGAATGATGCTCTGGCAGACGGACAGGCCGATGCCCATCCCCCGGGTGGCATCCCCTGACAGAGGCATAGCCTGACCGGCCTGAATGGCCTGAAGGACCTCGGGAGACAGTCCATGGCCCTGATCCCGGACTTCCACCACGGCCCAGTCCTCCTGGCGATACAGGCGCAGGGTGATGTGGTCGCGGTCGCCAGAGTGTCGGATGGCGTTTTCCAGCAGGTTGACGATGACCTGCTTGATCAGCAGGGGGTCCATGGGCAGGTAGAGGATGTCCTCTGACAGATCCAACTCCACATGAAAGTCAGGAAAACGCCGCCGGGTGGTGAGCAGAGCGTCCCCCGCGACCTCCTCCAGCATCTCCTCCCGCTTTTTCAGGGGGATGGTCCCGTCCTGAACCCGGGTGACGGACAACAGATTTTCTACCATGACAATCAGTCCGTCTGCGTCCTGCTTGATGTCGTTGAGCATGGAAATATTTTTGGGCGAGACCTCTGGGCTGGCCAGCAGTACGGCCACCGCTCCGGAAATAGAGGTCAGGGGGGTGCGCAGGTCGTGAGATACCGCCCGCAGAATGTTTTCTCGAATGGCAACCCTGTCGGACTGAAGCTGGATAGCGGTCTTTTCGGCGTTGAGCTTCTCATTTTGCTCGTAGAGGGCTCTGGCGTTCTTCTCCCGGCGGACGGCTTCGGTGGCCTGTTTCTTTACCCGGGCGGTGAGGGCACAAATGACGCAGGAGATGGCCACCATGGACAGCATGGCCACCGGGTATCCTGTGCGGCTGAGGGAGAATGCGTCGTAGGGCTCCATAAAGTAGATGTTGATAAACAGCGCCCCGATGATGGAGGCGGCAATGCCGTAGACATAACCGGAGGTGAGCAGAGAGATGAGGGACACCGCCAGCACGAAGACCAGGGCGGAGTTGTTTTCTCCCCCCGTATGGGTGATGAGGATGCTGCTGGCCCAGTAGGCGGCGCAGAGAAACAGGGCTGTAATTCCCAAATTTCGGGGAATGGCGGGGATGCGGTGGCCCTGCACGTCCACCCAGTGGTACAGATCCTTGAGGTGTTGGAGCATGAGAGCGCCTCCCCCGGCGGGGCGCACAGAGGAGGCCCCGCGTGATGTTGCGACAATTATAACAAAAACCAGCCCAAAGGTAAAGAGCGGGGCGGGGAGATGGGAAATCTTAACGATGTCGAAATATGCCGGGCTGGAGCGGGGGCCTCCACGCCCAAACAGGGGGGCGGCGTTTGCTAAGAGGGTATTGTACAGTGCGCTAAAGAGTGGTATAATAAGCCATTCAGGCCAAAATAGGCCCAAATTTGCCTGCCGGCGGTGCCGGACACACAGATGAAAAGGAGTTTTTCACATGACGTACAAAGAGGAATTCATCACCTTCATGGTGCGATCCGGAGTGCTCACTTTTGGGGACTTCACCACCAAGTCGGGGCGGAAAACCCCCTATTTTGTCAACACCGGCAATTATAAGACCGGGGCTCAGGCCGCCCGGCTGGGGGATTACTACGCCGCCTGCATTCAGGAAAATATGCCCGAGGGGGCGATAGACTGCCTGTTTGGACCGGCTTACAAGGGGATCCCGCTGGCCGTCTCTGCCGCGGCGTCGCTCTATCGGAACTACGGCCGTGACCTGCCGTACTGCTTTAACCGCAAGGAGGTCAAGGACCATGGCGAGGGGGGCTCTATGGTGGGCTATAAGCCCCAGGGCGGGGACCGAGTGGCGATTATTGAGGACGTGGTTACCGCCGGCACTGCCGTCCGAGAGACGATAGAGCTGTTTCGATCGGTGGCGGAGGTGGACATAAAGGCCCTCTTTGTCTCTGTAGACCGGATGGAGCGGGGGACTCGGGACTGCTCTACACTGGATGAACTGCGCCAGGATTTTGACCTTCAGGTATTCCCCATTGTCACCGTGCGGGAGGTGATTTCCTTCCTCCACAACAATCCTGTGGATGGCAAGGTCTATATCGACGACGAGGTGAAGAACAAAATGGAGGGGTATCTGGCCCAGTATGGGGCCAAGGTATGAACTTGATTGACAGGGCCCTGGCACAAGGGGACTCACTCACCGCCGATGATTTGCTCCAGGCTATGGCAGATCTCTATAAAGAGCCCCAGGTCTGGCAGGAGCTGGCACAGTATCCCCAGTACATCCAGGATATCGCTTACATCGTCGACTATGACACGCAAGTGCAGATGGAGGGGCTGGACGCCTTTGTGACGGGCCCACATGCAGAACAGTATGAGCAGACCTGGCAGGCCCTCATGAACTGTGGCGCGGTGGACGAGGCCCGTATCCTGGAGCGGGTGAAAAGTCTTGCGGACAGCGACCCCGCCTGTGAGGACAGCGCGGTTGACGACGAAATAGCTGTCCTTTGCCGCAAGATTGCCCTGTATCAGGACTATGACGCCTTTTGGGACCTGGTACGGGCATACATTGAGCGGTCCTGGAAACGTTAAAAGGAGGTGAGCAGCCATGCCAAAGCACATTCACACCGGTCATCGGAAGCGTGTGAAAACAGAATTTCAGGTCCGGGGAGTTGCGGGTTGGCCCGATCACCGGATTTTGGAGCTGCTGCTCTTCTACGCCATTCCCCAGGGGGATGTGAATCCCCTGGCCCACGAGCTTGTTGACCGTTTTGGTTCCTTGGACCGGGTGTTGGATGCTCTGCCGGAGGAGCTGATGAAGGTAAAGGGGATGGGGGAGCACTCCATTACCCTGCTGAAGCTGATTCCAGCGGTGATGGGCCGCTATTTGGAGGAACGCACCGGACCAGGACAGATCATCCATACTGTGGAGGAGGCCGGGAATGTCCTGGCCCCCTATTTCTATGGGTCGCGCAACGAGATGGTCTATGTCCTGTGCCTGGATGCCAAAGAGAGGCTGCTAGGGGCCAAGAAGCTGTCTGAAGGGAACCTGAGTAACTCCGATGTGACCATTCGCCGGGCAGCGGAAGAGTGTATGGCCTTGCAGGCGTCTTTCTGCTACCTGGCCCACAACCATGTCAGCGGCATTGCCCTGCCCTCCCCGGAGGATGTGAATACGACCGATGTGGTCCGGGCGGCCCTGGCACCCCTGGGGGTGCGGTTGGTGGACCATCTGGTTTTTGTGGATGGAGACATGGTGTCGATCCGACAGAGTCAGCAGGTGGGGTGGGGCAGAGGTTTTCGAATGATCTACCCAGGTCAGATGTAATTTTCGTATTTTTCCCTTGAAATAGAACGTTAGTTCTGGTATAATAAAAAAATACCCGGCCGTTTCCGGCAATTTTTCTTTCAGAGAGGCGGGTTCCGGCTGGGTATTTTAATGGGGGGAACGTTACAGTGAGGAGGGGGGAGAACCATGCCAAAATTAGAAGTGGTGTCCGAATATACGCCCAGCGGCGACCAGCCGGAGGCCATCGAAGCTCTGGCCAACGGCATCGAGATGGGGTTGGATGAACAGACCCTGCTGGGGGTGACCGGGTCGGGCAAGACCTTCACCATGGCCAAGATTATCGAGAAGGTCCAGCGGCCCACCCTGGTGCTGGCCCATAACAAGACCCTGGCCGCCCAGCTGTGCGCCGAGTTCAAGGAGTTTTTTCCCAACAACGCGGTGGAATACTTCGTGTCCTATTACGACTACTACCAGCCCGAGGCCTATATCCCCCACACCGATACCTTTATTGAAAAAGATTCCTCCGTAAACGAGGAGATCGACCGCCTGCGGCTGAGCGCCACCGCCTCCCTGCTGGAGCGGCGGGACGTGATTGTGGTGTCCTCTGTGTCCTGCATCTACGGTCTGGGTGAGCCGGAGGACTTTGCCAAAATGATGGTCTCCCTCCGGGTGGGCGCCCAGATGGAGCGGGACGAGATGCTAAAAAAGCTGGTGGCCATCCGCTACGAGCGCAACGACATCGCCTTCGAGCGCAACATGTTCCGGGTCCGGGGGGACACAGTGGAGGTCTGGCCCGCCTACTGGAAGGACACCGCCATCCGGGTGGAGTTCTTCGGGGACGAGATCGACCGCATCTCGGAGATCAACGTGGTGACCGGTTCCCCCATCCGCCGCCTGCAAAATATTCCCATATGGCCCGCCACCCACTACGTCACGCCCAAGGAGAAGATGGACGCCGCCATTCAGGAGATCTACCAGGAAATGGAACAACGGGTGGCCTTCTTCGAGTCGGAGGGCAAGCTGATCGAGGCCCAGCGCATTAAGCAGCGCACTATGTATGACATTGAAATGATGCAGGAGCTGGGCTACTGCTCCGGCATCGAGAACTACTCCCGGGTGATCGAGGGCCGGCCGGTGGGGTCGCCCCCCAACACGTTGATGGACTACTTCCCCAAGGACTTTGTCCTGTTTATTGACGAGAGCCATGTCACACTGCCCCAGGTGCGGGCCATGTACAACGGCGACCGGGCCCGGAAAACTACGCTGGTGGACTACGGCTTTCGACTGCCCTGCGCCTTTGATAACCGACCGCTGAAGTTTGAGGAGTTTGAGAGACGGGTCAACCAGATCGTCTACGTCTCCGCCACCCCCGGGGAGTATGAGCGCACCCGGTCGGGGCAGATTGTAGAGCAGGTCATCCGGCCCACCGGTCTGCTGGACCCGGTGATCCAGGTCCGGCCGGTGGAGGGACAGATTGACGACCTCATTGGGGAAATCAACACCCGCACCGCCCAAAACGAGCGGGTGTTGGTGACCACCCTCACCAAGCGGATGGCCGAGGACCTCACGACCTATCTCCAGGGGGCGGGGATCAAGGTGCGGTATATGCACCACGACATTGACGCCATGGAGCGCATGGAGATCATCCGGGACTTGCGGCTGGGTACCTTCCATGTGCTGGTGGGCATCAATCTGCTGCGGGAGGGGTTGGACCTGCCCGAAGTGTCCCTTGTGGCCATCCTGGACGCCGACAAGGAGGGCTTCCTCCGGTCGGAAACCTCTCTCATCCAGACCATCGGCCGGGCTGCCCGGAACGCCCAGGGCATGGTGGTCATGTACGCCGACACCGTGACCCCATCTATGCGCCGGGCCATCGACGAGACGGAACGCCGCCGGGAGAAGCAGGACGCCTTCAACAGGGCCCACGGCATTGTCCCCAAGACGGTGATCAAATCGGTGCGCAACCTGCTGGATCTGGATGCCCAGGAGGACAAGGACTCCGCCGAGCGGCGGGGGGAGGTGGCCGGCCTCACCAAACAGCAGAAGGCGGAACGCATTGCCCGACTGGAAAAAGAAATGCGCGAAGCGGCCAAGATGCTGGAATTCGAGCTGGCTGCCGCCCTGCGGGACCAAATTATCGAGCTGCGGGGGAAATAGCGCATTTCTTTTGGGGCCCCATCGCAGATGGGGCGGCGCGGTAAGCGCCGTAAATTCGAAGCCCCGAAAGGGGCGGAGAATTTCCGGAGGACGGGCTTTGCCCGTCCGAGGATTATAATGAAACGGGTCCCCATCCGGGCGAGCCCGGATGGGAGAATGCGGAAAGCGGCCAAAATGCTGGAATTCGAGCTGGCTGCCGCCCTGCGGGACCAAATTATCGAGCTGCGGGGGAAATAGCGCATTTCTTTTGGGGCCCCATCGCAGATGGGGCGGCGCGGTAAGCGCCGTAAATTCGAAGCCCCGAGAGGGGCGGAGAATTTCCGAAGGACGGGCTTTGCCCGTCCGAGGGTTATAATGAAACGGGTCCCCATCCAGGCGGGAATGAGGAATTGGGTGCCGGTTTCCTCACCGGAATGCTTGCCTGGGCGCTGTGCGCCGCCGTGGCGCTCCTCCTGGAACATCGGTGTCCCGAAGGAAAGGGGAGGACAGCGGTCCGCTGCCTGTCGCTGACGGGATTGACCTTGTTTACCGTGCTGGCGGCCCTTTGGTTTGCCGCAGTGTCCTCCTAGGCACCAACCCGGCCGAATGGTGAAAAAATTGTTATTACGAGGACAAAGTCTGTTGAAAGGGGAACTGGCTATGGACGATCGTTTTCAGACCCCTTACAGTCACCCTCGCTGGTGGTGGTATGGAGATGGAGGGATACCGGTTTGCTTCGGATGCACTCATTTTCGCGGATATGTAAAAGGCGCAGTTCGGTGTACCGTATTTTGGGATGGAATCCCAACCGAATACAGTCAGTCAAAAGATACTGTGGAAGAATTCCCCAGGGGGAAACATTGTATTCATTTTGAGAAATATATAGAGTCGGATTGACCTTGGAGGATATCCCATGATTAAAAATAGGGATGAAAAGACCAACGTGATGCGGATTCTGGAGCAAAAAAACATCCGCTACACCGCCCACACCTACAACCCAGAAGCCGGTGCAGACGGGGTAAGCGTAGCCCGGCAGCTGGGGCAGGACCCGGAGTGTGTCTTTAAGACCCTGGTGGCCCAGGGGGCCTCTGGGGGGCTGTATGTGTTTGATATCCCTGTGGGGGATAATCTCGACCTGAAGAAGGCGGCCAAGGCGGTGGGGGAAAAGTCCGTCGCCATGATCCACCAGAGGGAACTGCTGCCCCTGACAGGTTATGTCCACGGGGGGTGTTCCCCGGTGGGGATGAAGAAGCGGTACCCCACTGTCTTCCACGAGACGGCGGAGATCATCGACACTATCATGGTGTCGGCAGGCAAAATTGGCTTTCAGGTGGAGCTGGAACCCGCTGCGCTGATCGGGCTGGTGGGCGGAACCACTGCGGATTTGACTGTTTAAGGAGGAAATGTATGGCAAGTAGTTCTGATTTTGTCAACTACATCTGCGAGCAGATGGAGGGGTTGGGGGCGGTGCGCTCCCGAAAGATGTTCGGGGAGTATATGGTCTACCTCAATGACAAACCGGTAATCATCATCTGCGACGACCGACCCATGGTCAAGATGCTGCCCTGTCTCGAGGCGCTTCTCCAGGGCCGGCCCACCCAGCCCCCCTACGAAGGGGCCAAGGACCACTATCTCCTGGACCCCGACGACCGGGACACCCTTCGAAGGGCGGTCCAGCTGGTGGAGGAGGTCACGCCCCTGTCTAAGAAGAAAACGCCTAAGAAGAAGCCCGCCCTGGCAGAGGGCCCCCTGCCCTGGGATGTGGTCTGGCCCCAGCAGATGAAGCCGAGCCTGTCCGATATCGGAGAATGGGTGAACAACCCCCTCTTTGAGGAGCTGATAAGCTGGATGGGAGCGGCTTACCATGTGGAGCCCTCGATAGAGTTCAGCAAATGCTCGCTGGACAAGGGGTGGAATGTCAAATATAAAAAGGGGAGCAAGTCGCTGTGCGTCCTCTATGTCCGGTCTGGGTGGTTCACCGCCATGGTGACGATGAATGCTAAGCAGCTGGCCGAGCTGGAGCCCCTGCTGTCCACCTTCTCCGCCGCCTTCCGCAGGATGTATGAGGGCACCGCCCTGTTTAACGGCGGTAAGTGGCTGATGGTGGATGTGAAGGAGGATAAGCAGTTTATAGAGGTCCAGCGGCTGATTCTGCTGAAAGCGGAGCCGGTGAAAAAATAGGCTTGACAATAAAAATTTGTTCCGTTAGGCTGTAGAGGCGGCCTGGGGCCGCCTCAGCGGAGGGGGGCAGGAGTATGGCGTTTATGGCGCTGTTCGGATGGGTATTTGTCCCTGTTATTTTGATCGGTCTGTTGGTAATGGCGGTTCAAAATGCTCTGATCTGGGCTGTGACGCATATGTTTCTTGTCAATTTAGTCGCCGCAGTTCTACTGGGACTGAATTTGCTGATTCTGATTGCCCTGCTCCGGGTGCGAGCCCGGCGAAGACAGAAGGGCGTGAACAAGTTTCGCTGGCTGTTGCTCCTGGTCGCCCTGTGGGAGGGCTGGGTGGTTTTTCTTTGCGCCCTCTTCCTGATCATTCAGCCCCTGCGGCTCATCCCGGAGCATTTTTTGCGGCAGCCGGAGGCGGAGGACTGTTTTGGCGAGTGGGAGATTGTCTCCAGCCCTGGGGTGTCCCCAGTGCTGTGCACCCTGTCCCAAGAGGAAATTGACGCCTGTATTGGCATGAAGATCACTTATGCGGAAGGCGAGTTTATCACCGACGGCTTGAAATTGGAATTTCTGTCAGAGGGGTATGCCTGTAAGATGATGCCATTGGAGCAGTTTGCCCGGAACTATCAGACCGAGCTTGCCCAGCTTGGTCTGAAGCCGGAAAAGGTGCTGAACTTGCGTGTGGGGGTTCAGGGGACCATAGGCCGCCGCCAACTTTTGGGGGTGAACTGCTGCCTTTTGGGTGACGGCAGTTTGCTGATTGTCGAGGACGGCGTCTTTTTCCGGGCGGAGCGAGTGGGTGAGCCTCCATTTTGACGTGCCCCCTGTTATCACCCGATAGGAATCAACGATTTTCCCGCCCCAGGCGGAGCAAAAAGGAGAACAAAAACATGCACACACACATTTCCGTCAAGGGCGCGCGGGTGAACAACCTGAAAAATATCGACGTAAAAATTCCCCGGGACAAGCTAGTGGTGCTCACCGGACTGTCCGGATCGGGGAAGTCCTCCCTGGCCTTTGACACCATCTACGCCGAGGGTCAGCGGCGGTATGTGGAGTCTTTAAGCTCCTACGCCCGGATGTTCCTGGGCCAGATGGAGAAGCCCGACGTGGACTACATCGACGGCCTGTCCCCGGCCATCTCCATCGACCAGAAGACCACCAGCAAAAACCCCCGGTCCACCGTGGGGACGGTGACGGAGATCTACGACTACCTCCGCCTGCTGTGGGCCCGGGTGGGCACCCCCCACTGCCCCATCTGCGGGAAGGAGATCAAGCAGCAGACCATAGACCAGATCATTGACCAGGTCCTGGCCCTGCCCGAGGCCACCCGCATCCAGGTGATGGCCCCGGTGATCCGGGGCAAGAAGGGGGAACACGCCAAAATCTTTGAGGACGCCCGGAAGTCGGGCTACGTCCGGGTCCGGGCCGACGGCTCCCTCTACGACCTGTCCGAGGAGATCAAGCTGGACAAGAACAAAAAGCACCACATTGAGGTGGTGGTGGACCGGCTGGTCATCCGGGAGGACATCGCCCGCCGGCTCACCGACAGCGTGGAGGTGGCCTCCAACCTGACAGGCGGGCTGGTGGTGGTGAACATCGTGGGGGAGGACCGGGACATCATGTTCTCTCAGAACTACGCCTGCGAGGACTGCGGCGTGTCCATTGAGGAGCTGTCCCCCCGGATGTTCTCCTTCAACAACCCCTTTGGAGCCTGCCCCACCTGCATGGGACTGGGCTCTCAGATGAAGATCGACCCGGAGCTCATCATTCCAAACCGGGACCTGTCCATCGTGGAGGGGGCGATTACTGCCTCGGGCTGGAACAACATCAAGTCCGACGGCATCTCCCGGATGTACTTCGACGCCCTGGCCAAGAAGTACAAATTCAAGCTGAACACCCCCATCAAAGACCTGCCCCCCGAGGTGCTGGACGTGATTCTCCATGGGACCAACGGGGAGAAGCTCACCCTTCACTACGACCAGCCCCGGGGCAAGGGCACCCTGTACCAGCCCTTTGAGGGCATCATCAACAACCTGGAGCGCCGCTACCGGGAGACCCAGTCCGACGCCATGAAACGGGAGCTGGAGGAGTGCATGTCCCAGTGCCCCTGCCCCGCCTGCCAGGGGCGGCGGCTGAAAAAGGAGTCGCTGGCCGTCACCGTGGGCGGGCTGGATATCGACAGCTACTGCCGCAAGAGTGTCACCGAGGCCCTGGACTTTGTGGAACAGCTGGTCCTCAACGAGACCCAGACCATGATCGCCGCCCAGATTCTGAAGGAGATCAAAAACCGCCTGGGATTTCTCCAGTCGGTGGGGCTGCAATACCTCACCCTGTCCCGGGAGGCGGGCACTCTGTCCGGCGGCGAGAGCCAGCGCATCCGCCTGGCCACCCAGATTGGCTCCTCTCTGATGGGGGTGCTCTATATCTTGGACGAGCCCTCCATCGGTCTGCACCAGCGGGACAACGACAAGCTGCTCCAGACCCTGAAGGAGCTGCGGGACCTGGGCAACACTCTGCTCGTGGTGGAGCACGACGAGGACACCATGCGGGAGGCTGACTACATCATCGACGTGGGGCCCGGGGCGGGGATAAACGGCGGACAGATCGTGGCCGCCGGTACTCCGGAAGAGGTCATGAACAACCCGGACTCCATCACCGGGGACTACCTCACCGGACGGAAGAAAATTCCTGTTCCAACCGAGAGGCGGAAGGGGAGCGGGCACTATTTGAAGGTCTTCGGTGCGGCGGAGCACAACCTGCGCCGGGTGGATGTGGACTTCCCTCTGGGCACCTTCACCTGCGTCACCGGAGTGTCCGGGTCGGGAAAGTCCTCCCTGGTAAACGAAATTCTGTTCAAGAAGCTGGGGGCCGACCTGAATCGTACCAAGACCCGGGCGGGGAAACATGACCGCATCGAGGGGGAGGAATTCCTGGACAAGGTCATCAACATCGACCAGAGTCCCATCGGCCGGACCCCCCGGTCCAACCCGGCCACCTACACCAATCTGTTCAGCGACATCCGGGACCTGTTCGCCTCCACACCCGACGCCAAGAGTCGGGGGTACGGCCCGGGCCGCTTCTCCTTCAACACCCGAGGCGGCCGGTGCGAGGCCTGCACCGGCGACGGCCTGCTCAAAATTGAAATGCACTTTCTGCCCGACATCTATGTCCCCTGCGAGGTGTGCAAGGGCAAACGGTACAACCGGGAGACGCTGGAGGTTCGGTACAAGGGCAAGAACATCTATGAGGTGCTGGAGATGACGGTGGACGAGGCCCTGCCCTTCTTCGAGAACATCCCCAAGATCTACAACCGCCTCAAGACCCTGGAGGAGGTGGGCCTGGGCTATGTGAAGCTGGGCCAGCCCTCCACCGAGCTGTCCGGCGGCGAGGCCCAGCGGGTCAAGCTGGCCACCGAGCTGTCCAAGCGGTCCACCGGCAAGACCATCTATATCCTGGACGAGCCCACCACCGGCCTCCATTCCGCCGATGTCCACAAGCTGATTGAGGTGCTCCAGCGGCTGGTGGAGGGGGGCAACACCGTGGTGGTCATTGAGCACAACCTGGACGTGATCAAAACCGCCGACCACATCATTGACCTGGGGCCCGAGGGGGGCGACGGCGGCGGAAACATCGTCTGCACCGGCACCCCGGAGGAGGTGGCCGCCTGCCCCGGTTCCTACACAGGGCAGTATTTGAGAAAGCTGCTCTAAAGGTTTGATGGGAGAAACATTACAAGAATTTGGTGATTGAAGCTATGGAACTCTTTGAATTTTTGACAGCCACTGCCGGAGGGAAATGCCTGTTTACCATGCTGGTGTCCATGGTCCCCATTATTGAACTGAGGGGGGGCCTGCCCTTTGGGGTGGCCCTGGGGCTGCCCTACTATCTGGCCTTTCCGGCAGCGGTGATTGGCAATCTGATCCCGGCTCCTTTTATTATTGTGTATATCCGCCGAATTTTTGAGGTGATGCGGAAATACCTGCCCAGTCTCAACGGTCTGGTGGACAAGCTGGAGAAAAAGGCCCATCTCAAAGGCCAGAAGGTTCAGAGATATCAGTATCTCGGCCTTTGGCTCTTTGTGGCCATCCCCCTGCCGGGGACGGGGGCCTGGACGGGCTGTCTGGCAGCGGCCTTCCTGGGGATGCGGCTGAAAAAAGCCATGCCCGCTGTGGTGTTAGGCGTGCTCACTGCTGGATGTATCATGTTAGGGCTGACCCATGTGGGGATTAACCTGTTCTCTGGAGCGGTGTAAAGGAGTTTCCGCGTTTTGCCCGGGGGCACCTCGCGCAGTGTCCCCTCCTCTGTCCTCCGGCTAAGATGACACGGGGAAACGCGCCGCACCATCCCTGACAGGCACGCACTGTGGACAGGTCGGCGGCATAGGATACCCAGGAGGTGTTGCTAAAGTGGGTACATTCTGGGATATTCTGCTGGCTGTGGTCTGTGCGGCTGGGCTGGCATTGGTTGGCTGGTGGCTGTTTGGTCTGCTGCTGCGCCCCCTGCCGGGGCGGGAAGTGAAGGTGGTCTTGCCCGGCAGAGGGGATGGAGAGGGCCTGGAACAGCAGGTGCGCTCTTTCTTGTGGCTGCGGGGGATGGGGCTGCTGCGCTGCCCTGTGGTGATCGCCGATGTGGGCCTCACCCCTGTCGGCTGGGAACTGGCCCTGCGCCTCACCGCCCGTTGGCCGGAGGTGGTGCTGTGGCCGGCGGGGGACTTAGGGGATTACATCGCGAGAACATAGCTGCATACGATACCCGTCAACTGAGTGAATGAGAGGAGATGGTACCCTTGTCAGAAGAACTGGAACTGCTGGAGGGCGCCGTCTCCGCTGTGATTTTTCAAAACGAGGAGAATGGCTATACCATCCTCAAGCTGGACGTCCACGGGGAGGAGGTCACAGTGGTGGGCCCCATGGCCGGGGTTGCGCCAGGGGAGTACCTGTCTGTGCGAGGGCGATGGACCCGGCATCCCACCTACGGCCCCCAGATGAGGGCGGAGGTGGTGGACCGGCGTCTGCCCCAGAGTATGAAAGAAATTTTTCACTACCTGTCCTCTGGAGCCATTAAAGGGGTGGGGAAGACCACCGCCCGGCTCATCATCGAGGAGTTTGGGGAGGACGCGCTCACCGTCATTGAGGAGGACCCGGAGCAGCTGACCAAAATCAAAGGCATTACCAAGAGGCGGGCCAGACAGATCGGTGAGGTCTTCCGCCAGCAGATGGGAACCCGCCGGCTGATGGATTTCCTCACGGAGCACCAGCTGCCCCTGGAGCTGGCCGCTCTGCTGCGCCGGGCCTATGGGGATGTGGCCTTGGAGGTGGTGAAGGCCAATCCCTACCTGCTGGTGAACGAGGAGTTCGAGGTGGAGTTCTCCCAGGCGGACGCCCTGGCCCTGTCCCTGGGGGTGGGGGCGGAGGACCCGCTTCGGCTGGAGGCTGGGCTGGTCTTTGAACTGTCCCACAATCTGAACAACGGCCATACCTTTCTTCCCTGGCGTAAGCTGGTGGAGGCCGCCAGTGCTTTGCTGGGGGGGAGCTGCGAGCTGCTGGAGGGCTGTTTGGAGGCCCTGGCCCGTCGAGGAGAGGTGGAGTGTCAGCAGGTGGCAGGTCAGGATGCGGTGTATCTCCCTGCCCTGTATGAGGCCGAGCGTTACATTGCCCAGCGCGTTGGGGAGATGAGTCAGGCTGAGCTGCTGCCCCCCGAGGGGTTGGACCAACTCATCGGGCGCATCGAAAAGGAACAACATATTGCCTATGCTCCACAGCAGCGGCAGGCGGTGGAACTGGCCGCCAACCGGCAAGTGATACTGCTGACAGGGGGACCGGGTACGGGCAAGACCACCTGCCTGCGGGGGGTGCTGGCCCTCTTCGAGCGGATGGGACTGGATACAGCCCTGGCCGCCCCCACTGGGCGGGCGGCCAAACGGCTGGGGGAGCTGTGTTCCACTGATGCCTCCACCATTCACAGGCTGCTGGAGGCGGGCTTTGACCCCCGCTCAGGGCAGCTGGTGTTTACCAAGAATTCCTATGACCCCCTGAAGGCGGAGGCGGTTATTGTGGATGAGACCTCCATGGTGGACGTGCCACTCATGGCGGCTCTGCTGGACGCCCTGGAGGACGACTGCCGGCTGGTGCTGGTAGGGGACCCGGATCAGCTGCCCTCGGTGGGGCCTGGGTCCCTCTTCGCTGACTTGATCCGCAGCGGAGTGGTACCCACAGTGCGCCTGACCGAAATTTTTCGCCAGGCGGCCCAGAGCGCCATTGTCTGCAATGCCCATTTAATTAACCGTGGAGAGGTCCCCGACCTGCGGCGCAACCAGGGGGACTTCTTCTGTCTGGCCCGCCAGGACGCCCAGGCGGTGCTGGATACCGTTGTGGACCTGTGCCGCCGCCGTCTCCCAGAGCGGCTGGGGATCCCCACCGACCAGATTCAGGTGCTCTCTCCCACCCGCCGCAGAGGGACGGGCACCCGGGCCCTGAACCAGGTGCTGCAGCAGGCCCTGAACCCGCCCCTGGAGGGGAAGGGGGAGCGCCGTTTCGGCGATTGGATCTTCCGGGCGGGGGACCGGGTGATGCAGGTGCGAAACAACTACGATATCCTCTGGAGGGAGGAGGGGGGAACCGATTCCGGAATGGGGATGTTTAATGGAGATGTCGGCGTTATCCGCTCCATTGAGAAGGAGATTATTACGGTAGACTTTGACGGCAAGGTGGTGGAGTACTCCCCGGACATGCTGGGGGAACTGGAGCCCGCTTTCGCTGTCACGGTACATAAGGCCCAGGGCAGCGAGTACCGGGCGGTCATTCTGGCCGCGCTGGAGGGAGCTCCCTTTTTGATGACCCGAGGGGTGCTGTACACCGCCGTCACCCGGGCCAGAGAGCTGTTCATCGTGGTGGGAGACCCGGCGGCTGTAGCCGGAATGGTGGGCAACAACCGGCAGACGCGCCGGTACTCCGGCCTGCGGGCCAGACTGATTGAAGGGTAACAGGCAGCCGTTCCGGTGGAACAGCTGCCTGTCGTATGTCAGAGATGATTTGAGTTTCAAGGGGATGCTGCAGAGGTGGGGCGGGCGGTAGTGGGCCGGTTCAGGTGAAAATATGTAGGAACTGCTCCAGTACCGCCCTGTCGTCCCAGCGGGGAATGTAGTAATCGGCGATGTTCTTCAGCGTCTCCTGATCGGATGAAGAGGATTCGTCGCACACAGCGGCCAGTACAAAGCCGGCAGATTTAGCGGTTCTGGCGGCGGAGAGCAGGTCCTCGAAGACGAGGGTGTTGGTGGGGAGGCCCCCCATGCGGCGGGTGGCCTCCAAATAGATATCTGGCCTGTCCTTTCCAGCCCCTACCTCCTCAGATGAGAGGAGGAATGCAAAGTACTCCCGCACCTCCAGGCGGCGCAGGCAGAGGTCAATCAACGCTGGAGCGGTGGAGGAGGCCACACACATGGCGACTCCCGCTCTGCGCAGATGGTCAAGCCAGGTGAGAACGCCTGGCTTGAGGGGGACGTGGAGACGATAATGTTGCGCCATGAGACTGTTTATGTCTTCGGCCACCTGCTCAGGTGTGCAGGGCAGATGAAAGGCCTGGACAAAGAAGGCGGCGGTCTCAGGCATACTCAGGTGAGCGGTCTGCTCCAGAAGCTGGGGGGAGGGCGTAACGCCCAGGGAGGAGAAGTACTCCCGAGACAGCTGGTTCCAAATCTTTGTGGAATCCACCAGCGTGCCGTCCATATCAAAAATTGCAAATTCAGCTCTCATTGCTGCACTCCTATTCTGACAGGGAAAGATACCGCCTGGAGACAAGAAGCGGAGATGGTATCTTTTCGTCCTGAAAACTTCGATTGTCTCTTGGCAACGGGTGGTACAATATATTATAATGGACAGAGGGTAGGAAGGCAAGGTTTTTGTGAATCAATGGTATCTTGGGGAAGGAGGCGGGTCTCATGACCGACCAGGAACTGATCAAAAGAGCGTTTGAAATGCACCAATTTTCCTATGTACCCTACTCCCAGTTTCCAGTGGGAGCGGCGCTGCTGACCGAGGATGGCCGGGTGTTTACCGGCTGCAACGTGGAGAATGCGGCCTATGGTTCCACCATCTGCGCCGAGCGCGTCGCTCTGGGAAAAGCGGTGAGCGAGGGCTGTCGAGAGGGGTGGGCGGCGATTGCCATTGCCGGACGGGGAGAGGACTTCTGCTGGCCCTGCGGCGCCTGCCGGCAGATGCTCTATGAATTTGCCCCCAATCTGCGGGTGCTGGCCGCCCGTGGAGATGGGCAGTACGCCCAGGCCAGGCTGTGTGAACTGCTGCCCAACGGATTTGGGCCAAAGTCTTTGAATATGTAAAAAATTTCCTGGAACAGAGGGGAATATCGGGACTGAAAATGTACAAACTACCTCCGGAACTCAGTATAAGGAGGTGGTCTAACATGGTTATGGACAAAATTGCCCTGACACTGCTGATTATCGGCGGCCTGAACTGGGGCAGTGTGGGCCTGTTCCAATTTGACCTGGTGGCGTTCGCCTGCGGCGGCTCTGGCAGCATGATCAGCCGGGTGATCTACACCCTGGTGGGGCTGTCCGCCGTGTGGTGTGTCACGCTGCTGTTCCGGGACAGAGACCCAGTGGAAGAGAGACGCTGACAACAGCAGCTTGGATAGGCGCCGATTAGAGAAAAGGCATTGGCAAGTTTCAGGTGCATGGCGATTGAGCCAAGACAAAAAATTCAGGGTGTTTTTTGTCCGCAGACCTCTGGGTTGCCATGCATGAAAAAGCTGACTGTTGACCGGAGTATGTGCCCACGTTTGTGATAAGAAGAGGCCCGGAGCCGTGCTCCGGGCCTTTCCATTACTCTTTTTGATAGAAACGGCGGGCCTCTTTAAAGACAAAGCCGCGGAGCTGCAGTTCGTACATGGCGGCCAAATCGACAAATTGGCAGCCGTAGCCTTTGACGGGACGGCTGTAGCGATCTCGCCTCACCTCTACCCGCAGTACCTCGGCGGTGAGGGGGATTGTGCCGCCAGCGTCGTGGAAATAGAAGGATACCTGGTCCCCGGGATTCAGTTCCAGGTCGGTAACCGCCATGTAAATGCCGCCGGCGCTGATATTATAGATGGTGGCCGGGGCCTCCAGCGTCCGCTCAGGAGTCTCCAGCGTAACGGTGACTTTGGAGGTCAGGGGGATCTTGATATCCTCCCGCCGCTGCTCCTGGGACAGCCGGTCCAGCACCTGGCAGCGGTAAGAGCAGTGCTGACGGTCGTCGGTGATCAGAGGGGCGGAGAGGGTACAGCGGCAGGTGACCAGCCCCTCCACAGGGTCATAAAATACCACCTGGACCGGGTCGGCAGAGCTGTGCTTGAAACTTCGGGGTAAGGTGACGAGCAGGCTGTCCATAGGCCCAACACTGACAGCAGCGGCGATGGATTGGCCGGTTGCCTTGTCAAACACCTCCGCCTTTTTACAGTGAAAAAATGCGGTCATCTAGCATTCACCTCTTTTCAAATGTTTGTAGAGGATAATGTTACATCCATTGACAAGGGACGGCGATCCTGTCCATATCCGTTCGAGTTTTCTAAGACGATATTGCCCCTCGCCAGCGAATGGCGCATCGCCCCTATTATAATGGAAAAGTGGCTGGGATGCAATGGGAAAAATGGAAAAGGTTTTTGAAACGTGCTTTTGACATAAAATCCGGACCATTTTATGGGGACAAGAGGGATAAAACACTGATCGCTCCACACTGCTTGAGGGACATGGGCCAGACAGCACAGACATGGCAAGCTGAGCCGCAAAACCGGGTTCCATGCCGAGGCGGGAAAGGGGAGACAGACAAGAAGACGAGAAGATTGTCCCCTTTCTAGGGGATGGATGAAAAAATTTCTCTCTCTGTGTTATGTTTTGTGTTAGACAGACCGATAAAAGTAGTACAGAATGATTTACCATGTTCGGATATAGTACACTCCCCGGGCGGGGAGTTTCAGGAGGTCATCAATATGTTGATTAGAAGGTCTGAGAGGGTCCCCTCCGCCCCCATCACCGCAGCGGGCACTGTCCGGTCCTCTAGGACAGGGCGCACCCAGACGGCGGAGGGGCAGTTTGACCAGATTAACCTGTCCGCTCCAGTGGGGCAGGAGTTTGCGCCCACCTTCCGGGAGATGGCTGCCAGCCTGTCTCAGCAGGTGCGTACCTTGAATACCACCGGAAAGATTCAGGAACTGCACCGCCAGGTGTCCTCTGGCGAGTACCGCCCTGATGCCCGGGAGACCGCAGCCCGTATGCTGCTGATGACGGAGGGCGAGTAAATGTCACAGAAGAGCTGGCAGGACTATTTAAAGCTGATGGAAAGCCTGACCAGAACCTTGAAGGATCTGACCCAGGTGGAGCTGGATAAGAACGCGGCCGCCTCGGCCGGCGACCTGGCTGGGGTAGAGGCGTGTATGAAGCGGGAGCAGGTGCTCAGCCTGTCCCTGCGGGGTTGCGACCAGAAGCGGGACGCGATGCTGGCCGATTTGGGATTGACGGGGCTGCCCCTGAGCAAGCTGGAGGATCACAGCCCAGAAGAACTTCGGCTGGAGACCAAAAACGTAGTAGAGAAGCTGCGCCGGCAGTATGAGCTGTTTCAAACTGCCAGCAAGGTGGCCAGACATACGCTGGAGTGCAACCTGCGGGCCATTGAACGGGTGCAGGCTGTCCAGGCGGGCGACTCTGCCCAGGCGGAGGAGCAGCGAAAAATTCATCAAACTGACTTCCGGGCCTAACTGTGCCCGACGAGATAAAAAGGAGAACGAGCTATGGCTGTTATTGGTACGTTCGGTTCCTTTACCGCTGCGCGGTTGGGAATCTATGTCTCCCAGGCCTCTCTTAATGTGACGGGCAACAATATTGCTAACATCAATACCCAGGGCTACACCCGTCAGCGGGCGGACCTGGTGTCCCTCCACTCCGCGGGCAGCTCCCGAATTGCGAGCAGCTTTAACCTGGACATCGGCTACGGCGTTCTGGTGGACCAGGTGTCCCAGCTTCGGGACCCCTACCTGGATATCCTCTACCGGGATGAGCAGGCTAGCGTAGGCTACTATGAGGCCCGGGTAAAGGGGCTGTGGCAGCTGTCCAACGTCTTGGACGAGGTGGGCAAGGGCAACGGAGAGTTTGGCATCATCGAGGCCCAGTTTAACGACCTGCTGAGCCAGCTGCAAAGCTATAACAACCGGGTCAATGACGATGTGTATGACACCACCGTCCGCGGTTCCGCCGAGAGTCTGGTAAAGCTGTTCAACACTTACGCCAAGACCCTGACCCGGGTGAAAGACAACCAGCTGTCCGACCTGCAGAACGACGTGAAGTCGGTGAACACCATCCTGAACCAGATCCGGGACCTGAATGTCCAAATCCGCCAGGCGGGTATCCACCATGAAAAGGCGCTGGAACTGCGGGACACCCGCAATGTGCTCATCGACAAGCTGTCCGCCTACGCCAAGATTGAGGTTCAGTACAGCATGGAAAAACTGGATGAGTTTTCCGAGGTGGAGAAGTTATCCATCACCCTGGCCGACTCGGGCAATCCCCCCATCTACCTGATTAACGGCATCTACGGCACCCAGCTGTCCATGCCGGAGACAGCGGCGGCCCGCAATCCGAACTATGACCCGGAGAACCCCAAAGGGATGCAGTATATCAGCCGGGAGAGCAACACCAAGTCCACCCCGCCAAAGATTGTGCTGACCGATAACGAGCGCGAGGCGATGCAGGACGCAAACGGCAAGCTGATGCTGAATGATTTGGCGACCAGAGAGGCGATTGAAGGGGCGGGCAATGTTGACCCGGACAGCGTCTATGATGCCACCTTTGAGGGCGGCATGAAGTATCTGGATGCCAACGGAGACCCCACCGACGATCCGGATCAGGCCGCCATAGTGGACAACGCCAAGGCGGGTTCTGACGCCAACCGGCTGTGGATGCAGCTGGCCCCCCTGGTAGACGAGCGGGGCAGATATATCAAGGACGAGTACGGAAAGGACATCACCGATACGGTGGACCTGGGGGACAACACGCTCTTCGGGTCCCTCCAGGCCAAACGGGAGCTGCTCACTGAGGAGGGCGAGTTTGCCAGCGAGGACGACATTAAGTTCGACCCTGACGCCAACATCAAGCGGGGAATCCCTTACTACCAGCGGGCGCTGGACGCCCTGGCCCGAAAGTTCGCCGACAGCTTCAATGTGGCGAACACAGGGACAGACGACGCCGGAAACCCCAACTATGAAAAGGTATTTTTGGGCTACGAGAAAAAGGTCAACGAAAACGGGGTGGAAGTGTACGACCTGGACCCTGCCACCTGTACCTTGGCGAAGCGGCCCGTTGACCCTGCCAGCGATGAGGGAAAAGTGGTGGCGGCTCTGGTGGCGTCGGGCCTGTCCCAGTCGGCGGCAGAGGAGTACCTGATGCGCACCGACCTGAGAGATCTCCCCCCTGAGCTCCAGTCCGCGGTGCAAAAGGTGCAGGAACCCCACCTGACTACGCAGGGCTGCGGAACCGAGAAATATGGCGGCGGCGTCCTGTTCAGCAACAGTGGCGACAGCAACGACCATGAGAATATCACCGCCGCCAACATCTCTATCGCCAAGGACTGGGCGGTGGGTTCCACACGTATTCTGAGCAGCAAAAACTACAACCCCTTTGAGAATACCACCGCCGACGACAACATTTACCACCTGATTGGCCTGATGAGCGAGCAGATGGAGTATAAGGCTGACGATATCAGCGACATTGTTCCCGACGCGGACAAGGGGGACACGACCTATTTCAAGGGCTCTTTCCAGCAGCGCCTGGCTGATATCAACAACATTCTGGCCACCGACCAGCAGACCACTACCATCCAGTACAACAGCTTTGAGGGCACCTCCCTGAGTTTGGACAACCAGCGCCAGAGCGTCTCCGGCGTGGACCTGAACGAGGAGGCCACCAATATGATGGTATTCCAAAAGTCCTATGCCGCCGCCTGCCAGCTGATGACCACCCTGGATTCTATGCTGGATAAGCTGATTAACGGCACAATCTGATAAGGAGGGAAGCTGAACATGGGCTTTCGTATTACGACCAACATGATGATGAGTACCTACCGGTACAATCTGATGAACAACACCAATCGAGTATCCGACTCTCGAGACAAAGTGTTAACCCAACGAAACTTTAACAGCTACGCCGAGGACCCGGCCGCGGCCACCCAGGCTTTCCGTCTGCGCCGGGACTGGTACCAGACCAAGAGTCAGGTCAGCAACACCGCAGATGTTTACAGCAAGTTCAATACGGCCCACGAGAATGTGCAGGGAATGTTGGACGATCTGATCAACCCGATGGAGAAGGTTTCTATCATCCGGGGCACCAACGGCACCTCCGGCGAGAGCCGCCAGGCTCTGGCCCAGGTGCTGCGGCAGACTGCTGAGTCCATGATCCAGGGATTTAACCAGCAGCTGGGTGACCACTTCATCTTTGCCGGGAACGACGGTTTGAACGCCCCCTTTGAGTGGAAAGGGGAGAACCTGTACTTCCGGGGAATCAATGTCAACGCGGGCGGGGTGCCAAAGCCCAGTGCAGCGGAGCCGACTTGGCTGGCGGACGTGAAGAGCGGCGCTGAAGCTGGCGGCACCTGGTCAGATGACGCCCAGGCGTGGTATGATTATTACACGCGCGCCACGGATGAAAAGCCTGCCACAGCTGAGCCAACCTGGCTGAATGACTATGCAAATCTAGATGGTGTCATTTCTAAGGAGGAACAGGGCTGGATTGACTACTACCAGCGCAAGACTGACCAGAAGCCTGCCGCAGCGGAGCCCGCCTGGGCCACGTCCGGCACGCCTCCCACGGACAAGTATGGTGTGCCCACTGACATGCCTATGGTGGGGGCGGACGAGGTGGAAGCCGGGTGGATCGCCTACTACAAGGACCAGGGAGACCTGGCCAAGTTAAAAGAGATGTCCGAGGAAGAGATGTATATCGACCTGGGCATGGGCGCGGAGGAGAAGGGGGCCAACAACCCCGTCCGGGGCACTTACTTCAACAGCGCCCTGTCCGGCTTGAACTATACCAACTACGGTGTAGACGAGGACGGCGACCCCAAGAATTTTGCCATTCTTATGAGAGAGATGGCCGACGTCTTCGATACTTGGGATGAAGACACCCAGAGCTTTAACCCAGATATTGCCAAAAACTCCGCTGCCGGCCTGTCTAAAGATGAGTTGGAAAAAAAGGCGTACCGCCTGATGGACAAACTGAAGGCCGCTCAGGAGACCCTGACCTCGGACCATGTAGAGCTGAATGCCCGGTCCTCCTTCCTCAAGACCAACCAGGAGCGGCTGGAGCTTCAGGCATCCCAGCTGAACATGCAGATCATGGACGTTGAGCAAGTGGACCTGGCTGACGCCATTACTGGCTTCTCTTGGGATATGTACTGCTATAATGCCGCGTTGAAGATCGGCAATCAGCTGCTCAGCCAATCGCTGATCGACTATATGAACTGACCGGGGTAAAACTGCCGCTTGGCATATCAGCTCCGCGGAGGAAATAAAGGGCGGTCCTGCGGGGCCGCCCCCCGGCGTGGGGGCTGTTTTTACATTTGCCATGCTGCATTGTGTGTATTCAAGAAGCTGTGTTCAGGGCGGTGAGGCGCCGTCTGGATGGACCTTCCCGTCAGTGTGAACACAGGTTTTTCAAACCTGTGTTCATATGTGTTGGAGGCCATGCGGACAATTGTGCCGACTTCTCTTGCAGGCCGTCTGGGGTGTTGCAGAGGATCTCCTTTGACTGCCGGAAAAGTCCCATCCGTCCCGACGATGAATGCAGGTTCTAAAGGTAAGGATGCCTTGTTGAAAAGAGTAGAAGGGAGTGCACATCACACAATGAAACCGTTGATTGAGATCACAACTGTCCCCATTCAGATCGAGATGAAGACCACCAACGCCAAGTTGGAATATGCCCGGGGCACTGCCGAGATGGAGATTACCCGGGAAAAGAATGGTCTGCAGATTAAGAGCCGCCCCATCAAGGTCAATATCGACACCTTTGAGGCCCGAAATTCTCTCTCGCCCACCCTGGCCCGTTATCTGGAGCAGAACGCCCAGAAGGGGCACCAGGCGGCCTATGAGGCCACCGCAACCTATGCCCGCCAGGGCCAGCTGCTGCTGGAGACCCGGGTAGGAGAGGAGCTGGTCACCCAGTTTGCCGAAGAGGCCATGATGAAGGACGTCAAGACCAATGTGGGGATAGACTTTATCCCCAAGGCGGGACCGGAGATCACCTGGGACCCTGGCGAGATGAATATCCGCTATGAGATGGATAAGCTGAACATCGACTGGCGGATGAACGAGGGGAGCTTTGAGTTTACGCCCGGCGACATTGAGTTTACCGTCACCCAGCGGCCCGATGTGGTAATTAAATATTTGGGTGGCCCCATCTATGTGCCGCCCTCCTCTGATCCCAATTACGAACCGGTGGATATAAAGGTATAAGGTGTGGATTCTCCTCCCCGGCAGGGGGAGGAGAATCTGCTAAACAGGAGGAACTATGCGTTTAAAGACCAAATATTTTGGTGAGATTGAGTGTCAGGAGACAGATGCGCTCCGCTTCCCCGAGGGACTGTTTGGCTTTGAGGAGGAAAAGGAATTCTTTCTGCTGCCCTTTGAGGGGGGCGAGGGCTCTCTGCTGTGCTTCCAGAGCGCAATGACCCCGGGCCTGGCTTTTGTGGCAATGAATCCCTTCTCCCTAAAGCCGGACTATACTCCGGTGCTCACAGCCGGAGAACTGAAGACCATGGGGGTGGAGCGCAGTGAGGACCTGTGCTTCTACACGCTGTGTGTGGTGCGCAGTCCGGTGGCGGACAGTACGGTGAATCTCCGCTGCCCCGTGGTGGTAAACGATCATACCAGACAGGCTATGCAGGTTATCCTGGAGGATGGGAGCTACCATATGCACCACCTTCTGTCAGAGTTTGGACGGAAGGAGGGGGACGGCCCATGCTGATTTTACAGCGCAAGGAGGGGGAGTCCCTGCTGGTTGGGGAGGAAATAGAGATCACCGTTTTAGCTGTGGAGGCGGGGCGAGTCCGGCTGGCCATTCAGGCGCCGCGGAATGTCACCATTCTGCGCAGCGAACTGCGGGTGGCCGCCCAGGCCAATCGAGAGGCGGCAGACGAGGAGGTCTCTCCATTGGAACTGCTGGGTGTGCTGAAAGAGCGGGAAAAAAAGGAATAGAGACTGCAAAAAGGCCGTATGTTGGAAAGCAGACGGCCTTTTCTGTGAGCTATGGGTGTGATTACATATTTTATTTGGTAAAAAGTGAAAAAAGATGGGTTGTATAGAGGGGGGATTTACTGAAATTACCATTGCATTCAGCAGCAATATGCTGTATTCTATAAACTACTTTCAGTGGGCACCCCTCTCCGAACAAGGAGCGGGGCGCTTTCGCCGACCGCAATTATCACAAAATTCAAGAGAATATATTTAAGCAATGTCTTGCAATGAGCGGAAAAATAAGCTATAATTCATAATACCCTAAATAGCTGTGCGGAGCAGAAACGGCTGTTAAAGTGCCGTGAAAAGTCTGACAGCCGCCCTTGCGTTTTTAAAGAAATCGTGGTATGATGGGTACTGCTAGACTTGCCCCATTCTGAGAGGAGGCACCGCCGTGTCTATGCTGTTTACAAACTCCCTGCTCATGCTGGAGCGGGCGATGAATTTTCAGTGGACCAAGCAGAGTGTTATTAACGACAATATTGTCAATGCAGAGACGCCCAATTACAAGGCGAAATATGTCACCTTTGAGGAGGCGCTGGACTCCAGCATCCGTTCTGCACGGCTCAATCCGGGCCAGCGGGTGGCTGCAATGCGCTCCGCCATCGACCGCGCCCAGCCGCGGATCCATGTGGCCGAGTACGAGAGTATGCGTATGGATGACAACGGCGTCAATATAACAGAGCAGGAGACAGAAGCGGTCCGCAACGCATTTCAGATGCAGTACACCATAGATTCGATTAATAGTAATCTGTCTTTGATGCGCACCCTGATTCGGGGGCAGTAAACTGTCCCGGCTAAGGTTTTATTTAGGCGCTCCAAAGTGAGACCGCCTAAGCATAGTAATAGTGGAGGGGAAATTTATGGCCTTCGTCAGTTCCATCGATGTGATCGGGTCTGGCTTCACAGCCCAGCAGCAGCGGTTGGATGTGATTTCTGAGAACATCGTCAATCTGAATACGACCCGCACTGAAAATGGGGAAGGTCCTTACCGCCGGAAGGTAGTGGTGTTCCAGGCGGACAATGGAACCGGCCGGTTCCGGGATGTGCTGGCCCGCACCCGCCACGGACGGGGGGGGCGTTTCGCCACCGAGACCGTAGCAGGCGTCAGAGTGGTTGAAGTGGGGGAGGACCCCTCTGATTTCAAGTTGAAGTATGACCCGGATGACCCTGACGCCAATGAGGATGGGTACGTTGAGCTGCCCAACGTGGATCTGGTGAAAGAAATCACAGATGGCATGGCGGCAAGCCAGGCGTTTTCCGCCAATGTCACCGCGTTTAATCTTCTGAAGACACTGATTTCCAAAGGACTGGAGATCGGTAAGTAAATGAGTCTAGGTCAGGTTGAATTTTCGTCCGTCGGGCAGGACGCCCAGAGATGAAAAATTGGTCTGGCCTGGATTTGCGTTTTGGGATAGTGAAAAAGCGGGCTCTTTTAGCCCTTTCAGGAGGAGTTTAATATGGAGTTTTCCCCGATTCGTCCCATTGAACCCCTGTGGGATACAACACAGACACAGCCGACAGAGGCGGCCTCTGCCCCTGCGACCTCTGTCTTTGCCAATGTGTTTCGGCAGGCCATTGAAAATGTGCGCCAGACCAATGCGGAGCAAGTCTATTTGGAGTACCAGCTGTCCACCGGTCAGCTGGATAATCCGGCCCTGGTGACCACCGCCACCAGTAAAGCCACCACTGCCGCTCTGCTGCTGATGGAGATGCGCAACAAGGCGATAGACACTTATAATGAGCTAATGCGTATCTCTTTATAAGTACAGCACATGTTATTTGAGATGACTGGCCGGAGGGATCCAAGTTGCAGACAAAACTGAAGGGCTTTTGGGAAAAAGTCAAAAGCTTTTTTGCAAAACTGAACAAGAAGACCCGCATCCTGCTGGGGATTTGCGCCGGAGTCATCCTGGTGATGATAATCGCGGCGGTGCTGTTGCTGAACCGGAAGGAGTATGTTGTGCTTCGCACCGGCCTTACTGCCAGTGAGACCAGCACCATTGTCCAGTTCCTCAGTGACAACGGGGTGACGGACTATCAAATACAGGGCGACTCCGTTCTGGTGCCAAAGGGGCGGGAAATCCAACTCCAAAGTCAGTTGGCCCTGTCCAACTACTCCACCACAGGCTTTTTGTATTCCTATTACACAGAGCACTCAGGTGGGATTACGACCAGCGACGAGCAGCGAAGAGCGTTTCTGATCTCCACTCAGGAGCGCCTAGAGGCCATTATCCGCACCTTTGAGGGGGTCCGAGAGGCATCTGTAACCATTGCTCCAGGGACAGACCGGGTCTATGTGCTGGACCCCAAGTCTACGCCGGCCACCGCCTCGGTAGTGGTCACGCCGGACGGGAACCGACAGCTGAGCAATGGAGTGGTCAACGCCATTCGGAATACCGTGGCCCGAAGCGTCCAGGGGCTGGAAATTTCGAATATCAGTATTGAGGACACCCTGGGCAATACATATTCCAGCGGCAATGCGACGGACAGCATCGGGGAAGCCAGCGCCATGAAGCTGATGTACGAGGAGCAGGTCAGCAATCAGGTCCGCACCCAGGTGCTTCAGGCTTTGGAGGATATTTACGGCCCTGATAATGTGCGGGTGGCTGTCAACAGTACCATTGATATCAACCGCAAGGTGATTAACAGCACCCAGTATCAGCAGCCTGAGGGCTCGGTAGAGGGGGGCGGCCTGATCGGAAAGGACCAGTGGTACTGGGAGTTGATCCGCGACGGCACGACACCGGTAGGCGGGACAGTGGGTACCCCCACTAACTCCGATATCCCCTATTATCCTAACCTGGACACAAACCTGACCGGCGATGAAAATTATGCCGGCGCCCAGGGAGACCGGGAACACAAGATTGACACCACCACCCAGCAGGAAGAGGTGCTGGCCTTTACCATCACTGACGTGAGGGTGGCGGTCACCATCAATCAGAACTGTACAAACGCCAATTCCCTGGGGACAGATGCGCTCAAGTCCCATGTGGCCACCGCCTCGGGAATCGGTACTGAGACCCCGGAGGAACATGTATCCGTCATCATTGCGCCCTTTGACCGGCCCACTCCCACCCCGAGCGGCAATGGTTTCTTCCTGCCGACAGACAGTTGGGTGCTCTATGCCGCAATCGGCGGACTGGTTCTGTTCCTGATTCTGCTGATTCTCATTCTGCTTCTCCGGAGTAGAAGCAAGAAGAAGAAACTGGCCCAGCAGCAGGCCCTGGAGGAGGAACTGCGGCTGGCAGAGGCCGAAGAACTCGCAAAGTCCGCGGCGCTGGCACCACCTCCCACCGATGGCGCCGATATTATGGAGATCAATACCGAGAAGAGTATGGAACTGCGTAAAACAGTGCGGCAGTTCGCTCAGAATAACCCAGAGATTGCCGCTCAGATGGTGAAAGCCTGGCTGCGGGGAGGGGAGGATGACAATGGCTGAGACAGCGAAACTTGAATTGACCTACCCGCAGAAGGCGGCCGCTGTCATCGTCTCTCTAGGAGCGGATAAAGCTTCTGGTCTGTACCAGTTTATGGAACCCGAGGATGTGGAAACCCTCACCATTGAGGTGGCCCGCTTGGGGATGCTCAATTCCGAGCAGACTGAGGCGGTACTGACCGAGTTCTATCAGACCTGCATGACCAGTAAGGCGGTGACAGAGGGCGGGTTGGAGTACGCCCGCACGGTTCTGGAGAAAGCCTTTGGCAACCAGACAGCCCAGGCGTTGCTGGAAAAGGTGACCAAGTCGCTGAAGACCCGTGAGTTTGCCTTCCTGAATAAGGCGGACGTAAAGTCTCTCTTCTCTGCCCTGCAGAATGAGCGTCCTCAGACCATGGCCCTGGTGCTGTCCTATGTGGACCCGGACAAGGCGGCCGGCGTCATCGAACAGCTGGACCCCCACCGTCAGATCAAGGTGGTGGAGGCCATCGCCACCATGGAGAGCGCCTCCCCCACCGCGATCAAGACCATCGAAGCGGAGATGGAGCGCAAGTTCTCCAGCATTATCACCCAGTCCAACGTCAAGGTGGGCGGTATCGATTATGTGGCCGGCATTATGAACAATTTGGACCGTTCCAGCGAAAAGTCTATCTTCGACGGTCTGGCCGAGCACAACGCGGAGCTGGCCGACGAGATCCGCAAGCGGATGTTCGTTTTCGAGGATATTATCACCATGGACGACCGTTCCGTGCAGCGATTTGTCCGAGACTGCGACCCCAGAGATCTGGTGCTGGCCCTGAAAACGGCCAATGCAGAGGTATCCAACAAGCTGTTTACCAATATGTCCGCCCGTATGGCGGAGAGTATCCGGGACGACTTGGAGGTTACCACCAATGTACGTATGAAAGACGTGGAAGACGCCCAGCAGCGCATTGTGGGTGTGATCCGCGATCTGGAGGAGCGAAACGAGATTGTAATTCTGAAGGGCGGAAAGGACGATATCATTGCGTAACATCCTGAAAGGCTTCCTTGAGCCCAAGGCAGAAACCTATGTACTCCCTGACACTGACAGCATATTTATGGGAGGGGCGGACGAGTTTGTCCCTCTGGCGGCAGAAGAGATCTCTCACGACTCTTTGGACATCACCCTGGAGGCGGAGGCGCCAGAGGAGGAAACCGAGGCCGAACCAGAGGAGGAGCCCAAGCAGGAGACTCCCGTCCATTATGCCCAGCTTCAGGCCGAACTGATTTTGAATCAGGCCCGGGAGGAGGCCCAGCAGATTTTGGACCAGGCCCGGGAGACGGCAATGCGGGAGCAGGAGGAGATTCGGGCTGGAGCCCGAGACGAGGGCTACCGGGAGGGCTATGCCCAGGGGATCGCAAAGGCTATGGACGACTCTGTCCGAGACCGGGAGGCCACCGCCGCCCGGCTGGAAAAGGAGGTCCAGTCATTTTTAGAGAAGGCCTCGCTGGCCCGGGAGGAGATGCTTCTCCAGAGCCGGGATGAGCTGCTGGAGCTGTGCCTGTCCATTGCAGAAAAGGTGGTGCGGGTGAGCCTGAGGAGCAGCAGCGAGGTGATTGTCCGCATGATTCAAACCGCCACCGAGCGGATGAAGCGGCAGGAGTGGGTGCACATCTATATCTCCGGCTGCGACACCCGCCAGCTGGCCCAAATATCCCCCGCTCTGACCAGCACATTAGGGGCCCTGTCCCAGCACATCAAGGTGGTCCCCATGGGGGATGACGAGAGCGGTACCTGTATTGTGGAGACTCCAGAGGAGATTGTGGACGCCAGCGTGTCCACCCAGATGTCTAACATTCGGGATGTGCTCTATGATCAGATGGGGGCCTACTGGCCCCAGTAAGAGGAGATTGACGTGTTTCGAGAGCTGATCCCTTCCGTCCGCTCCGCCGAGACGGTGGGACGGACTGGAAAAATTGAGAATATCGTGGGCATGTCTATTGAGGCCTCTGGAGGCCGGGCCGCCATTGGGGATATCTGTCGTATCTATTCCAACGAATCCGGAGGTCAGATCCCTGCCGAGGTGGTAGGCTTCAAGAATGACCATATTCTGTTAATGCCCTACGCCAATATGAGCGGCATCTCTGCGGGCAACTTTGTCCGCAATACCGGCAAGCGCCTGACGTTGCCGGTGGGGCCCTTTCTGCGGGGGCGGGTGATCAACGCATTGGGGCAGCCCATTGATGGACTGGAACCCTTTCAGCGGGGCGACACCTTCTCTGTGGACAGCGCCTATATCAACCCCATGGCCCGCCCCCCCATCCGGGAGCGAATGGAGTTTGGAATTAAGGCCATCGACAGTCTGTTGACCATTGGCAAGGGCCAGCGTATTGGAATCTTTGCCGGCTCTGGCGTGGGCAAGTCCACCCTGATGGGCATGATCGCCAAGAATGTGAAGGCGGATATTAATGTCATCGCCCTGGTGGGCGAGCGCGGCCGTGAAGTTTTGGAGTTTATGCAGAAGGACCTGGGGGAGGAGGGCATGCGCCGCTCTGTGCTGGTGGTTGCCACCAGCGACCAGCCCGCCATGCTGCGGATGAAATGTCCCAGTGTGGCCACCAGCATTGCCGAATACTTCTCTGGTCAGGGATATGACGTGCTGTTGATGATGGACTCCCTCACCCGTTTCGCGATGGCTCAGCGGGAGATTGGCTTGGCCATCGGGGAGCCCCCCATTGCCAGAGGGTACACCCCTTCTATGTACGCAGAGATGCCTAAGCTGCTGGAGCGCAGTGGAAACTTTGAAAAAGGTTCTATTACCGGCGTCTACACCGTATTGGTAGAGGGCGATGACACTAACGAGCCCATTGCCGACACGGTCCGGGGCATTTTGGACGGCCACATTGTCCTATCCCGGCAGCTGGCCAATTCCAACCATTTCCCCGCCATTGATGTGGGGGCCAGCATCTCCCGACTGATGGTGGAGATTGTCTCCCCGGAGCACCGGCAGTTGGCCGGACAGCTGCGTGATATTATGGGTGTATATGAAAAAAATGCTGATCTGGTTTCCATTGGCGCCTATAAGGCGGGGACCAACCCCAAATTGGACCACGCGCTGACCAAGATGGACGCCATCAACCAGTTTCTGATGCAGAGTGTAGATGAGTCCTTCTCCTATGAGGAGAGTTTGACGCAGATGCGGCGTATCTTGAAATAGAAGCTGATGAAGGAGCAGATTGACAGATGAAAAAATTCCGCTTCTCACTGGAGACCGTGTTGGACTACAAGCAGCAGGCGCTGGATGCGCTTCGGGCGGAGCACGGAGCCATTCTGGCCAGAGTTCGGGCACAGGAAGAGGTAGTAAACGGCCTGGAAGAGGAACACCGACAGGTGGATGAGGAGTTCTCCCAGCGTAAGCTGGAGGGCCTTACCGTTTTAGATGCCCTAAACTATGAGCAGTATTTACGGGCTCTGGAGCGGGAAATATGGGAGGCGCACCGCAAGCTGGAGCAGCTCCAGCGTCAAGAGGAGAAGAAACGCAGTCAGGTGGTGGAGGCCCGGAAGGAGACGGCCACCATCGAGAAGTTGAAGGAGCATAAGCTGGAGGACTACCGCAAGGCAGTTCAGAAGGCGGAGGAGCTTCAAATTGAGGAGTTTGTCTCCACCACCCGGGCTATGGCCGGGGCGGCTATTTAACAGGTGAGTTACACCAATCGGTGTTTCTCTATATAATGGGTCACAGGAAGGAGGTGAATGCAGATGAGCACGCCGCTTTCGTTCTGTGACATCAGCGCACGGTATGGGCAGGCGCCCGCCCCTCAGAAATCAATTGAGGAGCAGACCGGCTGGAACCCCGAGCAGCTCTTTTTGGACTATATGCGAAAGGTTCAGGACCAACGGGAAAAGAACGCCGAGGAGGCGGAAGAGGACGCCCTGATGGCTATGATCGACGCCATGAACGCCTCGGAGAAGGATAAGGACAAGACCGAGCAGACCCTGACCAACTCCTTGGCAAAGGCGGGCAAGGCCATTGTGGACCAGCACGTGGAGATCCAGCCGGACGGGACCAAACGGGTGACCTTGGTAGACCCCTCCGCCACCCTGACGGTTCAAGTTCTGTTGTCCTGCCTGGGCGACCGGTTCACATTTGAACAGGCCGACGATGTCCAGGAGAACCAGGAACAGGCCGAGGACCAGAGGACCGAGGAAGAGTGCTTGGAAGTCACAGAGACGCGCGACCCCAGCGAAACCAGCGACCCCAATCTCATCGGAAAGGAGGTGTAAGAGAGGATGAATGTAACAGACCAGTGGATGCTGGAGCGGATGCAGCAGATAGCGGCCACCATGGCCTCCAACGTGCCCCAGGTGGGACAGAACAGTGAGGCGTCCAAACCTGAGAAGGGCGACAGCTTCAAGGACCTGATGGACAAGGCCAAGGACCAGAGGACGGAGGCGCCCAAGAAAGCGGAGACCCCGAAGAAGACGGCCCAGAAGACCGACGCGCCCAAGGATGAGTTCCGTAAGGCGGAGATGGTCACAAATCCGGACGGCACCACCACCGCAAAGGTAGAGCTGACCGCGGCCCAAGCCGCAATGATCGCAGCCGGATACTCCCAGCTTCTGGTGCGGGAGGACGGGACCGTGATGGTTGCCACCGCGCTCAACGAGAACGGACAGCCGATACTCCCCGCCATCTACTTGGAACAGCACGGGAAGAGCACCTTCACCAAGGAGTGGTCCTTCATCCAGAACGGCGACCAGTGGGTAATCGAGCCCAGCGAGGAATTGGAAGCCACCCTGGAAGAGCTTCTCCAGCAGATGCACGACCCCCGGTCGGTGAGCGACATTATGGACGCGCTGACCGCGAAATTCCAGGCGGTCCAGGGCCAGGCCAAGACACAGGTTGTCATCAGCGAGCCCCAGACCGAGCAGGCCGGCGAGGAAGAACTGGCCGATCTGAGCGGCGAGCTCATGGCGGACAAAGCCCTGTTCAAGGATGTGAAGGCCACCCCTGTGAAGGTGGGCGAAAACTTCCAGCTGGACACCCAGGAGCCCGACATGGACGACCAGATGGCTGACGCCATTCGGTTTGCGGCCCAGCAGGGTCTGCGCCAGATTGAGATCAAACTCAGCCCCGAGAACCTGGGCAGTCTGACCATCAAGTTGACCCAGAGCGTGGACGGCTCTTTGCAGGTGGTACTCCACGCGGCCAATGCCAAGGCGGCTAATCTGCTGACCCAGCACCTGGACAATCTGAATGCTGCCCTCCAGGGCTACAACCAGAACAGCGAGGTGCAGGTACAAGTCCAGCGCAATGAGGACAGTCAGCAGGCGCAGCAGCAGCAACAGCAGGCCGACCCAGACGGGCATAACCGCCAACAGCAGCAGCAACAGCAGCACCAGCAGGACAACGGACACAGCGAGGACTTTATCCAACGGCTGCGGCTGGGATTGTTCGGGCTGGAGGACGTCATCTAAATCAGCAGGAGGTGAATCCAATATGGCAGATTCTATGATTCAGGATGCATTTAACCTTGCGAACCGCTATAAGAGTTATAACCCCACCGTCACCGATGACCCCACAATTAACTACTGGGGAGAAAAGGAAAAGTACGACAAACTCTATGAGGACAAATCCAGCCTTTCCTTCACTGATATGTTGGGCCTGATGGTGTCTCAGTTCCAAAACCAAACAATTGACAACCAGGCCAGCACCACCGACATGATGAACCAGCTGGTTCAGATGAGCAGTATGCAGGCCATGACTGAGATGAGCACCCAGATCAAGGAGTTGACTCTGGCAAATGTGATGAGCTACTCTGCCTCTCTGGTGGGAAAAGAGGTCACTGTGGGCATCTGGAACGAGAAGACCAAGGAGCTGGAGGAGATTGTTGGCGTGGTGAAGGGCACCGGCACCTACGATGGCCAGCAGGTTATCTACTTGGATAACGGGAAGGGCTACCTTCTGAGCGACATTATGGCTGTGGGTACGCTGCCTCCTAAGGAGGAGAAGCCTGAGGAGCCCGGCGAGGGCGAAGAGGACGACAAGACCGAGGGGACCGACACCGATAATAAGGTGGACCAGACCCCCGACACCGACACGGAGGAGAGCGGCAAGCCTGACGACACGGAGAAAGTACCCGAGGCGGACAACGACAACGCTGTGGGTTAAGGCGAACGGTCAGGAGGGAATCTGACCCCGAATAAGCGGACAGGAGGTCCGCGAAGAAAGATGAGGAATCACCATGGCAGAACGCATCAATTCTATACAGGGCGTGTCCCCGGTAGAGCGCGTCCAACAGGTCAGCCGGGTCAGCAGCGCGGCGGCCGGACAGTTTGGCGATCTGCTTCGGCGGGAGATAAAGGTTGCGGCAGAACCTGCGATCTCTTTCTCCAAGCACGCCCAGAGTCGGGCGGAGGAACGAGGCATTCAGGTGGACGAAACCCTGATGGGGCAGCTGGCCGACTCGGTGGAGCGGGCCCAGGCCAAGGGAGCCACCAATATTCTGGCCTTTGATGCCACCCGGGCCTTCATCATCAACGTCCCCCACGGGCGGGTGATTACCACCATGTCCCAGGAGGAGATGGAGGAAAACATCTTTACCAACATTGACGGCGCTGTACTGCTGAAATAACGCAAGAGCAGGACCTTTTTGGATGCTTTGGTCCCCTGCCCGACTGACAGGGGACCGGCAGCGCCCTAGAAAAAGGAGTAGATTTATCGTATGACTGGCGCAATGTACGCCGCCATCGGCGGCCTGAAGACCCACATGAGCAAATTGAACGTCATCGGCAACAATATCGCCAACGTAAACACTTACGGCTATAAGGCCGGCCGTATGACCTTCAAGGAGTCCATCTACACCACCAGCCGCTCCGGCAGCAACGGCGGCGCCACCGCCGGCGGCAACAACCCCTCCCAGATCGGCTACGGCTGTTCCGTAGGCTCCATCGACCTGAACATGTCCCCCTCCACCTACGCCCCCACGGGCCGCGGTCTGGACGTCTATATGGACGGCGAGGGTTTCTTCCTATTCGGCGACAAGGAAGGCGGCATCTTGGACGGCACTGATCTGAGCAAGCTTGACCTGTCCCGGGTGGGCGATCTGTGGATTGATCCTGATGGATACGTCTGCAACCACCAGGGCAAGGTGATCTATGGCTTTGCACGGGTGCAGAATCCTGATTATGACCCCAATGCCCCCAAGGACCCCAATGACCCAGACTACGACGCGAAGAAGATCTCTGAGACCATCGTCAGCTCTCAGCTGGTCCCTCTGCGCGTGCCCCTGTCTGCAGCTGCGCCCACCGAGGCCAACGGCGGGTTAATTGATTCGGGAAAGACGGACGCAAACGGAGATAAAATCTTTACCGCTCAGTGGGAGGAAGGCGACCCTGTCTATCCCTGGCTCCAAACTGAGGAGGTCGGCGGCAAGACCTATAAGACCAACCAGTATGCCGACACAACGGGCAAGGCCATCGAAGTAGGCGGCGGAAACGCTGGCGGCGGCGGCGCGGGCGGTGCTACAACGGAGGGCACCCGTATTATCGCCGCTGCGGATACCGACCCCCTGTCCGTCTCCGGTGTGATGCACATTCAGCTCAAGAGCGTGAGCGTGGAGAAAAACGGCGCTATCCAAGGGATCGCCGCCAACGGCGACACTGTGATTCTGGGCTATGTGGCCGTGGCCAACTGCGACAGTTCTGACGGCGTGACCCACGTGGACGGCCCCTACTACAAGGCGCTGGGCGGCGCAGGCAAAGTCCGTGTTTCCGCTCTGAACGGTGTGCTGGAGGGAAAGTACTTGGGCAACCAGGAGAGGGGCAAGGACGCAAACGGAAATGATGTCATTCCCGACCCCGCCGACGCCATCCTCAACGACAAGGACATTGAGCTGATCAACAGCGGTCTGGAGGCCTCCAGCACCGACGTGGCCAACGAGTTTTCCGAGATGATCACCACCCAGCGCGGCTATCAGGCCAACACCCGCATTGTCACCGTTACCGACAGCATGTTGGAGGAGCTTGTTAATATGAAGCGGTAAGCGCCTCCTCTGACCTAAAGCGTTGACCCGGTCCGCTCTGGCGGGGGACTCCCCGCCAGAGCGGCCAAGAGAGGAAAGGAAGGTTTATCATGATTCAACTGACGAAACGCAACGGAGAACGCTTTTTACTCAATCACCAGCAGATTCAATGTATCGAGATGATCCCCGAGTCTAAAATCGTCATGATGAACCGGGACTATTTCATTGTAAAGGAGTCACCGGAACAGATTATCCGGCGGATCACCGAGTACAACGCTAAAGTGCAGGATGTGCACCGCACCTTGACTATTGAAGATCGGCGGTAATGCCGAACAGGGACGTGTTTGACAGGCGCCAAAGGGACGCCAATGGGCTTTTATGCTTAAATGGGGCTTGACGCCTCTCAAATGCGCCCTGAAATAGAAAAGCACCCCCTGCGGGGAGAAGGAGTGGACATGCAGCAATGAATATTACCTATATCATCGGTACCATAGGCGCCTTTGGAGTCATGGTTATCGGCATGATGTACGACAAGGTGGCCTTCGTCAAGCCTGAGCAGTTGGGCAACTTCATAGACCCGGCCAGTATCTTTATCGTCATCGGCTGTACCATCTTCGTTCTGATCTCCAGTTTCCCCGCCAGTGCGCTGCTGGCAATCCCGAAACACCTGGCGGTGATGATGAACACCAAGAAAAACGAGCCCATGGGCGTGATCGACCAGCTGGTGGAGCTGGCCCAGGTGGCCCGAAAAAATGGCCTGCTGGCCCTGGAGGAAAAGGGCAACCAGCAGGAAGACCCCTTCTTTAAACAGTGTATCATGTTGGTGGTGGACAACAACGATGCCGACCAGGCCAAAGAGATTATGATGAACGACATTGAGCAGTCCTGCGCCCGGCATGAGGACGCCGCTGCCATGTACGACAAGGCCTCCGCTGTGGCTCCTGCCTTCGGCATGGTGGGAACGCTGGTAGGTCTGATTAACATGCTGGCCGCTATGGACGTTTCCAGCGGCGGCGGCGACCTGGGTCCCGCCATGGCTACCGCTCTGATCACCACCCTGTACGGCTGCGTGCTGGCCCATATGATCTTCGGCCCGATTGCCAACCAGCTGCGCAAGCGGGACGAGGAAGAAACCCTGTGTAAGTTGATTATCGTAGAGGGCATTATGTCTATCCAGGCCGGCGCCAACCCCAAGTTCCTGCGGGAAAAGCTGCTCACCTTCATGGCTCAGAAGCAGCGTGACGGCGAAGGCGGCAAGAAGGGCTCCAAGGGCGGCGAATAAGCCCCCTGCCGTGAAGAACTGAGGTGAAACACCATGGCAAGCATTAAAAAGAAGAGTTCTGGCGGAGGCGGCGGCGCCAACTGGATGGACACCTATGGCGACATGGTGACCCTCCTGCTGTGCTTTTTCGTTTTGCTCTATTCCATGTCTACCATTGACACACAGAAGTGGGAGTGGATTGTTCAGCAGTTCAATAAGAACTACTCCCCAGAGGAGGTTGTACCGCCAGGGCCTGCGGTCAGCGGCAGCAGTTCCGGAGGAGATGCCCAGCCGACCACCAGTGAGGTGGAGACCGCTATGGATGAGCTGTACAGTTTTCTGGTTCAGTATGCCCAGAGCAATCCGGATGCATCGGTCTCCGTCAGCCGAGGAGACGGCTATGTCTTTATCTCCTTTGACGACACCGTTTTCTTTGATGGAAACAGCGCTGAAATACGCCCCGAGGGCAAGACGATTTTAGATTCTATTATCCCCGCCCTGGAGAAGGCCGGCCCCTTTATCGACGAGCTGAGGGTGTTGGGACACACGGCCCAGCAGTATCCTGACCGGCCTAACCGCATCCCCAACGACCGGCGGCTGGCCTCTAACCGGGCCACAGAGGTGACCATCTATATCCAGGAGCGAATTCCCTCTGAGGTGCTGGACCCCGGGCGGCTGATTGCAGAGGGATATGGACAGTGGCGGCCTGTGTCACCCAACGACAACAATGACACCCGGGCCAAGAACCGCCGAGTGGAGTTGGTGGTCACTGGAAAGAATCTGGACGGCTTGATGTCGGACAAATTCGAGCAGTACTTCACAATGTATGAGAGTACCACCGGCCAGACGGCGGGGGGCTCTGACTGATACTTCCCCCGCGCGGGAAGACCTGGTTATCAAAATGAGGGAAGCAATATGGCTGAAGTCTTATCACAAAGTCAGATAGATGCCCTGCTGAACGCGGCCAGAAACGGGGAATTGGACGTAGACAAGCCGGCAGAGAGTGCGGAGCAGAAGTATCGTAAGTACGACTTCTACAGTCCGCGAAAGTTCACCAAGGACCGGCTGAAAATGCTGAACAGCATTTTCGAGAGCTACGCCCGGGTGATCAACTCCCGGATCAATGCCCTGCTTCACGCCACCTGTGAGATCGAGGTGGACAGTGTGGAGGAGCAGCGATACTACGAGTTTTCCAACGCATTGACGGAGAGCGACGTGGTGGCCCTGGCCAGGATCGACTTGGAGAAACTCCAAGGGGAGGACCCCATTCTGGTCCATCTGGACACCCCTGTGGTCTTGTCCATGCTGGACCGGCTTATGGGTGGCGAAGGAGAGCCGGACCCGAACCTGCCCGGGGACTACAACATGACCGACCTGGAGCTGGAGATGTATGAGGGGCTGCTGCGCGACCTGATCTCTGTGATGGGCGGCAGCTGGGAGAACTATATTACTCTGCGCTTTGAATATACCCGCACAGAGGTAAACCCCACCCTGGTCCAGCTGGTCGGCTATGAGGAGACAGTGGTTATCGTAGGTCTGAACTTCAAGTTTGAAAACTGCACATCCGGATGAGCCTGTGCCTGCCCGGCGAAATGCTGACGAACATCTTCTCTGAGATAAGCAAGAGCACCAGCCGCCGCAGTACCGGTGAGGATAAATCTGAGGAGATCTTCGACAACTTGCGGGATTCTGAACTGGAGATTGTGGCGGAACTGGCGCGGACCCGTATTTTACTCAGTGATCTTTACCACCTGAATGTAGGCGACGTGGTGGATATCAAACGCCCCAAGGACTCCCCCATTTTCCTGAACATCGGCGGACGAAGGTGGTTTGATGGGCGCATGGGCACCAGCAACAAACAGGTGGCCGTGAAAATAGGCGAGACCTACTACAAAGCCTAAAAGGAGCGAATCTGGATGGAAGATATTATTTTTAGCCCGATGGTCATAGACGCCATCGGGGAGATCATGAACATCAGCCTGGGCTCCTCGGCCACTGCGGCTTCCAACATGCTGGACCACCGGGTGGATATCACTACGCCCAGGGTGGAGGTCATCAACGCGGAAGACTTCGCTCTGGGGCGGATTGAGCCGGCTGTGGGTGTGGAAATCAAGTATGTCTGCGGCCTGGAAGGCAGCAACATTATGATGCTCAAACGCAGCGATGTGAAAGCCATTGTGGATATTCTGCTGGGTACTGAAACAGCGGATGAGGATTTTGAGCTCAACGACTTGAGCATCAGCGCGGTGTGTGAGCTGATGAACCAGATGATGGGCTCGGCCTCCACGGCTCTGTCTGACCTGCTGGGCAGAATGGTGAATATTTCTACGCCTGAATCTTTTGAGATGACGGACCTAGACCGTGTAAAGGAGGAGCACTTCCCTGTTACGAAGGGCCCTGTGGTGGTGGTCAGATTTAACCTGACGATTGAGGACGTGATTGACAGCGAGTTTATGAATGTCATGTCCGTGGAGTTGGCTAAGGAGCTGGTATCGGGATTTGGTTTGGATTTGGACGAAACCGTTGCCTCCACAGCGGCCCCCGCACCCACCCCTGCGCCTGCTGCTCCCTCCCCAACGCCTGCTGCGCCCGCCGGCGCGACTATGAGCCAAGAGGAGATCGAGCGGATGATGGCAGGCGGAGTCCCTCCGGGCCCCGCTCCGGCAGCTTCGGCTCCCGCCCCCGCGCCAGCCCCAACTCCGGGGGCGCCGACCCCCGCGCCAACCCCGGCTCCTTCTGCCGTTCCCACGGGAATGCCTCCGATGGGGGAGCAGCCTGGATATCCCGGTTATCCGCCCTATGGGCAGATGCCCATGGCGGGTGGCTATCCGTATCCATACCCCCCTTACCCCATGTACGCGCCCCAGCCTGCGCCTGAACCCAAGGTGATCAATGCGCAGCCCGCCAAGATGCAGCCGCTGGATGCGGAGACCAAATTGGGCCCAGAGCAGAAACAGAACCTGGATCTCATTATGACGGTCCCCCTGGAAGTGGCGGTGGAGATTGGCCGAACTCGCCGAAAGATTCAGGACATTCTGTCCTTCTCCAAGGGATCTTTGGTGGTGCTGGATAAACTGGCTGGCGATCAAGTGGACCTTCTGGTCAATGGACAGTGCGTTGCCAAGGGCGATGTAGTGGTAATTGACGACAACTTCGGTATTCGCATTACAGAGATTCTGCAAAAACCGGATATCAACGAGCTGATCCATGGCTAGGAACAGACCAAGTTCCAGACCTTAACATGTAAATTAAAGTAAAATTGTAAAAAAGGATGGTTACTATGGCTAGAATTATGATGGTTGACGACGCTGCTTTTATGCGCAAGGTGATCAAGGACACCCTGAGCAAGGCCGGCTACACCGATCTCCACGAGGCGGAGGATGGCGCTATGGCGGTGGAAAAGTACAATGAGCTCAAGCCTGATCTGGTGTTGATGGACATTACCATGCCCAACATGGACGGGCTGGAGGCTTTAAAGGCGATCCGCGCCTCCGATCCTAACGCCAATGTGGTCATGTGCTCCGCTATGGGACAGGAGACCATGGTGATCGACGCCATTCGCTCTGGCGCCAAGGACTTTATTGTCAAGCCCTTTAAGCCTGAGCGCGTGCTGAAGACCGTTACCTCCATCGTGGGCGATCCCTGATGGAGTATTGGTCCCAGGCGCTGTCTGTCCTTGGCCTGTTGGCTGTTGTTCTGTTGGTGTTGGTGAGCGCCTATTTCTTCACTCGCTGGGCAGGCAAGAATCTCGGAGGAGGCTTGATCGGCGCCTTGGGCGGCAGCGGTCGCATGGAGGTGCTGGACCGAGCTACTTTAAGTCGGGACCAGTCCCTTTTGGTTGTCAGAGCCGGTGAGCGATATCTGCTGTTGGGCTGCACCCCCACTGGGCTGACTCTGTTGACGGAGCTGACGCGGGAGGAGGGGGAAAACTGGATCCCTCCGGTGCCTCCAAGAGATCCCATGGGAAAGCGACCCCCTGATTTCCGCGCCCTGATGCAGCGGCTGAGAGAGAAAAAGTGAGAACCCAGCGGAAATGCCGGCTGATGAAATGAGGTGAGGAAGGATGCCGACCGATGCGCTGATTAATGTAAACGGCGAAAGCGTGCAGGCGTTGGAGATCCTGTTTTTCACCACAGTCATGATGCTCCTCCCCTCGCTGATTATCATGATGACCTCTTTCACCCGGTATGTGGTGGTATTCTCCTTCTTGCGTAACGCCATGGGCACTCAGCAGACCCCGCCCAATATGGTGTTGGTTGGGATGGCACTGATTCTAACCCTATTCACAATGGGGCCCACCCTTTCCGCGATGAATGAGGAGGCGTTTGAACCCTATCAGGCGGAGGAGATCACCCAGGAGGAGTTCTTTCAACGGGTACAGGGCCCTCTGAAACGGTTTATGGTAGGGTGGACTAAGGTGGAGAGCCTGGAACTGTACTGCAACATGTCAGGTACGCCGATGCCCACCAGCGACGAGGAGAGCCTGGCTCTGCCACTGACGGTGATCATTCCCGCCTTTGTAACCAGCGAACTGAAACAGGCGTTTATGATCGGCTTTCTGCTCTATATCCCCTTCATGCTGATTGACATGGTGGTAGCTTCCACCTTGATGTCCATGGGAATGGTCATGCTTCCACCCTCCATGATCTCTACTCCATTCAAGCTGTTGCTGTTTATTCTGCTGGATGGATGGCAGCTTCTGTTTTCCTCGCTGGCGCAGGGCTTTGGTCTCGGGTAAGGAGGGGGCATGGACACAAATTTAGTAACGCAAATACTGCGGGAGGGCATCTGGGTTGCCATTAAATTGGGCGGACCCATGCTGGTCCTGAGTATGGTAGTGGGTGTGTTGATGGCCATCTTCCAGGCTGTTACGCAGATTCATGAGCAGACGCTGGGCTTTATTCTGAAGCTGATGGTGGTAATTCTGGTGCTTCTGCTGGGAGGCGGCTGGATGATGGAGACTCTGTTGGATTACACAAGGGGGATTTTCCAGCTGATTGCCGGCCGTTAGGGGAGAGGAGGTCGCTGCTATGGAGTGGACTGCACTCACCCTGTTTATGATGATTACGGGGCGAATGACTGGCTTTGTGGTCTTCAACCCCCTGTTTGGGCGGCGAGGTATTCCCAATATTGTGAAAGCGGGGTTTATCCTGCTGCTGTCCATCTGTGTGTTTGCCACAAACCCCGCGCTGACAGAGGTCCCCACCACCTTGTTTGGCTTGGCATTTACCTTCCTGATGGAATTGTTCTTGGGATACACCTTGGGCCTGATCGTCAATTTCTTCTTTTACATCCCATTGCTGGCGGGCCATGTAGTGGATATGCAGATGGGCTTGTCCATGGCCTCCACTTACGACCCCGCATCAGGGATTCAGGTGACAGCCACCTCAACGCTGTTCAATGTGCTCATGTCTCTGCTGTTCTTTGCGGCGAACGGACACCACACGCTGATTCGCATTTTTCTTACCTCTAATCTAGTGGTCCCCTTTGGTTCGGTGGCGCTGAGCAGCAACTTTTACCCGGCTGTTGTCCAAGTGTTCTTAGACTGTACTATCCTGGGCATTAAGCTGTGTATGCCAATCTTAGCGGCTGAATTGATGGGGCAGGTAGGAATGGGCATTTTAATGAAAGTGATCCCTCAAATCAACGTTTTTGCCATTAACATTGAGTTGAAGGTGATTGTTGGCCTGGTGCTGACTCTGGTGCTGATCGTTCCATTCAGCAGTTTTCTGTTGGATGTAGAGACCGATATGCTTCTTACGCTCCAGTATGTTTTGCCCCTCATGTCAGGCTAGGCTGTGTACAGACCATTCGGCTGACAAAGGGGGGATGATCCCATGGCCGGCGACTCTAAAACCGAAAAGGCGACACCGAAACGAAGGCGGGACGAACGAAAAAAAGGTAACGTCCTGATGAGCAAAGATGCTGTGGCGGTGGCAACCCTGATTGGAAGCCTTTTTATGATTCAGATCATGGGCGGCGTGGTTGTAAGTCAGTTTAGAAATGTGCTGAACACTTACTTTGCCTATATTGCCAGTGGAACCACGGGGATGGTCTCCAGTATGCTGGGTGAGCTGTTTAAAATTGTGGCGCTCGCCTTTGTGACTATGGCCGGCCCTTTCTTAGGTGTGACTGCCCTCTTGGCAGTGGGCGTAACCTTTTTTCAGACCAAAATGCTGGTGGCGGGGGAGTCTATCAGACCCAAGTTTAGCCGCCTCAATCCGCTTCAGGGCTTCAAACGGCTTTTTTCCCTCCGCAGCATCATTGAGGCCCTCAAAGGTATTTTAAAAATTACCATTCTCTTATTTTTGATCTATAACTATTTCAGCAGTGTAGCGCTAAGCTTTGGAAGATTCCTGAAGATGAGTTTGTGGCAGTCCTGTTCCATTCTCTTTCAGGATATTGTCAGTCTGGTCATCCAGATTGCGGTAGCTTTTACAGTCTTAGCTTTCTTCGATTACCTATACCAGTGGTGGGACTACGAGCGTCAACTCCGGATGTCCAAACAGGAGATCAAGGAGGAGTACAAACAGACTGAGGGTGACCCCCAGGTTAAGGGAAAAATCAAACAGATTCAGCGCCAGCGGGCCCAGCAGCGCATGATGCAGCAGGTGCCCCAGGCCGATGTGGTGATTCGTAACCCCACCCACTTCGCAGTGGCCCTGCGATATAAGCCGGACCAGGACAACGCGCCAGTGGTACTGGCAAAAGGGATGGATGAACTGGCCCTGCGTATTGTCAAAGTGGCGGAGGAGCACCAGATTGCCACAGTAGAAAATGTGCCTTTGGCACATGCCCTCTATGAGAGTACTGACTTGGATCGGGAAATTCCCCCTGAGTTGTACGGAGCTGTGGCTGAGGTGCTGGTCTATGTGCTCAAACTGGACCAGGATGTCCAATAAATTTGCATACGAGGCCCAAACGGGCATTTTCATATTAGTTCAGGAAAGGATGACACCATGCGGCGTATTTTTCAAAACAGCATAGCGCTTATGGTAGTGGTCATCGTGATGTTCCTGATCATCCCCCTGCCGGAGACACTTCTTGATATTTTGATCATTACCAATATCTCCCTGTCCATTGTTATTCTGATGGTCACCATGACCATTTCTGAAGCCTTAGATTTCTCCATTTTCCCTTCTCTGCTGCTGATCACCACACTGTTTCGTCTGGGGCTGAATGTCTCTACCACCCGGGCCATTTTGGGTTTTGAGGGCAATGGAGCTCCAGGTACGCCAGTGATTCAGACCTTTGGTGAGCTGATCACTCAGGGAAATATTGTGCTGGGCATCATCATCTTTTTCATCATTGTGTTGGTGCAGTTCATCGTAATCACCAAAGGCGCCGAGCGCGTGGCCGAGGTAGCCGCCCGCTTCACCTTGGACGCCATGCCCGGCAAACAGATGGCCATCGACGCCGACCTCTCCTCCGGCCTGATCAATGAGCAGCAGGCCCGAGAGCGGCGGGGTAAGATTCAGCGAGAGGCCGACTTCTATGGCGCTATGGACGGCGCGACCAAGATCGTCAAGGGCGACGCCACCATGTCCTTGATTATCACGGCCATCAACCTCATCGGCGGAATTATTATTGGTTCCATCAACGGGGTGGGCGACCTGGGGACGGTGGCCCAGACCTACTCCATCGCAACCATCGGCGATGGCCTGGTCTCCCAGCTTCCGGCTCTGATGATCTCCACCGCTACCGGTATGATTGTCACACGTTCGGTTTCTGAGGGCAGCTTAAACTCCGATGTGATTGAGCAGTTTGCCCGTCAGCCGCGGGCCATTCTCACCGCTGGCGCAGTGCTGATTATCTTGGGTCTGATCCCTGGAACCCCCACCCTTCCTCTGCTGATTGTGGGTGTGGGTCTGGCGGTGTTCGGCTATATGATGAGTGGTCGGCTGGATCGGCAGGAGGCCACCCAACTGGCTCAGCCTGAGGAACCGATGGAGGACGTGATAGCAGCCACGCCCAGTGAGACCGATTACTACAAGGATATCAATAATGTCTACGGGCTGCTTACTGTTGACCCCATTGAGATGGAGTTTGGCTACAGTTTGATCCCTCTGGTGGACGAAAACAGCGGTGGCAAGCTAATCAGCCGCATTGTGATTTTCCGCCGCCAGTACGCCCAGGATATGGGCTTTGTGATCCCCTCCATCCGACTCCACGACTCCTCTGCGCTTGGCACGAACCAGTACGTGGTGAAGATTAAGGGGGAAGAGGTTGCCCGGGGTGAAATTCTGGTGGACTACTACCTGGCTCTGGAGCCCCCCAATCCTGGCGGTGAGATCGACGGAATTGAGACCATCGAACCCGCCTACGGCATCCCCTCCCGGTGGATTTTGCCGGAGAACAAGGAGATGGCAGAAATCTACGGCTACACTGTCATTGATCCGCTGTCTGTCATGCAGACTCATCTGAGCGAGGTGGTTCGCCGCCACGCTTACGAGCTGCTGGGGCGGGCAGAGGTGATGCAGTTGGTGGAGAATCTAAAACGGTCTTCTCCCGAACTGGTAGAGGAGGCCATCCCCAATGTGCTTTCTTACTCCAATCTAGAGCGCATTTTGCGCAATCTGCTGAAGGAAGGGGTCCCCATTCGGGATCTGGGCACCATTCTGGAGACCGCAACGGACGCCTTGATGACCACCAAGGACCTGGATATGGTCACAGAGAATATCCGGGTGGCGCTCAGCCGAACCATTACCCGTCGCTTCTGCGAGCACGGCCAACTCCGGGTGGTCACCTTGGACGCCGATGTGGAGAAGCGGGTAATCAGTTCGCTGAGCAAAAACGAACAGGGGATCTATCTGGCAATGGGGCCCGATCTCATGCAGAGTATTGTTACCCAACTGGGAGAGTACCTGAAGAAATTCAACGATCTGTCTCAGACACCTATTGTGCTTACCAGTCAGGTTATCCGCGTCTATCTGAGCAGGATGCTGGCCCAATTCTACCCAGGCGTCTATGTTCTCTCCTTTAATGAGATTACCAGCGATGTGCAAATCCAGTCTCTGGGCAATATCACCCTTGAAACGGCCAGGAGCAGGCCAGAGCGAAAGGCGGCCGCAGTATGAGCGGGGCGCTGACAGCTTCCTCGCCACAGGAGGGAAGAGAGGGTTGGACCCAGGCAGAACTGGAGGAGATGACCGCGGAGGAGCTCTTTCAGACCTACAAGAACACAGGAGATCCAGACCTAAAATGGCCTTTGGTGATGCGGTATGTGGGGTTGGTGCGGAGCATTGCTCTTCAGGTGCGAGGCGTGTATTCCAGCTTTGCTCAAGTGGATGATATTGTCAATGAGGGATTGCTCACCCTGGCCGGGGCAGTGGATAAATTTGATCCAGATAAGGGGATCAAGTTTGAGACCTATGTCTCCAAGCGTATCCGAGGAGCGGTGATTGATCTGGCCCGGCGTCAGGACTGGGTGCCCCGCAGCGTGCGGCGGAAAGCCCGGGATATTGATCAGGCCAGCAGTGAGCTTTTCTCTGAGTTGGGCCGCTACCCCACAGACCAGGAAATGGCCGATAAACTGGGAGTCAGCCAGGACCAATATCAAGAGGACTTGGCCAATTCCTCCATGTGTAATGTGCTCTCCCTGGATGCCCTGTTTGAGGACCGGGAACAGACCGGCCGGGCAGAACTGCCCGACGATACCTCGGGAGGGCGTCCAGAGGACTCCATGCTCCGACAGGAGTTGTTGGAGACTTTGACAAAGGCCATTGAGTCTTTACGGGAGAATGAGCAGACGGTGATTTCCCTGTATTACCAGAAAAATTTGAGTATGAAGGAGATTGCCCAGGTGATGGAGGTCAGCGAACCCCGTATTTCTCAGCTCCACTCCCGAGCAATTCAGAAGCTAAAGCTGTATATGAACCAGTATATGACCGGCAGTAAGTGAGTGTCGGAACGAGAGGAGTTTTGCGCGATGATGAAGGGGTTTTACAACCTGACCTCTGGGATGGTATCTCAGGGGCGCAGGCTGGATGTGGTGGCCAACAATATGACAAATATTTCCACGGCGGGCTATAAGGCAGAGCAGTATACTGACCGCACCTTTGACGAGGTACTGGTGTCCCGCATCGGCAACAAGATCAAGTCTCATTATCAGGAGATGGAGACTTATCAGAGCCATATTTTAGCCCCGGATCAGCTTTATACCGACTTCGGACAGAGCTCCTTTGAGGAGACCAATCTGCCTCTGGATTTTGCCATCCAGGGGGAGGGCTTCTTTGCGATTGACACCGGGAACGGGGTAGCCTATACCCGGGCGGGCAGCTTTACCTTGGACAATGAGGGCTACCTGTGTCTGTCTGAATTGGGCCGGGTACTGGATCGGGAGGGGAATCCCATCCAGCTGCCCACTGATAGGCTGGATGTGGATAAGTGGGGCGGTCTCTCTGTGGAGGAGGGCGAATATATAGCTACCTTGGGTGTGTTTATGTTTGAGGATAACAACGCCTTAGAGCGCACCCCCTATGGACTGTTCACCGGCCAGGGGGCCCAGGTCAATGAGGGCGCGATTATTCACCACAAGTGGGTGGAACGCTCCAATGTAAACATGGTCAAGGAAATGGTCAAGATGATGACCACCCAGCGGGCCCTTCAAAGTGCCGCTCAGATGAGCAAGATCTATGACCAGGTCATTACCAAGGCGGTCAACGACATTGGCCGGCTGTAAAGTTGGCTATAGATATCCCTTGAAAGAAAGGCGTGTGAGCGGAAATGAATATGTCCTTCTACACCGGTGCTGTGGGGGCTTGGCAACAGGAACAGCGTATGAATGTCCAGGCCAATAATATCGCCAATGTGAACAATTATGGCTATAAGGCAGAGCGGGCCACCTTCCACCACTTGATGTATGGCAATGTAACGGGCATCGACCAGGAGCGGTTGCCTAAAGGGACGGGAACCAAGATGGTAAAGGCCAGCGTGGACTATGAGTCGGGCGGCTATGCCGACACTGGCCGGGTGTTCGATTTTGCCATTGTGGGAAATGGTTTCTTTGCCCTGTACGACCCGGCAGATGGAGAAATATCGTTCACTAGGGATGGCGCCTTTATGATGGCGCGGTTTGAAATTCCGCCTGATGAGGACGCTGAACCAGAGATTGATCCAGTGACCGGCGAGGAGATTGAGCCCCAGCCCACTGAGGAGTGGCGTCTGTCCGATAACGAGGGGCGCTGCGTTTTGGACAGCAGAGGAAACTTTATTGTCATTGACCCCCTGGACCGCCGCGCTGAGCTGGATATCGGCGTCTTTGACTACCGAATCTACGATGGAATGCTCCATGCAGACAGCGGCCGTTTCACGCCAATTGATAAGAATGGCGACCTGTACAGGGGGACTGGCCAGGTGCAGCGGGGTATGCTGGAAACTTCCAACGTGGACCTGGCCCAGGAACTGATTAAGGTGATTGAGGCCCAGAGGGCTTACAGTTATGCACTGCGGATGGTTCAGACCTCTGACGAGATCGAGCAGACCATCAATGGCCTGCGCAGCTGATGGGGGAGGTAGCATATGGCAATTAAGACATACGATCAGATGAATTCCCTTGAAATTGATACACTGAGGGAGATTGGCAGCATCGGAACAGGGAATGCGGCTACTGCCCTGTCCCAAATGCTGGGGAAAGAGGTGCGCATTACTCTGCCCGAGGTGCGCATTATGGGCTATAATGAGGCTATCGAGTGGATTGGCGGCCCGGAGGCGGTGACTGCCGGCGTCCTGGTAAAGATGAGCGGCGATATGGGCGGTATCATGCTGTCCGTGCAGAAGCTGGAGTTGGTCAACATTATTCTGGAGACAATGCTGGGGCAGAGTATTCAGGATTATGAGGAACTGGCGGAGCTGGAGCGGTCTGCATTGATTGAGATAGGGAACATTATGATTTCCGCCTTTGTGACCGCCCTGTCCGGCCTGGCTGGAATTGATGTCAATTTAACAGTACCCGCCTTTGCAGTGGACATGCAAGGCGCTATTTTGGCGGTACCCATGGCTGAGTATGGCGGTATGTCGGACTACCTGATGACGATTGGCGGGAACTTTGTGTGCGACGGCAAAGAGGTGCCGAGCCACCTCATGCTGTCTCCTGATTTGCGTTCTTTAAATTTCTTGCTGAGGAAGCTGGGCGTGAGCGATGAGTGACAGCAAATTAACTGTAGGAATTGCCGATATGAAGATGGCCCAGGGGGAGGGCGTTCTGGTGACCTACGCTTTGGGCTCCTGCATTGGCCTGTGTTTTCATGATCCCCGGCTGCGGTTAGGGGCTCTGCTCCATATCATGCTGCCCATCAATATGGAGACGGGGCGTACCCATCCGTTAAAATACGCAGATACCGGTATTCGGGAGACATTGAAGCAGATGGAGGCCCGAGGTGCGATGCGCAGCAGAATGACGGTGAAGATTGCAGGCGGCGCAAAGATGTTTGAGATAGCTGGAGGCAGCGGTCTGGGCAACATCGGACAACGGAATATCGAGAGTGTCAACGCTATTTTAAAGCGGGAGAATATTCGCCTCCTGGGCCAGGAGGTGGGCGGCAAGGTAGCACGGACGCTGTTTTTCGATGTGGGTAGCGGCCAGGGCTGTGTACGGTCCTATGGTCAGAAGGATATCTTTTTCTAAGAAAGTTTGATCGAAATTAGAATAGAGTAAGGAGTGTCAGAAATGGCTGAGGTTCACAGCAGCGGGATCCTTCTGGAGTCCGGTACCAATGAAATTGAGATCATGGAGTTCACCATTGACGGAAGCCTCTATGGCATTAACGTGGCCAAGGTGCGGGAGATTATCATGTCTGCTGCGGTCAAAATTATGCCCCATGCTCATCCGGCAGTGGAGGGTATTTTTAAACCCCGAGACGTTGTCATCACTGTAGTGGACCTGCCCAGATACCTGGGGATTGACAAGGAAAAGGGCGCGAAGGACCTGTTTATTATTACCAACTTTAACAAAATGTTTATCGCCTTCCGGGTCAACACCGTGGTGGGCATCAGCCGTATTTCCTGGACTGACATCCACAAACCGGACAAAACGGTTTCTGGAGGTTCGGAAGGGGTTGCTACAGGAATTGCCCAGTGCGGTAAGGACCTGGTCACAATTCTGGACTTTGAGCGCATTGTAGCCGAAATTGCCCCTGAGACCACCATTCAGGTGAATGAGATTGATCAGATGGGACCCAGAAAACGCAGTGACGAGCCCATTTGGATTGCAGAAGATTCTATTCTTTTGTCCAAGATGATTGCGGAGTGTCTGCGTAAGGCGGGGTATGTCAACTTGCGCATGTTCCCCAATGGGCGTGAACTCTGGGAGGCCCTGAGTGCTCTGCCCCAAGACCGGGATCTCTTCCAAGATGTGGCTTTAGTGATTACGGATATTGAGATGCCTCAGATGGACGGGCACCGGTTGACTAAACTGATAAAGGATCACGCTCGGTATAAAGCAATCCCCTTAATTATCTTCTCATCTTTGATCAGTGAGGAGATGCGGATTAAAGGGCGGCAGCTGGGGGCAGATGAGCAGATGAGCAAGCCAGAAATCGGACATTTGGTGGATGTGATGGATCATCTCTTGGGCACAAAGCAAGATGGATAAAGGTGAGCGAAATGGTAAGCAGTAAGTATATCGTCCGTCAGCCTGTCAAGGACCTGAAAGGCGGAATTATTGGCTATGAGATTCAGTACCACGGTGAAAACCAGGCGTATGCAATAGATGAGACGAACAGCAATGATTTTGCTGCCGCAGACACTGTCTACAGTTTTTTAACACAAAATACTGACAAGGTGTTGAAGGGGTCGCTCAACTTTATGACCTTTACCACCAATCTGTTGATGAAGCAGACACCCAAACTATTTGCTGCCAGCGATTTGGTGATTCAGGTGGGAGAGGATGTTATTATTCATCCTCTGGCGATGCGTTTTTTGGAGCGATACGCCAAGGATGGATACAAGTTAGCTGTAAATGATTTTCAGTTCTCTCCCCGATATTTCTCTATCATTGATAAGTTTGACTATATCAAGATCAATTTTCAGACTGCCGCTGATGTGAGTATCCGCAATATTGTGGAATTGGCCCACAGCATGGGAAAAAAGTGTATTGCAATTGGTGTGGATACAGAAGAATTATATCAAAAATCCTTTATCATGGAGGTTGACGCGATGGAGGGGCTGTGGGTAGCAGAGAAACTGTTTACCACAGTACACTCCAGCAGTTTCCTCCAGAGCAGCTTTTTCCGCCTTCTGGTGGCCATCAACCGGGATGATCCGGATGTGGAAGAAATTGAACAGATTATCTCTATGGACGCCGTTTTAACTTACAGTCTGTTGAAAATTGTGAACTCCAGCTATTTTGCCCTGCGTAACCGAGCTACCGACGTTCATCAAGCCATTGTTGTAATGGGATTAGGACAGTTGCGCCAGTGGATCTATCTGCTGGGGACTGGAAATGGAGAGGAAGGTCCGGATGCCAGTCAGGAGGAGTTCTTAAAGCTGTCCTTCATGCGCGCCAGTTTTAGCAGTGCCTTAATGAAGCTGGCAAAGGATATGCCGATTTCTCAGAATGAAGCCTACTTGCTGGGGATGTTCTCTACACTGAATTATCTGATTGCGGCTCCTATGGAAGAAATTCTGGCAGATCTGCCTATTGCTCAGGAGGTAAAGGACGCACTGCTGTTCCATTCGGGCCGGTGCGGCGATCTGTATGACCTGATATTGAGCTATGAGCGGGCGGACTGGAAGGTGATCGGGGATCTGGCGGAGACCTTGGAGATTCCGGTCAACCTACTGACTAACACATATTTCCAGTGCCTGAGTGATGTGGATAACATGTGGCGCGCTTTGATGGAAACCAGTGACGGGATTCCTACGGTGTAAATTAATTTACAAAACAGTCAGACCTAAATGTGGAGAAAAATCCATAGGTTTGGACACTTTTGTCAGAAGAACCGCAAGATATTGGGCTTATGGTGACCCAGCAGTGTTGTAAATGCTAGCTTGTTCGTGCTGACATATATAACACACAATAAAAACAGAGAATCCATTACTTGCATAAGTGAGCGGTTCTCTGTTCTTCTTTTCTTGTTGCACAGTGCCCTTGATAGCAAGCAACTATGATAGAGAATGTCGTTTGCTGTATCAAAAGTTCAGGCGCTAGGAGTCGTTTTTCCTTACAATGTAGATCTGCAAGGAGGTTGCGAAGACTTGAAACGGAGAATTTTTTCGTTTGCTTTGGCAGTATGTCTGTGCATATCAGTTATACCAGCTGTATATGCGGAGGGAAATATTCCCACACCCCAAGTAGTCTATGAGACTTTGATTGCGTTGAAGGACCAAGGCGATTATTGCGAAGGAACACCGTGGGATGATTCAAACCATAGTTATTCCTGGAATGGCGGACCCGTCGCAGGGAATATCACCGGCGGTACGGGCTGTGCAGCTTTTGCTTTTGAGCTCAGCGATAAGGCCTTCGGTACCCTGCCTGCAAGGACGCTTACCACGGGAAGTTTTCAGCTTTCTGATGTGCGGGCGGGAGACATTCTGCGGGTCCAGAACAACAGCCATAGCGTAATCGTACTCCAGGTGACGGATGGTGGCGCTGTGATTGCCGAGGCAAACTACCATGTGAATGGTGGAGCCGGTACCGTCCATTGGGGTCGTGCCATTTCAAGGGAAGAGGTTGAGGCCGCCAACTACTTCATCACCCGCTATCCAGAGGGCTACATGCCTCCGAATGACCCTACAGCTGGGCAAGAGATTGACAGTGGGAGCTTTGGGAACCTGACCTGGAAATTGACGAAGGCGGGTACTCTGACGATCTCTGGCAGCGGTGCCATGTCGGATTTTTCCGAGCCTTCGGAGACGCCCTGGAATGCTTACACGGATAAAATCTTGACCATTATCCTTGAGAATGGCGTGACCAATGTAGGGAGCAGGGCTTTTTATGGCAGCAAAGCACTCAGTGTAACCATTCCTGGCAGTGTAACAACGATTGGTAGTGATGCATTCTACGGGTCCGCATTGGTTTCTGTAAATATTCCTGGTAGTGTGCGGACCATCGGGGACAATGCTTTCCGCAGTTGTGCAAATCTTGTTTCCGTTAATATTTCAGAGGGATTGGAGACAATTGGATCGGGGGCTTTTCGGGCCTGCGCAAAGCTCCCCTCTATTACACTGCCCGCCAGTATCCGTTCAGTAGGAGACTCGGCGTTTTTGGAATGTTCGGAAATGACAGAAGCAAATTTTAAGCCAAGTACCGCGAATGAGCCAGTGATAATGAACAATTATATGTTTGCTCGGTGCTGGAAGCTGAATAAAGTGACACTGCCTCAAAAAGTGGATTGTATCGCTGATTATATGTTTTTAAACTGCCTCTTTCTTACCAGTCTGAATATTCCGCAGGGTGCAACGCGAATCGGAGAGTCAGCCTTTTCATCTTGCCCCCTGAGTTCTATCTACATTCCCGACAGCGTAATGGAAATTGGTATGTCTGCATTTCCGGTTCCCCGTACTTTGAATGATGTATATTTTGGCGGAAGTGAAGCAGATTGGAGCGGGATACAAAAAGTACCCACCGTCACAGCGGCGCTGGAGGGAGCGACGATACACTACAATAAAGAGCTGCCGGAAACTCCCTCTACACCTGATAAACACGAGCACAGCTGGGCTTCGGACTGGAGCAGAGACAGCGACTACCACTGGCATGAGTGCTTGGCCCAAAACTGCGGTATCACTGGGAATAGCGGCAAGAGCGGTTATGGAGCACACAGCTACGGCGGCTGGGTGATTGACCGGGATGCAACCGCCAGCCAGAGCGGCAGCAGGCATCGAATTTGTTCCGTCTGCGGCTACAGTCAAACGGGCAGTATTCCCGCCACGGGCGGTTCATCGTCCAGCGGAGGCAACAGCTCCAGTGATTATACCCCGCCCAGCACTACTACGACCACAACTCGGAACCCAGACGGCTCTGTCACTGTAACGAAGACCGACAGGCGCACTGGGACCATCACAGAAACCACACAAAACCCGGACGGGTCCCGAACTGTAGTTGAGACCAAAAAGGACGGTACTGTGACCACCCGGAAAATCGACAAGGCGGGCAATAAAGCCGAGACCATTGCCAAGCCGGACGGCTCCAGCACAGTCATTGTGGAACAGAAAGATGGTACTACTGCCACCGTTACCACCAGCGCCGCCAGTAGGGTGGAGGCAGAGGTCAAGCTATCTGCTTCGGCCGTCAGCTCTGCTCAGCAGAGCGGTACCGCCGTCACCTTGCCTATTCCGCAGATGCAGGCTGCCCCGAATACCGATGGCGCGCCCACTGTGGTTGTGAACACAGGGAGTGAAAGACTGGTCAAGGTGGAGATCCCCGCTGTTGCCCCAACTCCCGGCACCGTGGTGGTGGTCGTCCACGCGGATGGCAGACAGGAGGTCATCAAGGGTTCTTGTCCCACAGCGAATGGCGTGACGGCGTCGCTGCCTGATGGGGCGACGGTGAAAATCGTGGATAACCGCAGGGACTTTGTGGACGTATCCCCCCAGTATTGGGGGGCAGATGCTATCGCCTTCGTTTCTGCCCGTGAGCTCTTTGCAGGTACATCAGCGGATACCTTTACCCCTGATGCGCCCATGACCCGCGCTATGCTGGTGACGGTCTTGGCTCGCTTTGATGGTGCGGATATCTCGGGCGGCACCACGTGGTATGAAAAGGGCGTCGAGTGGGCGATTGCCAACGGTGTCAGTGACGGCAGCAGCCCTGAACGAAATATTACCCGTGAGCAGTTGGTTACAATGCTTTGGCGGTACGCAGGTTCCCCGGCTGCTACCGGCAATATGTTCAGCTTCGCGGATGAAGATCAGATCAGCGGCTATGCCCGGAAGGCCATGCAATGGGCTGTGGAGAATGGTATTGTCAGTGGCTTCGGCAACGGGCGGTTGGGGCCCCAAGGGCAAGCTACCCGTGTACAGGTTGCGCAGATGTTGAAAAGCCTGATTGAGAAGTAGGCCCTAATCCAATACAAGCGTGTTAAAGCTAGACCGTCTTCCTATATTGTGGAAGACGGTCTAGCTCAATATAAAAGTTATTTGAGGACAGTGTGGGCGAGCCTATCGCAGGTCTGTGATTTATGAAGCTGCCCACCGTTTACAAATGGGGAATGTGCCGCCAGGACATTGGGACTTATCGTTGACTTATGGGCGGACTTGACCGACAGTTGAGCCAGACTGATCTAACAAGGTCTCCCGGCAGATAGAAAAGGTATCAATTTTTAGTCGTTGATTTCTGCTTTATCTGTCGGTAGGGGATTGCCGGGAAATTTAGCTGCTGTAAGACCGCAATATAGAGGTTCTTATTCAGAACAATAAAAGATGTTCGGCGCCAGCCGCATTTTTCCCTAAGTCCCAATTCTTTTTCGTGTTCCCGCCCCCGCAGGGGGCGGGAATCACAAGGCTATTTTCTCCCGGAGGAACGCAAAAGCGAATTTGGAGTTCCCTAAAAGAGAATCAGGTGGCTTTCAAGAGTGACATTGACTGCAAAAATTTATAAAAGTCAGGGGAAGGAAAAGGCAAAAAAGTCTTTACATTTCTCAAAAATCTGATATAATATAGAAGCTGTCTGAAGGAGAGTAAAGTATTGGAGCTGTAGTCCGTCTGAGAGAAGGTGCAGTCCGCTGGGCAAGGCCTACTAGATCAGGTGAGCGAGCAGAGCAAATGTGAGAAATCGTACAGATAAAATCCGACAAGTATGTAGCTCAGCTGGGAGGAGGTTCAGTCTGTATCCGCAGGATACATCCGACCAAAATTTCTGCTCTCCTGTTTTCTTGCGTGATTTGTTGGTCTTTTCCCTGAAAGCTGAATGTTTGGTTAATTTAGAATTCACAACTTTTTCTATGTAAAAGATGCCGATTTGGGCCTGTAGCTCAGCTGGGAGAGCGCACGGTTCGCATCCGTGAGGTTCGAGGGTTCGATCCCCTTCAGGTCCACCATAACGCGCAAATACGAACCCTGTATATTATCAGGAACGTATTTGCGGTAAAAGCAAATGTAGAGCCAAGGTCATGAGATCTTGGCTCTACATTTTTTGAAAAAAGCGACCTGCGTCACGACAAATATGCTTTAAACATGGAAATCAACGGGCCACAAGAAAGAATACCGGACTCTTCGCTAAAATAGATACCATTGTCTTCTCTTTTGTCAGGAATTTTACCGGGCCTCACTGTGCCGGACCCGTTTGATGGTCCCCCAGATCCCTTTGTTTTTCTGATAGCCGATCAAGGCGCTCAGCCGAATGAAATCAAAGACAAACCGGAAAAAAATGTTCTCAATCAGGCATATAATACAAGCGCGAAGGACATCCTGACGGCTGATATGGATATTTTGCGTATAAATCCGCTGGAAAAATGCGGTGATCGTCAGAATTGAGCTATAAATCGCAAACAACAGGTAAAATTGGAACATGAATTTTGCGTTGAGCAGCCCCACAAGAGCCGCCGCAACTGTCACGGCCAGCCCGGCCACTTCAATAATAGGCGAATACAACTCATAGAGCAGATAGTAAAGGTAGGAAATTGTACCCACCATTCCAAAGCGGGATTTCAGGAACATGAAACGATACTGGGTGATACATTGGAATAAACCGATATGCCACCGGCGGCGCTGTCGGAAGAGGTCCGGCAAGGTCGAAGGTGCCTGACTCCAGCAGACTGCATTGGGTTCATATCGTATGGAATACCGCTCCATGTTGCTCCGACAGTAGGCGTGAAGCTTCGCCACCAGCTCCATGTCCTCCCCCAGCACATTCGTGGCATATCCTCCGGCGGCAATGACTACACTTTTTTTGAACAAGCCAAACGCACCGGAGATAATCAGATTTCCATTGAAGCCATCCAAAAGAATCCGCGAAGCCAGGAAGGAGCGGTCATACTCCATAACCTGCATACTGGTTAGGAAGTTCCAGGGCAGATGATAGCTCAGTTCCCGGTGAGCGCCGCCTTCTCCATCCGGGTTAAACTTGATACACTGGGCTACCCGGATCAAACCTCCCACTGCCACTACGTTGTCGTCCTCCAAAAGCGGCTGAACAATGCGCTCCAGGGAATCCCATTGTAGCACGGAGTCTGCGTCAATGCATACAAAATAGGGGTATTGGGATGCGTTGATGCCCGCATTCAGCGCGTCGCCCTTCCCGCCGTTTTCCTTTCGCAGCAGCGTTAGCCGGACCCGGGTATCCGGGGCCTCGTAGACCGCTTCAATTGATTTGCACGGAATACTCAGCCGAATGGGGCGGCTGACCTCCCTCATATGAAAATAGTCAATCAACACTTGGCTGGTCTCGTCACTCGAGCCGTCGTCTATCACGATCACCTCATAGAGCTGATAGTCCAGATCCAGCAGGGACTTTACGTTGTCCAAAATGGTGACCTCCTCATCGTGGGCGGGCACCAGAACAGAGACGGGGAAATAAAAATCGTGCTTCAGCTCATTTTTGATGGCGCGCATACGGTCCTGATGATAAAGCCGCCAAGCTCCCATTGCAACGGAAAGAAACAAATAGGAAGCATAGAGCAATAAATAAAACAGGAAAAAGGCTTCTACCCACCGCAGGATTTGAAAAACCACTTCGCTCATACTGCTGCTAACGCCTCTCTTTCCTTCTTCTGCCCTGCGGCGGCGGACGGGACCTCAAAAATGTATTTCAGCATATCTGCCGCATAGCGGTCTTTGCCGGAGCTGTTCTGGACTTCCTCCCATGTAACGCCCATCGCCTTCAAAGAGCGGGCCGCATTTTGCCGGACATACCAGTTTTGGCTGTGGAGGGCATCCTTCAAGGCTTGCCTGGTTTCACTGTCCGGGTAAGACGCTAAGGAAGCCGCCGCCGCGATGGAAATGTCCCGTTTCCCCTCCGCGTCTCCCCTCAGCAGCCGCAAAAGCACGGGCTTCGCGTGTGGGACGGCGTGTCGGCGAAAATAGCGCACCAGCGCGAACCGCGTCTCCGCAGGAAGCTGTTCTGTTTCCAGCGTTTTCAAGAAATACTCCGCGAAGCTGTCATCACTCAGAGTATCGGCAAAGCGGATCAATCCCACCTGGAAGCATTCGCTCAATTGTCTCCGGTTCTTCCAAAGACGGTGCGCCAGAGCGTCCTGATCCCCCTGGAACCGGGTCAATCCATCGGACAGAAGCCGGGGATCGTGATACCATCCCCTCTGGCTCATCAGGACAAAGGAGTGTTCCACCGACTGGGCGCTCCCCAGCGCGTACAGAGCGTTGAGTACATTTTCCCGGCTGTATACGGTAGAACCCTCCAGATAGCTTAGAAGCTGTTCCGCCAACGGGCCTCCCTTATCCCCAACCGAGGGATAAAAGGAGGCGATTACATAGGCGAAAAACGCTTGCTCCATAGCGTCCTTTTTCTGATACACCCCCGCAAGCTCCAAAACCAGCGGACGGTTCTCCTGGAAGAACCGTGCCGCCGCCTCCGGATGCGTGTCCTTCCGACTCTCCATCGCCGCATAAAAGGCAATCAGCTCCTCGGTGTCTTTCAGCCGGCGGAGCAGCTCGCCGGAATCCCACACGGGCCTGCCCTCCAGAAAGCTGTCCAAATAGGTTTCCCAGCGGTGAACTCTCCGTTTCTGCCGCCGTTTGACACTGCCGGAGCGAAAGATATACAGCAGATTAAACAGCAGCAGGACAACACAGATAAATATGTAAAAGTAAATAACCGCCCTGACCGGCAACCGCACCTTAATTTCCTCCCTTCCAATACGCCTGCATAATATAATAACTCTCCTTCAGACGCTCCCGATACTCCAGGCTCTTCCAGCTCTTGAGACGAAACGACTCCATCGGGATCCCGTTTTCCTCGCCGTCCCAGGCCGCCCCGATCCAGATATCCCGAATCTGCTTGAACTCCACGCCGTAATGCTGATAATAGTCCCGGTGAACCAGCAGGGAGGCAGGGGCTCCCACATTCAGCAAAAGCCAGGGAAGGCGAATTTCCACACATCCCGTTCCAAAGCAGAAATCGGCCAGGGAATTGTAGTTCTCCACCTCGCTGTTTCCGTTTCCATGGGTCAGATTTCCGGTTTCCCATACACCCAGCCGTTGGAGAACCCGTGTCTCCGGGGTCAGCGTTTCCACCAGCAGGGGGTTCTGCACCGCCATGCCGATTGGAACAAAGACGCCGCTGTCCTGTTCCGGGAAATCCAGGAAGGGGTCGTCTCCCGCTGTCTCGTACAAAAAGCGCTCCCGCAGGGGGTCCCAGCGTTCCTGTACCAGCAGGCGGCTGTTATCCGTTCCGTCCACACAGAGGAGAAAATCCACATCCCGAGAAAAGGCCAGATCAGGGTGGTCACAGGAACGGCTCCCCATCTCAGGGGAGATATCCAGCGGCAGGTAGACCGGCTCCTCCCGGCTAATCCCCTCCAGCAGCAGATAAAGACCCTCCGCATCATAGCGGGCAGACAGCCGCAGGCCGTCCCGCTCCAGCAGGAGGTCCTCCGTCTTCCACTCGGAGGGATCGCCGTCCAGAATACAGACGGCCTCCTCTCCCGGAGCAAAGGCCATCAGGCCGTAGTTCTGGCTGTTCGTCTGCAGATCGTGCCACAGGAAATGCTCCGTGGGCACTGCGGCGAAGGCCGTGTTCCAGCTTCTCCGCTCCCACTCGTCCTGCCAGGTGGAGACAAAGCCTCCCGCCCAGCCGTCTGCCTCCAGAGCCCGGCTGACTTCCACCAGGCGCTGGCCCTGTTCCTCCTCGGTCAAAGGGGCGCGGTTCAGCTCCACGGCACCCCGGCCGGAGGAAAATCCATACCCCGCGGCCAGCACCGGCATGGTATGATAGCGGGCAAGCAGCTCCAGATAACCGCCGTAGGGCTGACTGGTGTCCAGCCCCGCCAGAAGCGGGGAGATGGACTGCTTCTGGGCGGCGGAGAGATATTCCGTGAAGCTGTCGCAAAAGTCATAGAGACGGTAGGCGGCAAAGCGCCCCGCCTTCATGGACGGCAGAGGCGTCACATGCTCCGGATCCGTCTGGGCGTGCTTTTCCAGCTGGCGGGCATAGACCTCCTCGTATTCCAGAAAGTCGCAGGAGGGGTCGCAGAGAAACCCAACAGGCCGCTGCGTGTCATATTTATCCGTCTCATAGGCGGTGATCTCGTCCATGACCCGGGCCATCGCCGCCTCAAAGGGAGTGGCGTCCTCCGTTGTCTGGAAGTAGTCGCCCTGATATTCGCCGGAACGGATGGTGCTGTGATCCGTATAGGAGATGGTGTCCGGCTGCCATTCCGTGCCCACCAGGAAGCCCGCTACCCAAGGGGAAATGTCCCGCCGGTAGACGCCGCCGCTTCGGATTCCCACGGCGGGAAGGTCCTTCCGTCCGTGGATGATGTCCACCAGGGATTTGCCGTCCTCCAGCAGCGTATTCAGGAAATCCGCGTGATACGCATCCTTGGACCGGTCATTTGCGTAGTCGCTGATATCAGTGCCCTGGAGCATGTACAGGGGCTGGTCATGGCTGGTATTGTAAGTATAGAGGGCGTTGTAGAAATCATCGTCCATGACGCTGGTCACCCGGACGGCATTGGCACCCATGTCCCCAATGGCCTCGAACCAGCGGAGATAATCCTCCTCCCCGGCGTCATAGGCGGTGGCGTAGTGCCCCGGCAGGCTGGAGGTCACATCCACTCCCCGCAGGGTAAGCGCCGTGTATTTCTCTCCGTCCCAGCGATGAAGCTCCGTCCCCTCCGCCCGAAACGGGACGGACAGCGCGGGCCGCTCCCCAAAGGGAAGATAGAAGCCGCCGTAGAATATGGCCCAATACCCGCCCAGCACAAGGGCCAGGAGCAGCACGGCGGCCGACATAAATCGCTTCATGTTCCTTCCCTCCTAACCCAGCATCTGGTTGGCAAAGCGGGAGGGGTGGCAATACTGCCGCAGGGAGTCGATATGCTCGTCCATCCACTCACCCCGGTCCACAATATACTCCATCATCCACTCCACCGCCTCCTCATAGCTGGAAGGGTTTGCTTCGCGCAGGGTCTTGCCGGTAATCGGATCAGGGCGCTGGCGCTCCCGTGTGCTCAGCTGCTCCGGGTCGAAGGTATAGCCCCAGACCTCAAAATTCCGATCCACCGCGCCGCCCAGCCACTCCTCGATCTCCTTTTCATAGGACAGCAGACGCTCCTCGGAGAGAATCCCCCGGCGCAGCTGCCGGTAGCGGGAGATGACCCGCTCCACAAAGTCCTCGTCCTGCATCAGCTCAGCGAACCAACCCCGCTGGGAGAGCAGAAATTCCCGGCTGTCGATGGGCCGGAGGAGGTTGTCGAAGGCGTTGTTGTAGTCCCACACCGGGCCGATCGACAGCTTACCCCGGACATCCCGGTAAAAATAGGTGGAGGCGCCAAAGGCATCGTTGATTCCGAAAAACTCCATCAGGATATAGTAGTTGACAAAGGAGTCCATATCCAGTTCCTGCCTCCATGCGTCGGAGCCATCCAGCATTTCCACCGAGTAAAGCAGCCGCTCCGCTTCGCTGAAATCCGCCTGCACATAACGCTTCACCTGTTGAGTTTGGTTGGCGGTTCCGGGATAAAGAAGCTCCAAATGACGGCCGGGCTCCATCCGGTAAGAATAGAGGGTGAAATTGTCCAGAACCTTTGCCGGGTTGGTATATGGCTCAATACGGACCAGATAGCTCAGCACCGGGTCCCCCGGTGTATACTCCCCCAGGTCCAGGCGATTCTCGTCCACGTCGATGGTCTCCATCAGCAGGTAGACGCCCTGGTACTCCCCGTCCAGCACCAGCTCGCAGAAGCGGGTCTCCGGTACCCAGGTGCCCATTACCTCCGCCGAAAGGTTCATGCACATATAGTTGCGCATCAGCGTCTTGTCCAGAAAAGGGCCGTGAAGGGCCCACTCCTCGCCGCTGTCCATCCCCAGCAGTCCCAGCCGCCGGGCTGTCAGCGGGTCGTCCTCCTCCACCGTTTTCAGGCGGAAGCTGCCCTTGGCGAACCACCGGGAGCTGTTGCCCCGGTAGCGAAACAGGGCGGTTCCCTCATCGGTGGAAGCGTCGTCCCCGTGGTGCCAGACGCCTTCCCCGTTCACAGTGGAAAACTGAACCAGGATCTCCTCCTCGCCGAAATTCCCTGTGTAGTAGCCTGCGGTGACACCATCGGGCCCCTCGTAGGGACGGCCCGGGATGGTCTGCCCTCCGGTTTCAATCCGGATAATGGGCAGATGAGTACACAATTCCGATTTTCCGCCGCAGACAGAGCAGGGACCCAGCGCCTCCTCGGAGGGCTGTTCCCGGTGCTGCTGGTACCGCAGCACGCCGGTCCGGCCCTCCAGATCCTGAAAAAAGATGGCCAGCAGCAGCACGCATACCGCCGTGCCCGCCATCGCAATTATGCCGCGTCGCATGGCCGTCACCCGCTGATCTCATCGCTCTGGGTCACGGTGTTTACATATTCCGTGCCGCCCAGGGCATACAGGGCATCGGAGATGTCTATGTCCTTCTGATAGTTGATCTGCCAGACCTTCCGGGTCATTTCATAGATCAGCTCCACGTGGTCCGCCGTGGTGTTGCGCACTCGAAGGAGGGCACGCTTGTCAAAATAGGAAAACACGGTCCGCTCCATCTCCGCGCTCTTTTCCTTCGCTCCCCGGATAATCAGCAGAATGCGGTTCTCATTCCGCACCCGTCCTAGAACCAGCAGCACCGCGAACACCATGGCCGTGCCCACGCCGGCCACCAGATAGTCGCCTACGCCGCAGCAGATGCCCACGATGATGGTCCAGAAGATGTAAGCGGTATCCCGGGAGTCCTTGATCGCCGTGCGAAACCGCACGATGGACAGGGCGCCCACCATACCGAGGGACAGCGCGATGTTGTTGCCAATGACCGTCATAACGGTAGCTGTGAGAATGGTGAGGGTCACCAGGGACACGTTGAATTTTTTGCTGTATGCCGTTCCGGAGTGGGTATACCAGTAGGAAACGTAAATGGCAATACTCAATACTGCGGAAGCCATAATATGTAATACGATCTCCTGCGAGGTGAGAGTTCCACTCTCTGTAATCAGCTGTGAAAGATACTCTCTCATAATGTTTCTCTCCTTAAAAATTGAAGTGTTTGCCGACGGTACGGCTCAGGCAGTATTTGCTGACGGATATTTCACCGGCGGCGCAGTCACTGAGCATATCCTTGATATAGCTGAGCAGAAAGCCGTTATATTTGACCTCCAGCACTACCAGCGACGAATCCTGAAGGGGATATTGGGTCAGTTGGCTGTCAAAGATGTCAAAATTGCTCTCCGTACCCACAATATGGTGGTCGAAGGTCACTCGAATCTTGTTTTCCCTGGTGATAAATGCTCTCCGGCGGTATTCCACCACCGAGCAGGGCTGGTAACTGTGGATGTTCATAACGGCGTAGCACTCCTGGGCCAGCGGCTCCGGGCAGGCCAGCAGGACGCTGTAGTCTCCCCGGATCAAGCAAGTCGCCGCATCCCGAGAGAGGCGAAGGGAACGCTTTTTCTGCAAATTCGCCTCCTTCTGTTTCACCTCCAGCAGGGCAAAATCGCTGTCCGGGCCGTAGCAGCGAAGTCTGATTTTCCGCCGGATGGCCACCCCGTCCACCTTTTCCTGAAAGTCCCGGTCCTCCAGCGAGTCGAAGTAGAGGGAGCGTATAGGGTAGCCATCCCCCCGGTTGTGGGGGTCCTCCAGCATGAATTTTGCTAAATTGCCGCTGTGATAGTAGTAATCGGGAAGGCCAATGAGAAATTTTCTCTCCTGCCGCAGGACTTCGTTCACTTTTTCAGCACCTCCTTCAGCGCCTTGTAATCGTGGTAGGCAATGGAGATGGTCTGGTTCGGGTATGCCTCAAGCACACTCTGGTAGCTCCTCTCCAAGGCGGCGAGGCCGGAGTTGTAATAGGTGTTGATCTCCTTCACGCTGCTGCCATCCGCTTTCTGCAATTCATATATGGTAATAAGCCCCTTGCCGTATTTACTCGCGAGCTCCACTTCCGTGGCAATGTTTTTAACTTCTGCGCCGCGATAGTAGTTCATCACCGCAATACTGTCACAGCCGTTTTTGATCAGTTCCTCCAGCCCCTTCTGCTGTCCTTTGTTATCGTAGTGAAAGGGGATACAGACAATGACCTCCAAGCCGTAATCCTGCGCCAGAGCATATGCTTCCTTCATACCGGAGACAAAGCTGTCCATCACCTTGCCAGGATTCTCATCCCACTCCTTTAACGTGTAGGGCTCTACATCAAACACAATCCCTGCCAGTTGGGGAATGGTATTCCATTGCTTCCCATCCGCTTCCCGCCGGGCGAGAAATTTCCTCTTAATTCTGCGATTATAGGCGACAGCATCCTTGACTGCTTCACATAGCCTGTCCCCATCCGGGTCCAGGCCCCATGATGCGTCCCCGGTCAAATAATAGACTGTAATGCCCTCATTCATGGCACTCTCTACAAAGACAGACATCTGCTCCTGACGGCTGTTTTTGCTGGAGATGTTCTGATACAAGACCGTCAATCCCTGTTCCTTCATCAGCTTGAACAGTTCTCCGTCTGTTTTGTTGACTGTCTCAGCGCTCCAGGAAAACAGTCCCGCAGCACTCGGAGGGGGCGGTTGACCGGTGGATTCAAGTGCATAGGCGGGGACGCCCAATAAGAGCACTGAGTATAAAAATACAAGAAGAAAACAGCTATACCTTGGTGATTCATTGGAACGTATTTGTTTTCTGGCAGGAAATCGATAATATATGTTGAAAAAATCACTCATTTTACGCACACAAAGTACATCTCCTTCGGGATTGCGTTTCTTTGTCAGGCCACCGGCTTAAGGGCTGCCCAGCATTTATGGCAACGAAAATGTGTACCTTCCTGCAAGGCTGTGTTGTCCTTGAAAAAAGTTAAAAGAGGTATTGAAAATTGGTACTCTTTGTGGTATTCTTAGACAGTATGTGGAAAGCTGTATATTTGCAGGAAGGTACACATTTTTGTAAAATTGCCCCTTTTACAGCAACTTAGCATTTTCGTAAATCTCCGCCCGGTAGCGGAAGGTAGACAGCGGCATCCCGCACTCCTTCGCCGCTGCTGTCCCTGTGATTGCTCCAGCCTTCCACCGCTGATAGGCACTGTAGTAGCTTTCCGGTAATGGCCTGGGCGGTCTGCCGAACCGAACGCCTCTGGCCTTTGCCGCCGCTATACCCTCCGCTTGACGCTGGCGGATGTTGGTGCGCTCGTTCTCCGCCACAAAGGACAGCACTTGCAGGACAATATCGCTGAGAAAGGTCCCCATCAGATCCTTGCCTCGGCGAGTATCCAGCAGCGGCATGTCCAGCACCACAATGTCGATTCTTTTCTCTTTGGTAAGTATCCGCCATTGCTCCAAAATCTCCCCGTAGTTGCGTCCCAACCGGTCGATGCTCTTGATGTAGAGCAGGTCGTCCGGCTTTAATTTTTTCAGCAGCTTTTTGTACTGTGGCCGGTTAAAGTCTTTGCCAGACTGCTTGTCCATAAAGATGTTTTGTTTTGGAACCGCCATCTCCCGCAGGGCTATAAGCTGCCAGCCCTCGTTCTGTTCTCTGGTGCTGACACGGATGTAGCCGTATGTATTTGCTGACATTTCTTACCCCCTTTTCTGATGGAACATTGAAATACGCGTGCTGTCGGTTGCCTCGAAAACCGGCCTGCATGGAGCCTTAGACGCCGGCATAAACAAGGTGGCCGCTGAACCTGGAACAGTGAACAATGTGCGGCTGCCGGCGCGGGAAGAGGGCTTGCGTCAAATTTGACGCAAGCCCTCTTCCCGCGCCTCTCGCCGGTTCTGTGAGGAGGTCCCGCTGTGCGGGACCTCCTCACAGAACCCCTCTGTAAAGGGCGTCCCCCATGACTGTTTCGACTGTAATATTATTGCACATCGCAGCCGTTTGCGCCTTGGTCCATAGTGTTTAACCCTGTTCCCCATGGCATTTTCAAAATCCCATGGTTTCGGTTAAAAACACCCAACCCCAGTTTGACGTGATTGGTTCAGTTCCGAAACACGGATAATCGTGACGCCTTTTTCACCCCACCGTCCCACCACCGAAAAGGCCATATGCTCCATACTGTCGTCCTCAAAAAAGACGCCCTTCAAATTATTGAGGATGACCTGGATGGCCCGGTTGGAGGTGTCCCACAGCCTGGCGTTGCCACTCCCTCTGGGTGTGATGATTTCCATCTCCACAAACGCTTTTTCAAAATACGGGAGCCGACTCTGCCGGGCCACTTCTCCGATGGCCGCGAGGAGCATAGCTTTCCAATGCTCCTCGACGGCCTCGGTCAGTTTCTTCATGGCAGGCAGCGGTTCCGCAATCGTCAGAATAACGGCAACGCCGTTATTTACCCCCGCGCTTTGTCTCCGGGCAAATGTCTGCTGTTCCTGTCCCACCGGATGGCCAAACGCCTCCCGGTCATAGATCACGGACAGTTCCTGGCTCATAAGCCGCAGGGTCAAATCGTACATCTGACGCAACTGCTCCCAGATAGGTTCCCCCTCAGCAGGCAGACAGCGGCCAACCGCCGTCAGCGTTTTTTTAAGATCGGTATGCATAGATCCTCAGCCCCTCCAATCCATATAACTCCGGATACATCCCCGCAATGGGATGGTCGATCTTGTGGATATACAGTTCAATTTCAATCTTTGACCGTTCGCTTTACAGATCTCCAAAACATTGGATGTGCCGCTGGAGGTATGGACGGGGAACGAGAGCTACAAGGCGGGGGAGATTACAGTGGAGGCCCGGGAGGTGGCAATGGCTTACGACAGAGCGTCGCTAAAAGACAAAAACACCGCCCGGCTTGCCCTGGATCTGGAGCCAATAAAGGGGGCGAAGCAGGAGTGAACGCTGTTGTTTACGCCCGCTACTCCAGCCACCGGCAGGGCGAGCAGTCCATTGAGGGTCAACTTGCCGAGGCACAGAAGTATGCGGCGGCCCATGGACTGACCATCATCCACGAATACTGCGATAGAGCTCAGACTGGCAGGAACGACAACCGGGAGCAGTTTCAGTTGATGCTGGCCGATGCCGCGAAGCACGCCTTTGACGCGCTGATTGTTTGGAAGACAGACCGTATTGGCCGCAACAAGGAAGAAATTGCGCTGAACAAGTACCATTTGAAAAAGAACGACGTCAGAATTCACTATATTGCCGAGATGATCCCGGACACTCCGGAGGGTATTATTCTGGAGGTGGTCATTGAGGGCATGGCGGCCTACTACTCGGAGCAGTTGTCCCAAAATATCCGGCGAGGCCAGCGGGCCAGCGCCGCCAAGGCACAGAGCACCGGCGGTAACCGTCCACTGGGCTACAAAACAGGGCCGGACAAAAAGTTTGTCATTGACCCGGAAACCGCACCCACCGTCCGGCTTGTCTACGATCTCTACGCCCAAGGGCAGACGATCACGCAGATCATCCGGACGCTCAATGCCAAAGGACTTCGAACGAAGCGCGGCAGGCCATTTACCAACAACAGCCTGCGTACCGTGTTGAAAAATGAAAAATACATTGGGGTCTACTCTTACAAGGACGAAATCCGAATTGAGGACGCTATCCCGCCTATCGTGGAACCGGAGGTGTTTTACAAAGTCCAGGAGATGTTGAAGTACAATCAAAAGGCGGCGGCACATAAAAACTCCAAGGCTGACTATCTGCTGACGGAAAAGCTGTTTTGCAGCAAATGCGGCGCCATGATGGTGGGCGTCAGCGGCACCAGCCATACGGGTTCGCGCCATCACTACTACTATTGCGTGCAGCAGCGAAAGAAGAACTGTGACAAGAAGCCTGTCCGCCGCGTGTGGATTGAGGACCTTGTACTGAACCATGTGATTGCCCTTATCCGGAACGAGGATTTGCTGGAGTTTATTGCGGAGAGCACCTATACAGAGTCACTCCGTAAGGCGCTGGCGGAGGTAGAGAAAGCCACGGCAAATTTGCTCCAGGCAATCGAGGCTGGAATATTCAACGACGCAACAAAGCAACGCATGGACGAACTAGGCGAACAAAAGGCGGAGCTCCAAAACGCGCTGGCAGCGGCGAAGTTGCGGGAGGACCTGGGGCTGAAGAAGGAGCATATCCTCTATTTCCTGCTCAGGTTTGTTGATATGGACTACACCAACGAGGCCTGCCAGAAACAGTTGATAAAGATTTTCGTCAACTCGGTGTTTGTCTACGATGACAAGGTAGTGATTACCTTTAATTACTCCGACGATGATCGCACGATTACCTTAAAGGAAATTGACGCCGGAATACAGCAGGGTGTTCGTCTGCCCCGCTCTTTGTGCCACCAATTATAGACAGACCACCAAGAGGGTGGTCTGTCTAATTTTTTGCAGTTCGCCCCCCGGCTTATGCCGGGGGATATTTATTTGACTACGGAGATATCACAGACAGTTTTCTTCAATGTGATGATCAATTGGAGAAATATCTTGCATATTGTATGATTTTGCGATCCTCGCAGTCGTATTTTATTTGCCCAATCCTCCAGTTTGGGTGGGCATCCCAAATCGTCACAATATTCGTTTGCTGTTCCACTGCTGCGTAACAGGGTTGACATTTTTACTCTATAGTTGTAGAATATAATAAACTCTATACTTGTAGAGCAATGGGGCTGTTTCTATGGAAACTACAATCCGTCGTTTGCCGGATGCGGAATTAGAGGTCATGCAGGCCATCTGGGCCTGTGAGCCGCCAGTGTCCAGGACAGATATCAACGAAATCCTGAAAGATACCCATCCGATGGCGCTGACCACCCTGCTGACCGTGCTCACACGCCTGTCAGAAAAGGGGTTTGTTCAAATTCAAAAGGAAGGCCGCAGCGCACGATATACCCCGTTGGTTGCAAGGCAGGACTACCTTGCGCAGCAGAGCCGACGCTTTGTGCAGACGGTCTGTGGTGGAAGTCTGCCCGCCTTTGCCGCAGCCCTGTGCGACAGTGGGCTTACGAAAGAGGAACTGGCCCTGCTGCGGGAACTTCTGGAGAGGGGGGCATTATGACTACGAAAGTTTTTATGAAGGGACTCTTTGCCCTGATTTTCAGTGTAGTGTTCGCCCTGGTGGTATTTGACAGAGATTCCGACAGCAATATGGACAGCAACCGACAGAGATATTTGCCCTATATTTCTGGCCTGTTACTCCCAGTGTGTATGCTGACGATTCTGAGTATGGGGCTTATTTTCACAGGCAGAGAAGAGGCCATACAGATCATGCTCGCTTTTTGCTTTGGAGTATTTCTCCATATCTGCCTGTACTATCTTCTGCTGATGCCTGCCCTGCCTTTTTTGCGGCGACACATCAGCGCACGGGCCTGTGCTGTACTGTGGATGCTCCCCAATTATCTCTATTTGACCCAGATGAGCTATATGCAGTTGTCTGAACCTCGCTGGGTGATAGAGGCCCCTCTCATCTCCGTGCAGATGTTGCTGGCTGTGTGGTTGATTGGTTTTTTGGCCGTTCTGGGCTGGAAAGTCGTCTCCCATCTGACCTTTCGCACACGTATCCTGCGGGGGGCCTCCCCAATTGTGGATTCGACAGTTCTGGTAATATGGCATCAGGAGATAGAAGCTGCCCGGTTCCGCAAGCCGAAGTTCAAGCTTGTGGCTTCACCCAATATACAAACGCCCCTGTCTGTGGGTTTGTTTCAACGGTCGATCCGGGTGGTACTGCCGGAGCGGGAGTACACCCCTGAGGAACTGTCGCTCATCTTCCGCCATGAGCTAATCCATATTGGCCGGGAGGATTCCTGGAATAAATTTTTTCTGGTATTTTGCTCCGCTATGTGTTGGTTCAATCCCCTCATGTGGATGGCTATGAGAAAAAGCTCTGAGGATCTGGAACTGAGCTGTGATGAAACGGTCCTACTGGATGCTGATGTTGATACCAGATGTCAATATGCTGATTTACTCTTAAGGACTGCCGGGGATGAGCAGGGCTTTACCACCTGCCTGTCCGCCTCCGCCAATGCCCTGCGCTATCGGCTGAAAAGTGTGGTTGCCCCCAAGAAGAAACCCTCTGGTGCGCTGGTGGTCGGGCTTGTGTTCTTCCTGCTCTGTATGAGTTGTGGCTATGTCGCCCTTGCCTACGGGGAGAGTACGGGGGCTGATGTGATTTACAAGTCCCGGCCCCCGGAGCAGTATGTTCTGAGCAGCATAAATGTGGGCGCTTTCGTCTGTACCGATGAAACAGCTCTGCACCGCTATTTATCTGACGTGCGTATGGAACATATTTCGGGGAACTACTCTTTTGACCAGGGGGGAAGGTTCCTGTCCCTGCTATTTGACACCCCGGATGGTGCTCTGGCCGTCAAACTGTCAGACAGCTTTATCAAGCTGGTTCCCCTATACGGCAGCAGGGTAAACGCGGAATACTTCTATCTGCCGGATGGTACAGACTGGGAGGCGTTGCGTGAGTATATCGTTGAGTGTCCTGCACTGAATGTCCATATCACTGAAACAGACGATGGATTTGGCCAGAATTTCACCGCATCCCTGTCGTATGTCAGTCTAACAGACTGGCTCCCACCCTGCGGATATTGCCCCTCCGGAACAGATTTTGCCCCTGGTTGATGGCTCCGGTATGTTCTGGGGGATGATGGCCTTCCAGCCCACCTTCAGCACCAAAACTTGCCCCCTCAAATGGAGGAAAATCCATATAAAATCCCCAAATTCAGGGAAAACTGAATCTGGGGTGATGAGAATCATGGTTTTTTTCCGCAGTACAAATGGGGCGGGACCCTATTTTGAAGGGTGGTATTTAAAGCACCAGAGTCCACAGGGAAAGACGCTCGCGCTGATACCCGCCTTTCATATCGACGACAAAGGGGGCCGCACTGCGTCGCTCCAAGTCATTTCCAATGATGAAGTGTGGTGGCTGGAATGCCGGGATGTGCAGTTTCAATATTCCCGGCAGCCGTTTCGGGTGCAAGTTGGGCAGTCCAGTTTCAGCAGTCAGGGGAGTGTCCTCCATATTGAACAGGACGGCCTCTCCCTTCACGGCAAGTTGCACTATGGCCCGTTTACCGTTCTCCGGTCTGACATCATGGGACCATTTCGATTTTTCGCGGGAATGCAGTGTTCCCATGGGGTCATCAGTATGGGGCACTCCCTGGAGGGAACGCTGGAGTTGAACGGTGAAAATTTAGATTTTTCCAACGGGATCGGGTATATTGAGACAGACCGCGGGCGCTCCTTTCCCCGCACATACCTGTGGACCCAGTGCATTTGGGACGGGCCGGAAGGCGGCAGCCTGATGCTTGCGGCCGCAACCGTGCCTCTCCCCGTGGGGGGATTCACCGGCTGTATCTGCTCCGTCTTTTTTCGTGGTCAGGAGTACCGCCTGGCGACCTATCGGGGCGCGAAAATCGAGGAGTGGTCCTCCTCTGGCGCAATCATCCGCCAGGGGGGATATCGTCTGGAGGCAGAGCTGCTGAACGAACGGAGACAGGCCCTCCGGGCGCCGGTGGAGGGCCGCATGGAACGGACAATCCATGAGAGCCTTTGCGCGGAAGTGCGTTACCGCTTCTGGCACAGAGGGGATCTCCTATTTCAGCACACAGACCGGTATGCCAGCTTCGAGTACGCTTTTACGAATTGAGCGGCGACGGTTCAAACGAAGGACTTACAATGCATCTCCACTTCTGACAGGTTGTCACGGAGATCACTGACAAGGCAGCACGAACTATTTTGATGTCATCTGTGCCGAGGCGCGCTGATGTTGAGAAAGACGAAACAAGTCATAGACAGTAGGAGGCGGTGAAGATGGAATGGCCGGATGGAAAAGCCCGCTGCTGCTGGGCCAATCCCAACAATCCTCGGTACGTTCGGTATCACGACTGCGAGTGGGGTGTACCGGTTCATGAGGACGGAAAGCTCTTTGAAATGCTGATTTTAGAGAATTTTCAGGCGGGTTTGTCCTGGGAGTGTGTTCTAAACAAGTGGGACGCGTTCCGACAGGCGTTTGACGGCTTTGATTTGGAGACTGTATGCGCCTACGATGATAAAAAGTTGACCGCCCTGCAACATGATTCCGCCATCATCCGTAATCGTTTGAAGATTCAAGCGGTAGTCAATAATGCCAAGGTCTTTCGGAGTATCCAACGGGAATATGGGAGTTTTTCAGACTACCTCTGGCACTGGACCGGCGGCAAAGTGATCTATGAGACGGGGAAGGCACATTCGCAGCTGTCTGACGCTGTGTCAAAGGACTTGAAAAAGCGGGGCATGAAATTTGTGGGGACCACCATCGTCTATGCCTATTTGCAGGCGGTGGGAGTGATTTATGCCCATGATAAGGGCTGTTTCTTGGAATATGGAGGGGAAACAGTTGAATTGACAGGGAAAGAAAGGTTGGAGTGCTGAGGAAATATTGTGAAGCGCACGCAGCAGTTTTCAAAATTGCTGCGCGCGCTTCATACGTTATCAGGGCTTGACAGGGGAGCGTTTAGACCGGACAAGGGAGCGTCAAGTCTGTATGGCACGGATTATTTGGTTCGATTGTGGTGAGGATGGTCCATGACTGTTTTACAAGCCCGTGTGAGTTGGGCAAAGATGGTGGAGTTAAACCGACCCTCGTACACGGTCAGCATAGGGATTACATCTCGTTTGGCAAGAACTACATATTTGGGAACCAAATTGGATAGGGTAAGGGCCATGACATCTGCCTCGCAGTGCTTGCAGGGACAAAGCCCAAACATTTTGATATAGCGGGGGGCCTTCTCTTCCACCAGGGTCTGCATGATATTAATATAGGAGACCTCTTCCTCTGGCGGCGCTTTTTGTGGGGGCTCCGGTGCGGGTTCGGGCTCTGACGGAGCCATGGAGGCCAGCATCTTTTCAATGTCGTCCTGGCTCATCTTGCCGGCAGGGGCGGCCTGGGGAGGGGGCTCCGGCGCAGGTTCGGGCTCTGGCGGAGCCATGGAGGCCAGCATTTTTTCAATGTCGTCCTGGCTCATCTTGCCGGCAGGGGCGGCTTGGGGAGGGGGTTCCGGTGCGGGTTCAGGCTCTTGCGGGGCCATGGAGATCGGAAGAGCACACGTCTGAACTCCAGTCACGTAACCGAATCTCGTA